>NZ_PJPV01000009.1 GCF_002864045.1 Endozoicomonas acroporae
GTGTAACCGTGCATTATTTCAATGTGTTTGATGTGTACAATCTCCGTTCACCCTGAGCGGAGTCGAAGGGTGATTGGCACAGTCTTTATTCAGGGCATGGAGCTTACGCCCTTCGACTCCGCTCAGGACGAACGGAGTTTGGGCGTCATTGATAGAGAGAACCCATCAAATACATTGGAACCGTGTAACCGTGCATTATTTCAATGTGTTTGATGTGTACAATCTCCGTTCACCCTGAGCGGAGTCGAAGGGTGATTGGCACAGTCTTTATTCAGGGCATGGAGCTTACGCCCTTCGACTCCGCTCAGGACGAACGGAGTTTGGGCGTCATTGATAGAGAGAACCCATCAAATACATTGGAACCGTGTAACCGTGCATTATTTCAATGTGTTTGATGTGTACAATCTCCGTTCACCCTGAGCGGAGTTAAGGGATTGGAGCAAGTGTCGGCTCACAACAAGGAGAGAGATCCATAAAAGCCGTGTTTAGCAAATCTCTGGTTTTAGTGTTGTGACACATATCAAACCATGTTACTTTTTTCGTGTTCTGCGGAGTTATAAAGATGATAACCATAAGCTTTTAGCGGAATACACACTGAGAAAGGACGATGTACCCAGGGTAGGGTGGTTAAAAGACGCATGTCTTGTAAGAAGATGCATGCTAAAAAAACTATAAATGATGTTCCCGGGGGACAGAAAAATGAAAAAACAACAGGGTTTTACGCTGATTGAATTGATGATCGTTGTGGCGATCATTGGTATTTTGGCGGCTGTGGCTATTCCGCAGTATCAGAACTACACAAGAGGTGCGACTGCCACTTCTGCTATTGCAGAAGCCGCTGCCTATCGAACAGCTATTGCAATTTGTTCTCAGACAAATAGCGGTGTACTGGATGACTGTGATGCAGGAGACGAAGGGATCCCTGTTGTTGCTGGCCAGGTAACTGACGTAGCAAATGGTATTATCACTGTAGATGCTGGTGATTTCACCGGTGATGGTAATAATGACGACGTTACTTTAACACCGAACACAGTCGGTGGTGTTATGCAGTGGGCAATTGAGGGCGTTAATGGTTCAAATTGTGGTAACTTTATTGATGGCTGCCAAGATGCGGCTCAATAGTAAAATGATCAACAGCAAGGTATTTAAGGCGGAAATCGCTAATTCATGACCTCTTTCCCACACTCCGGTGTGGGAATGCATACCCGGTAAATGTCTTTCTAAGAAACTCCCACCGATTGAAGCACTCCTCGACAAACCAGCACCAACTATACGAAACAACACACGTAAGAGTCTGGTTCAATCGAACCGATGCTCTGGATGGAAATACATACGGTTGTTCGCAGATACTCTTGTCTCAGCTAATTTAGCAGGAATCTTGAGGCAGGGATTCGCATGGAGGCGAGGTTGTCGCGAAAGGTAGGCCTTAGGCGTTTTTTTTGGAATTACAAAGTGCACGAAGAGCACTAAGCCTTTGAAAAATTACTTAGTGCTCTTCGTGGTTCCAGTGCTTGTAAGACTTTCGCGACAGCCTCATGCCCGTGGGAACAAGATCATAACCTAAACGCAAGCCTGAAATACCAAGAGATCATTTTCACTCAGCACCTCAAGCCTTCACGATCCAACCAAAAACTCAGGCATTCGGATCAACAATCACATGAGCGCCCTTTTCCGCCGCCATCTTACGGCAGGCTTTATAGTCACGGTCACTGGTGATATAAAAAGTCGGAGCAATATTGACAGTAAGGTCCGGAGCCATTCCACGTCCACCGGATTGTCTTTCGGCATTGACCTGGCCCATTGAGTAACAGACCATACCCTGTTTTTGAAGATCTTCCGCCTTATCAGCAGCCTGAACAGCACCGGCCAATAACATTCCCGCTACAGCAACAGCAATTACTTTCATTGTTTCAGTCCTTTACGTGTTTTTTTAAGGAACTGTTGTTATCGGCCCCGGCTGCGATCATTTAGCCGCTTAATGGGTTTTTCTGGCAAATGCCTGAAGCCAATACAACACCTGCAATGAAGTATATTTGGCTTCTCCAATCTCACTGGCTGATACCGATAATCTGTTCTTTCGGGTACTCCAGCGGTCTTGACGCCAATGGCACTGACTTAAGCGTGAAAGCCTTGACATAGTTAAAAGACTTTCACCACAAAGGCACAAAGACACAAAGGAAGAAAAAAGAAATCTTTTCTTTGTGTCTCTGTGCCTTTGTGGTTCAAATTCAAATCTATCAACCTATATCAATGTCCCTGTTTACGGGGCTTACAGGCTTAAGTCAGTGCCATTGGTCTTGACGCTACGGCTTCAATCGGTCTGCTATCCCTATAAAAACCATACGCAGGTTGGACCCGATGTACTTTGATCTTGATCAAGTTTTTCCGGAGTCCCGGCTTTTTTGATCAGCAAAGGCAGCGATTAATAAATAAGCAGAATAAAAACAGCAATATTTACAAGATTATTGCCTTAACCAATGGCGACTGCATTCCATTACCGCCCGTCAAACCGGTAAGATGGTGAAAAACACTCCTGATCACTACATTGGACGTTAACCATGAAAAAGCTGCTGGCCATTGCCGCTACCGCACTTATCCTGCCAATCAGCAGTCAGGCCGCACCGCTGGACCGGGAACAGCAACAACAGGTCAAAGAGCTGGTGCGTGAAGCCCTGATGGAAAACCCTGAAATTTTTCTCGATGTTGTCAATGAGTTGAAAAAACGGGAAGAGTTAGCCAAATCACAGGCGCAAAACTCGGTGCTTACCAGCAATATGGCCGAGCTGTTTCACAGTGATGATCCCTTTGCCGGTTCCTCAACCCCCAAACTGACCATTGCCTACTTTGGTGATGTGAACTGTGGATTTTGCAAACGGCAGGACCCGGTTCTGGAAGTGCTGGTCAACAATTACCCTGACCTGAAAATTATCTATAAAGACATGCCCATCCTCGGGCCCAGTTCAAGAGAGGCGGCGGCGCTCTTATTGGCAGCCAGGGCTGAAGGTAATGACGCCTATCTGGCGCTGCATAAAGCATTGATGTCTCATCGTGCCCGGCATGACTCGGCTTCCATTGCCGGTATTGTCAGAAAACAGGGGCTGGATGTGGAGGCACTGAAAACCGCCGTAGTAGATGATAAAGAGATTAACAAACAACTGGACCGTAATATCATGCTGGCCCAGAGGCTGGGCATTACCGGTACTCCGGCTCTGGTGTTCCCCGATGAGGTGGTTAGGGGGTTTAACCAGGAAAATGTTCTGAAGGAGATGATTGATAAAAGGCTCAGGCAAATCAAATAGGCAGGAGTGAAAGCAACAAAGGCGTGAACTCCGGCTCACTAAGTAGTTGGCCAAATGGAATCGTATATTTCTGGCTAAGTGGGCAGTTACTATGCAAGGCGCAACGTAGGGAGCATAGCCGTAGCTATGTGACCGGAGTTGCAACGCCGCAGAGTGACTGTCCACTTAGTCAGAAATATATGATTTCATTTGGTTAACTACTTATTGTGCCAGGCACCCTTCGACTCCGCTCAGGATGAACGGAGATCAGGGTGAATGGCAATCAGGATGAACGGAGATCGTGTTCCAAACCGGCAGGTTAATTAAAGACTGTTCCTGCCAAGCTCTTTAATAAGCAAGGGTTTAAAGCATCAGATTTCAGCAACGATACAGGCCTTGCGATCTTTACCGGTTCGCTCAAGATAGTCTGAGAAGTCCGCAGGAATACGCCCGGTTGTTGCCCCTTCCCAATCCACTGATGAACCATCAACGGCTTCGTAGCGAAACAAATAACGCTGGCGTGTTTTTCCTTTACGGCCACCGCTGCTTTTCTCTTCTGACAGGTCTTTGATATCACCCAGGGAGAGACCAAGCTCTTTAATCTGTTTAACCACCGCATCCAGCGCTTCTTTTTTGCGGGCCTGCTGCTCTTCCACCTCCATTTGAGCCATCACTTTTTCTTCGTAAATGGCTTCAATGCGACCGATGACGCGCTGAAGGTCTTCAGCGTGCATATCGTGAAAGAGCTTGCGCACCTGAACTTTAGACTTCAGAACACCGAGAGCTTCATCAAAAATATTCATGGTTTGAACCAATCTGGTAAATCAAAGGATCCATTAAACGCAGGGTTTAAAATTGGTAAAAAACTTAACATTGACAATTCTGCCTGTAAATAGACAAAAGCCCGTGCATAGCTGGTAAAAAAGTTGATAAAAAAATGAGCATATTTTCCCATTACCTCGCAAAAATGTGTTTTCAGACATCGTTATGCGTAAGTAGTTAACCAAATGAAATCATATATTTCTGACTAAGTTGTCAGTCACTCCCGGCAACTGCTCCTGCGTTGCTCTAGCTCCTGCATCCATGCAGTCGTGCGGCGTTGCAACTCCGGTCACATAGCTACGGCTATGCTCCCTACGTTGCGCCTTGCATAGCAACTGCCCACTTAGCCAGAAATATACGATTCCATTTGGCCAACTACTTAACAGCCAATTACATTACGATGAAGCCATGAATCATAAGGGATAATACGAAGAATCAGGTTCCTCATCACATGGTTTGGGGTGTCAGTAAAGGTTAACAGTTAAGGTAGAAATCAGCAGCATGAAACAGGAAAGATTAATTAAAGCCAGAATACTGATCAATCATTTACTCACATTTCAGGAAAAAATAAAAAGTGGCCGCCTGCTTACTTCATGAAAGCCTGATTACTGAGTTTAATTCATATTCAAAAATACGCCAAAAAACCGGAACTCTGGCTGAAACTGAATCAATGGATTGAAGCAATAAGTTTCAAGCATATTAAAAGTCAGTTTAATTACAAAGCCCCGGAACACTTACCGGGGCTTTGCTGATGCCTAAAATCAGGCAGCCGTTTCGTGCTTCTTCATCTCTTCGGCGCGAAGATCTTTCCGCAGAATTTTACCCACTGGCGTCATTGGCAGAACATCCCTGAATTCAACCTGCTTTGGCACTTTATACGCAGTCAGGTTCAGTCGGCAGTACTCCTTGACCTCTTGTGCCGTTAAGCTTTTGTCCTGTGGAATAATAAAGAGTTTAACGGCCTCGCCGGTTTTCTTATCGGGCACACCAATAACGGCACAGTTCTGCACTTTCTCATGCTTGGTAACCACATCTTCCACTTCGTTGGGGTACACGTTAAAGCCTGAGACCAGCACCATATCCTTAACCCGGTCGACGATTTGCACATAACCCTGTTCATCGATAATGGCCACGTCTCCGGTTTTAAACCAGCCTTCGCTGTCAATCACTTCTGCCGTGGCTTCCGGGCGCTGCCAATAGCCTTTCATCACCTGCGGGCCTTTGACACAGAGTTCCCCACGCTCTCCCAATGGCAACTCATTGCCCTGATCATCAATGGTCTTCAGCGCCGTGCCGGACATTGGCAAGCCGACAGTGCCCAGCCTGGAGTAACTGCCTGCAGGGTTCAGGGATACCACGGGTGAGGTTTCAGAGAGACCATAACCCTCGGAAATCGAACATCCCGTGATTGTTTGCCAGCGGTTGGCAACCGCCGCCTGCAAGGCAGTACCACCGGACATGGTTAACTGCAGTTCACAAAAGTCCAGGTCTTTAAACTCCGGGTGATTCATCAAGCCAACAAACAGTGTGTTCAGGCCGATGAAGATATTCACCTTGTGGGGCTTCAGGGACTTGACGAACGTATCCATATCCCGTGGGTTGGCGATCAAAATGCTGTGTCCACCCTGATGGAAGAATGCCATCAGATGCACGGTGAACGCGTAGATATGATAAAGAGGCAGGGGCGCAACTGCGGTATTACCATCAGGCTTTGCCACTGGCACACCATTATCATCGGTCTGGGACAACACATTGACCGTCTGCAGTACATTACTGACCAGACTGCGCTGAGTCAGCATAGCGCCTTTGGCCACGCCGGTGGTGCCACCGGTATACTGCAACACCGCCACATCATCAGGGTTGGCCGGTAGCGGTTTACTGTACCGGGATTTTTCCCCAAGCTTCATGGCCTGATTGAAGCTCAGCGCCTGTGGCAGCTTGAATGAGGGAACCATCTTCTTGACATGCTTTACCGCCAGATTAATCAGTGACCGCTTCGGCCAGGGCAGCAGGTCGGCCAGCTCAGTGACAATCAGGTGCTTGATGGGCGTATCCTGAATGATTTCCTCCACCAGGTGGCCAACCACATTGAGGCAGACCAGCGCCTTGGCTCCTGAGTCGGTAAACTGATGCTTCATCTCCCGGGCGGTGTAGAGCGGGTTGGTATTGACAATAACCAGACCAGCCTTGATTGCGCCATAAACGACGATGGGGTACTGAATAAGGTTCGGCAGCTGAATCGCGATACTGTCGCCGGGCTTCAGTGTCGTATGGTTCTGGAGATAGGCAGCAAACCGGGTGCTAAGCTGATCGATTTCGTTGTAGGTAACCGTTTTGCCCATGCTGGTATAGGCTGGCCGGTCGCCGTATTGATGGACTGCATGTTCAATGACTTCGCCCAGGTTTTTGAACTTTTCAAGATCAATTTGGTCTGCAATACCTGGGGCGCGTTTGCCATCCCAAAAACTGGCTTCCATGAACACCTCATACTTATTTTTTGTTGTTATCGGAAGGCGATGAAACAGTTATTTCCCTGGCCTGCTTTTTATGAGGCAGGTGTCTTACAAAAATCCTTTTTGCTTCATCTATTTCTGAGGATCATACTATCTAAACGTTCAACCTTGAACCTAAAATGATAATTTATGCTGCTTTTTGTGCTAAAAAGCTTTCGGGCCAGTACATCATTTCGATGCGTTTGAGGTGTACAATCTCGCTTACCCTGAGCGCCCTTCGGCTCAGCTCAGGATGCACGGACGAAGGGTGATTGGCACAGTCTTTATTCAGGGTATGGTGTTTACGCCTTTCGACTCCGCTCAAGACGAACGGAGTCTGGGCGTCATTGATAGAGGGAACCCTGCAAACTCATCGAAATGATGTGCCAGGGGTCAGAGGACAATGGGAACCGACCAGCTTCGGAGCGTGTTCTTCAGGCTTGTGCGACACTCTCTGCTCCCGGGAGTCAGCGATGGGTATTAAGCAATTTCCCGGCCCAGAGTTCACAGCAATTTTCCGGTGAGGTGAGCAAACTCAGCTTTTGTGGACGAGTCAGCTTTTTGATGGCTGCTTCCCGTCGGCTGGCCGAAGAACGGTCATGATTACCTTCCAGGTAGACCAGCTGCTGTGGCTTCCGCCCCCTGAAATACCTGGCTCCCCCGACCGTACCGCAATGTTGACGCCAGCGCCGTTCAATATCCGTGGTGATGCCGGTATAAAGGCTGCTATCACTGGCAAGAATTATGTAAACCGACCAACATCCATCCGACATTCTTTGCTCTTCCTGAACGATACCAAGTTGCTTTTTGATCCAATTGACCACGGCAGGAATTGTTCGGGGCCACTGAAATAGTGAGTCTATTCTCAGAGAGCCTTTCAGCCAATAGAAGGTAACATACCACCGATCACCCCAAACTGGGCAACAATCACCAAAAGTCCAACAATAATGGCAATGGCCAGCGCCGGAATACCGCCAGCCACTTGATAGGGTTCTTCCATATGAAGCTTGCGAACCTTCCAGACCAGGGCCACGGGAATAAATACCGCCAGAATCACCAGGGCCACAGCGGCGTAACCCAGGGCAGTGACAAAACTCCCCGGCATAAAAATAGCCGCCAGCAGCGGAATCAATAGCGTGAGCGTGATGGTTTCGATGCGCCCCCAAATACCATGGGAGCGACCAAACACTTCTGCCAGATAGTCAAATAACCCAAGAGCCACCCCCAGGAAGGACGTGCCCAGGGCAAAGGCAGCAAAGGCACTGATCATATAATCAAAACCGGACGCACCGGAATGGCGGCCGATGGCATCCATCAGCGAGGGTACACCATCCGGACGGTGTGCCATGGTCACCACCACCGCAGAGGAAACCACACCAATCACCACCGCCATCCAGATCACATAAATGCTGAACGGAAGGGCGCTGCCACCGATCAGGGCATAGCGAAACCGCCGGGGTTTTCCCTGCACATACTGAACCACGGTGGGTACCGCACAGTGATAGCCAAATGAGGTGTATAACACCGGCAGCGCCGCGAATAAAATGCCAGGGGTACTGTTCTCCAGCCCAAGATTACTCAAACTGACCTCGGGCAGCAGTGACACCACGATAAACAGCAGCAGGGCCAGCATCAGTGCGAACATCACCCGGTTGACCACATCAACCACCCGGGTACCGGTCACCACCAGAATGGCAACCAGCAACACCACCACCGTTGCCGTGATGCGAAAAGGCAGATGAATCCCCTCTTTGGCCAGCAGGCTGCCCAGCACGTTGGCACTACCGGAAATGTAAGCTGCGCACAGGGAATAATAGAGGAACAGCATGGCGACCACGGCAATACCCTGGCCAACCGGCCCCATCAAACGCCCCATAACGCCATGCAGATTCTCTGCTTCGGGGCAGGCCCGGCAGGCCTCGGCAATCAACAGACCGCCATAGGTTGATAACCCCCACATCAAAAACATCAGGAATACGCCCCAGCCCAGACCGGTCAGTGCGGACACCAGCGGTAATGCCAGCATGCCTGCACCAATGGAAGTACCGGCGACCAGAAGGCTGCTACCCAACGTCTGACTTTTCATATTCGGTCCACCTGCTTGATAAAACAAAAGCCACTAAAAGTGGCTTTTGAAAGTGGGAAACTTATATAAAATAGATCGACAACATGGCTCTATAAATAACCTGCCAGTACTAATAATGGACTGAATTAGAATTTTTTCTACTTATCAGATGTTTTTGCCAGCAATCTGATGGGAGTTTGACCCGGGGCCTGTAGAGTTTTTTTGCCTGCTCGCAGTAAACCCTTAATAGACCCTGGCTATCAGGCGCAGCACTTTTTATATTTTTTCCCGCTACCACAAGGGCAAGGATCATTCCGGCCCGGCACTTTTTCCAGTACTGTGGTTTTGGGCGTATCCTTCAACAGTTGCAGGGCAGAGGTGTCCTCTGCGGCTTCTTCATCCACGTGAATCTGGCAAAACCAGCCATTCTCCAGAAACTCTTGTTCCAGCTCAGCCCGGCGCTCTTCGGTCTGCACAGTAAGAACGGCAGGGTTCTTTTCTGTTCCGAGACGGGCTTGTTTTTTACCGTCGAAAACCCGGTAGGCCTGTTTATCGTCAATTTGAAGATTGGTCTGGGTATAAAATTTGCCCATTTGATCACCTGTTAAGCTGGAAAATGTTGACTTCTCGGAACGAGAGCAAAAGGGAAATGCAAAACCGGAGCAGTTTACTGGAAGTGCCCGTCATTAGCCACCGACCAATTCTTTCCGGTACAGCTTATAAAAGACGAATGCCATCTTCATCAATGCTAATCAGGCGTTCTTTGTATAGCCCACCAATCGCCATTTTGAACACCCGTTTGCTGACCGAAAATTCTCTTTTAATAATCGCAGGGTCAGTACGGTCATTAAACGGCAAAAAGCCCTTCTCAGCCTTTAGCCTGGCAACAATCAACGTACCCAGGTCGCTCATTTCCTGCTGATCAAAGCCGGGCTTTTTCAGGCATAAATCCAGTTTCTGATCGGGTCGGACCCGTTTGATAAACCCGTCAAACTTCATGCCCATCCGGATTGGCTGGTCGATATCCTGGTCAAAAATAACCCCCAGGTATTTATTGTCAACAATTGCCGTATAGCCAATATCCGTACGGTCACAAACCATCAGAGAAACCGCTTGGCCATTACTGTACCGATGGGGTGTTTTGGACGAGATGATCGGCAGAAATTTGCTTATTTTTGACGAGGCAACGATCCGATAGCTCTGCTGTTCCTGATAGATATACACGACATAGAACTGGTCTTTGACCATGCGCTCTTTCTGTTCACTAAAAGGCACCAGCAGCTCTTTTGGCATATTCCAGTCAAGGAAAGCACCAATACGGTTGGTATCGGTGACTTTCAGGCAGGCGAATTGCCCTACCTGAGCCTTGGGGCGGAGTGTCGTCGCAATGGGGACATCATCAGAGTCCAGGTAGATAAAAACATCCAGCTCATCCCCTACCTGGCACCCTTGTGGCACAAAGCGTTTGGGCAGCAGGATGTCGTCCAGCATCCCCCCCTCAAGAAATGCACCAAAATCCAGAAGATTGACCACCTTCAGGTGGTTCATGCGACCTATTCTAACCATGAGCCTGTCCGGCAATAAAAGCGGGCGGGGATTATATCATTGCCGTGAAGGCTCTGCTGTTATCAGCAGCAAAAATAGTGTCTGTTATTTATGGCGCGAGAATTGCCTTATTAATGTCATATAAATTATTCACAATAAATCTGTTGTCATAATAACCAGGCAAGGAGCATCAGAATGAAGTATTTTTCACGCCGCGCGGTAAAACCCGGCGACCTCAACCCCGCATACCGACTGTTTGGTGGCACACTGCTGGCCTGGATTGATGAGGAAGCCGCTATCTATGCTTCCTGCAAAATGGGCCCGGGCAAGTTGCTGGTGACAAAATATATGTCAGAAATCGACTTTGTCAGCTCAGCCGCCTGCGGTGATATTCTGGAATTCGGTATTGAAGTGGTCAGTACTGGTAAGACCTCACTGACCATCTGTTGTGTGGTACGCAATAAGGTCACCCGACAGGTGATTATCGTCGTTGATCGTATTGTGTTTGTCTGTGTTGACGAAATGGGCAATCCGACTCCGCACCATATCAAGGCGGAGAGAGAGTCAGATGTGCCGGAAATGGCTTGATGTCTTGAGTAAGTGTGCACCAGTGTATGGTTCAATGAGTTTGACGTGTACAAACTCCGTTCACCCTGAGCGGAGTCGAAGTTTGACGTGTACAATCTCCGTTCACCCTGAGCGGAGTCGAAGTTTGACGTGTACAATCTCCGTTCACCCTGAGCGGAGTCGAAGTTTGACGTGTACAATCTCCGTTCACCCTGAGCGGAGTCGAAGGGTGCTTGGCACGATCTATCAGAGTTCGGAGTTTCCGCCCTTCGACAGGCTCAGGACGAACGGAGTGCGGAGGCACGACACCCCGTCAAACCCATTGAAACCATGCACCAGTAGCGCACTTCACCCACAAACGACTCAGTGATTTGCCGGAGCAGTCTTAAGCTGAACAGTGGGCTTCACCGCAGTAGTAAACATCACCTGACCATTCTGGATCACCTCCGCCAACAGCTCATAGTTGCTGCCCGGTTTCACCAGTTCAGGTGCATAGTGGACCACATAATCCACTACATCCACCGCCCTGCCTACCCGGATTCGATCAATGCCAATGATGCCAGCCGGGTCATCGGGCATGGCGCTATCTTGCAGAACCACAATAATTTCAGAGCCTGGAGCAAAAGTGCCTTCACTGGCAGTAATCTGACCGCTCACATTGGCTGATTCGGTCACGTAGGTCAGTTCCTGGTCACCGCTGGCGCTGTTCAATACCAGTCCATGTTCTTTTATGGTGATATTGTCCAGTTTTGGGAACATTGCCAGATACTCAGCTTCACTGGTCATCAATGGTGGCGGGCAGGCCGCTCTGCTACTCCCCATTGAGGTAAAGTGAATTTTATGGCTGGCAACCTGATAGTTGCCAAAGTAGCGGTTACAGGGTGCCTGGCCACCAATACGTCCATCCAGGGCAGTGGCAGGGCGAAGCTCCATGGTGACTCTCGGGGCCGATGCCGGCTGACCGTTCATTGTCGTCAATACCCAGGTTTTGTTCTCAACCAACCGGGGCTCAACACTGGTCAGCTTGTGGGAGCTGCACCCGAACAGGGCGGCACCTGCAACCAAAACAATACAAGAGTGGATCAACCTTTTCATGTCATACTCCAGCAACGGGAATAAAGATAAACTTGCAGGCTGTCGGACTTAAGCGTGGGTGGTAAGGGTCGTCTAAGTTCGAGAGACTCCTGCGGGACAGCCATCAGCGATAGCCTGTAGAGGGTGACTGCCGGGGGCAGATAACCTTGGCAAGAATACCCCTTTGATCAGCCAGCAAAGCAGAAACTGATAGTGTTAAAGTAGTCGATCATCAGGTATTGCTGCCATTCTAATTTTCCACCCGACCCTGGTGTCTGGGCTACATTCAGGATGACCTGATAATTCCCATGCATCAGGGTATAAGATTCAGTATGATCAGCAGCACTGGCACCCATTAAAAACCGCTTTATGGCTCCGAAATCTACCGCAGGAAACCAACTGATCAGCCGTGGCTACAGCCTGGCTGAAGAGATTGCCAACAGTATTACTCACGGTCTGGGGGCTCTGCTCAGTGTCGCCGGTCTGACGCTACTGGTCACCTATGCCGCCCATCAGGCCGATGTCTGGCGGGTGGTCAGTTTCAGTATCTACGGCAGCACCCTGATTCTGCTGTTTCTGGCCTCTACGCTTTACCATAGCTTTCAACATCCAAAAACCAAGCGCGTCTTCAAGATGCTGGATCACTGCTCCATCTATCTGCTGATTGCCGGAACCTACACGCCTTTTCTTCTGGTTAGCATGAGAAGTGTGACTGGCTGGATTCTTTTTGCTGTCATCTGGACCCTGGCCGCCCTGGGCATCATCTTTAAGGCGGTGTTTGGGTCCAGGTACAAAAAACTGTCGTTAAGCACGTACATTCTGATGGGCTGGCTGGTTCTGGCGGCCTCCAAAGAGCTGGCAGAGAACTTATCAACCAATGGCATATACTGGCTGGTTGCCGGTGGCTTGCTTTATACCGTTGGCGTGATCTTTTATTTATGGAAAAAGCTGCCTTTCAATCACGCAATCTGGCATCTCTTTGTATTAGGAGGGGCGGCCTGTCATTTCTTTTCGGTTTTATTCCATGTATTACCGCCAGCTTGAAGAAAAATAAATTTTTTCAGTTTCTCTGGAAACTATTTGGCGATCACTCAATCAAAACCATCACATCATTTCGATGAGTTTGATGAGTACAATCTCCGTTCACCCTGAGCGTCTTTCGACTCCACTCAGGGTGAATGGAGTCCGGAGGTCTATGAAGGAGTCTGTCAATTACATCGAAACCGTTTACTGGTAATAAAGTGAAGATACTGGTTTATGATCCCCTTGAATGAGCCCTCATCCGGCTATACTGCTCCGAAAACAGACATCGCTCTGAAAGACGAAGTCATCTCTCCATGTAAGCAAACAGGAGATTCCAGTGGTCATCTGGTTAAACAGGTTCCACCAATACTTTCTACCTTGAAACAAGGTCCGTCATTGTCCTCCAATGGCCGAAAACCATTTCATGAAAAAACAAGGCTACACAATACCGGGCTTCCCATTATTCAAATTAACGCCAGTGAGCTGTCAGGCGAGCCTGCCTCACACATGTCAGAACTGACATCACCTGGTCGGCGTACGCCGCTTAATTCACCCTCTGGCAAGATTAGTCAACCCTTTTATGAACCAACGCCGGAACTTATGACCACACTGTTAAAATTAGCTGGCATCCCCTCTTCTGCTTTCCAGAGACAATACCCGTCAGTATCTATTATTGACACCGTTTATGATGGCGACAATGCCAAGCGTGAACAAACCAAAAAGACGGTTGAAGATATTATTGCCCTATATGATCTACTTGATGACACAGGTTTTAAAAACCATCTGGCAGCGGAAGGTCTGAAAGAGGAAATTTTTGATGAAAATCATTTTATGTGGAATAGACCGGGTTCTCTTCTGGAAGTTGTTGTCCAGTATACTTTCCAGGTTGACCCTGTTCTCAGGAATATATCGTTTTACGGAGCGCATGGTTATATGCTCTCATTTCTTGACCATGAAATTTTAAAAGTGCATCAACCTATAAGAACAGAATTTATCAAGGAGTCTGAAAAGTTTAAATCGGTTGAGGTCAAATACACCTGTAATGAAAGACCAATCATTCAACAACAAGCAACCAGAGGCTGTACTTATGCTGCCGCAGCAATGCTGATGCATCAACATCACCGCACCTTTTCGGTAAGTGCCTTAAAGTCAACCAACCTTGGCAATGACAGGCTGATACGTCGAACATTATCTACTGCTGGCCTGACCCCGATTAAAACCCGGTGTTCAAATCTTGAAAAACTGGCCAATGCGGTTTACAAGCGTGGGTCTGCAATAGTCTCAGTAGGCAGATGCAAATCGGGAGGACACGTCATTATTGTTGATGCGGTGACAGATACATCTGTTCTTATTCGAGACCCATACCACGGTTGGGAAATCGAGATCAGCCGGGATGCTTTTGAGAATTCCTGGGTAAGGGACGCCATTCAGGTGAAACAGCTGATAGAAAACTGATAAATTCCCGGTTTCAGGAGTTGTCTGGAAATAACTTCCACATTTCCAATTTGCCTGGTGAGGAGAAAACCTTGCCACGGAGACACGGAGGCACAGAGGAATAGATTTTTTCTTTTCTCCGTGCCTCCGTGTCTCCGTGGCAAAAAGAGGAAATTATTCCGAGACAAATCCCAGAAAGTCCGGGCTACTGGAAAAACCAATAGCCCGGAATGCTATTAACGATTGCCGCTATTATCACGACGTGGACGACGATCGCCACCACGGCCACCTTCACGACGGGCACCGCCTTCACGGCGACCACCTTCGTAGCGACCACCTTCGTAGCGACCACCTTCGTGGCGACCACGACCACCATCACGTCGGCCACGGCGTTCTGTTTGAGGCTCGTCACCGGTCCACAGTTTCAACTCCATTGGCCGGTTGCGAATCCTGGCACCTTTCAGGGCTTCAATAACGGTCTTGTCCATCCCTTCTGGCAGGTAGACTGACGAGCAGTTATCAAACAGTCGGATATGACCAATGCTCTGTCCGGAAATTTTGCCTTCATTGGCAATGGCTCCCACCAGGTCACCCGGGTTGATGCCCTGGTCGCGACCCAGTTCGACACGATAACGGACCATGCCATCATTGTTGCGTTCACGGCCACGCTCACCACGTCTTTCGCCATCACGACGTCTTTCGCCACGATCACGGTCACCACGATCACGGCCTTCACGACGGGGCTGCTCCGGCTCTTTGGCATCCGGGAATGGGCGTTCTTTCTGGGCCATAAAGCAGAGTGCTGCTGCCATATCTTCATAGCTCAGGGCATTTTCCTGCTCAAGCTCGGCGACAATCTCACGGAATACATCCAGCTCTTCGCCCATGTCCATCGCTTTGACGACATCTTCCTTGAACTGACGGATACGAATATCACGCACGTCACTCATGGAAGGCAAACGCATGGTATCAATACGCTGTCGTGTAGCACTTTCGATGGCACGAAGCATCCTGCGCTCACGATGGGTAGCAAACAGGATCGCAGTGCCCTGACGGCCAGCACGCCCGGTACGGCCAATACGGTGAACGTAGGCTTCTGTATCGTAGGGGATATCGTAGTTCACTACGTGGCTCATACGCTCAACATCCAGGCCCCTGGCCGCTACGTCGGTAGCAATCAGAATATCCAGGGATTTTTTCTTGAGACGATCCACCACTTTCTCGCGCAGTGCCTGACTCATATCGCCATTCAGCGCCGCCGCAGCGAAACCACGGGCTTCCAGTTTTTCCGCCAGTTCAACCGTGGCGGTTTTGGTGCGCACGAAAATGATCATGGCATCAAAGGATTCCACTTCCAGAATCCGTGTCAGGGCATCCAGCTTGTGGAAACCGCTGACCATGCAGACCTTCTGGGTAATGGTGTCAACCGTTGCCGTTTTGGCTTTGATCTCCACCGTAGCAGGCTCTTTTAAGTGAGTATCTGCAATTTTGCGAATCTGGTAAGGCATGGTGGCAGAGAACAGGGCCACCTGACGGTCAGCGGGCGTCTGCTCCATGATCCATTCGATGTCATCCACGAAGCCCATGCGCAGCATTTCATCCGCTTCATCCAGAACCACGGTTTTCAGGCTATCCAGCTTCAGGCTTTCACGACGCAGGTGGTCCATGACCCGGCCCGGCGTACCGACAATCACATGGGCTCCACGCTGAAGGCTGCGTAATTGGCCGCGCATATCCTGACCACCGTAAACAGGCAGCACATGGAATCCTTTCATGTGACGGGCGTAGCGTTGAAAGGCTTCTGCCACCTGTATTGCCAGCTCACGGGTCGGCGTTAAGACCAGAACCTGCGGATCGCGCTGCTTCAAATCAATGGCTGACAGCAATGGCAATGCAAATGCGGCTGTTTTACCGGTACCGGTCTGCGCCAGACCCAGAAGGTCACGACCTTCCAGCAGGTGAGGGATACTTTGTGCCTGGATGGGTGACGGGCTCTCATAGCCGACATCCTGAACAGCCTTGATTACCGCTTCCGACAGGGGCAGGTCCGCAAAAGTCATTGCGTTGTTGGTATCAGTCATTTGATACTCCGTAAATTCATTCTTTGCCATAAAAATGCCGCCATTTTGCTGTCAAAAGCTGTCAGGATCAGACGGCATTTGATCGTCCGGTAAACCGGCTCATGGTGCTGGCGACGTTTGGAGCAAACAGAAATAGGATGGCAGTACACTTTTCCGACGCTGTTCCAGTAGCATTCGGAAAATTTGCAGCCATGGACTTCCTGGTGCCGCTATCCGGAACGCCCCTCTGATCGCATACAGAAAGACGTTACCGAATCGCCTGTGAGGTCCACGACTGCGTTTGGAGAGGCTTGATGAACAAGCTTGGCCTGCATTGGCAGAGGATAATAAGATCTATTGATCTTCCAGTGACTGAGCTCTTGATTGCCATAGACTTTCAAAAGAGCGGACAATTTACTTTTCAGCCGGATTAAATGCAGGAAACGAAGTGCCAGGACTTCCCAACAAACCCCTGTGTCCATAAGAAGGACTGCACATGGGGATAGAAAAAGATCTGCTAGTCTAGCGTGTTTTTTAGACAGTGAATACTGTTTTTATCCCTGAATGAACTAGGGAATTATCACATCCAGGGATATTCCCCCAATCGTTTCAGGCTACGGCAGCGCCCGGCCCCGGGCACTCACATACAACTGGTACCACTGCTCACGACTTAACTGAATAGTCTCAGCTTCGCTACAGGCCCTGATACGCTGGGCATTTGTTGTGCCAATCACCGGCTGGATACCTGCGGGGTGGCGCATCAGCCAGGCCAGCACAATAGCCTCTCTGGAAACACCCTGCTGCTCTGCAAACGTTTTGACCAGCTCAGCCGTTTTCTGAATAGCCTCAGGCTCACCATGAGTATCTTTCCCAGTGAACACACCGTTGCTCAGGCAACCCCAGGCCTGCAGCTGAATATTGTGGCTGCGACAATATTCAACCGTGCCCGGGGTAAAGCTGACCGCCTGCCCTTCCGGGTGATTGAACAGCACACCTTCATCCAGCCAGTCCAGATGGGTCAGGCTCATCTGCAACTGGTTGACCACAATAGGTTGATCAAGGAATGACTGAAGGTATTTGATCTGGTGGCCATTCATATTTGACACGCCAAAATGCTTGACCTTGCCATCTTTCTGCAGCTGATGAAACGCCCCGGCAACCTCCTCTGGCTGCATCAGCGGATCCGGTCTGTGCAGCAGCAGAAGGTCCAGATAGTCGGTGTTTAAACGGGCAAGACTCTGTTCCACACTGTGCAGAAGCCAATCCCGGGAGAAATCGTAGCGATTGGGAATGTTCCCTTCGGCGAAGCGAATGCCGCACTTGCCTTGCAGGAATATCTTCTCCCTCAGCTCCGGCCGATCACCCAGCACGCCACCAAATACCTGCTCAGCCTTACCAAAGGTATAGATATCGGCGTGGTCAAAGCAGTTGATGCCGCTCTCCAGGGCACTATCCAGAAACTGGTGCGCCTGCATCAGATGATCCTTTGAAACCGGGTTATTATCCCAGCCTCCACCCAACCCCATACAGCCTGCTGCAATTCTGCTGGCTTCAGGCAAGAAAATAGTCAGGGGAATTCGATTCATAAGACTCCAACCCAATCGGGTTACTTAAGTAGTTAACCAAATGAAATCATATATTTCTGACTAAGTGGGCAGTCACTCTGCGGCGTTGCAACTCCGGTCACATAGCTACGGCTATGCTCCCTACGTTGCGCCTTGCATAGTAACTGCCCACTTAGCCAGAAATATATGATTTCATTTGGCCAACTACTTATTATATGGTGCAGACATAGTAACATTGATTCACTCAAAGGTACTTTACCATTTCATAAGTCAGTACTGCGTGGCTATTGCCGGAAAATTCCTTGGCAAATACCTGCCCGGGATCCAGCTGACCATGATGAAGCGACTTTATAAATTCTGACATACGAGCCCCTTTCGGGATAACCGGATCATCACGATGGTTCAGTGATACGATGTAAACCTTACGGTCAATCAGTTTACGCATAGGGGCTTCAGCATCCAGATTCCCACCTACCAGCCAGCCCAGAAAATTGGCCAGTCGGGGCCGGTCTGGCATGACAACTCTTGGCGCTGTGGTAAACGAGTCATGGGACAGTAACTCGACCCTTGAATCATCCTGCCCCCCTCTGGCTTCAAGGTGTCTGGCAAGCGAGACGGTTGCCACACCTCCGCCAAGAGAAGTGCCAGCGACGTAGACATACTCAAAATTTTCCAATGCATATCCCAGGGCCGCAGCACCATCCTGAACAACGGTTTCATAGGTTGAGAAAGGCAGATAACCCGACAACCCATCGCTCTGGTTTAACCCCGTCCCCCTGTAGTCATAAAGAATGACCGGGCATTTTTTTTCTGACTGTATTCGTCCGGGTGCTGACCCCGGATGAAGACAACCTCTACCCAGTAGCTGTGAAAGGACCATACCATTTGGATTGTGATAAAGAACGCATTGACTATTATTCGGGTCCCAGTCGGGGGGATAACAAATCACGCCCTGCAATATGATGCCCGAATCATGTTTAATCGGGAGCTGCTCAAACCGAAAGCCATTGGTATTGTTTGCCTCACAGGCTTCCTTAACAATCTCACGACTTTCCTGTAAGCCTGGAAATTTCGCCAGACACGGGAACTTGTCAGGAAAAGTCTTGCCAAGCCATGGAAACACTTGCGATCGCACCAGGGCAATACCAACAACCTTGGCAACCCCCAGCCTGTTTTCAATCATCCAATGAAAAGGCGTCAGGACAACCGCAGATCTTGATAAAATTGAATAGCAGGTTCCGGGGACAGAACAAATAAGATCCTTAGCCTGGGATAAATAACTATCAGGCTCGACGGATTCAGCAGAACGAGCCCCCATGCGCGACTTTTGGTCATTATCAGGGCATGCTTCCTTCGCCCGACTCCTTAACCAGGGTGATTCATAAGCGTATCGATCAGCAATAGTTCCGTAAGTCATAACAGCCTCTTTATTCTAATTCTGAGTATCGATTCAGAAAAATCATTGTTGCAGTTAGAAGACAGAAAAGCGGCCATGCCCTGTCAGGCCAGCTTAAATGAATATCCCGTCGCTCCCGGAAGATGAAAAGAAGATAATTCAAGGTCGAAAAGCCACTACCTTAGTAGCACTTCAAAAGCAACATCAACTGAACTTTTATTTTCCAGACGAAACTGTTTCAGTTCTTCTAACGTGTAGCCGAAATCACTACAGCCAACGGGCAGTCTGGCCGTTTGTTTACCATGATCCATAAAGATAGCAATGTGTCTAAAAGAAGAGCGTTCAAGTATTTTCGGATCAGGTTCAGCAACGTATTTCCTGAGCACTGCCACCTGTGGTGCAGGCATTGCTTCCTTGGTTCTCATTCCTTGTGCAAGAAATTGCTGAAATGTTTTCGATGGGGGAACAAGAACTCTTCCGGAAAAGGCATCAATTCGGGCTGATATAGAATCAGCCGAACCCAACCCAATACTTTTTTTACTTAACTTTCTATCTGCTGTTAACTGAACTATCGTGCAGTCAGCGCCCTCGGAATCCACCTTTCCCACTACTTTTACAATATCGTTCTTTATCAGAAAATCCAGGCATCCTTTGTTTCCTTCAAGGTCCTTGATCAGCATCAATTTTGTTATATGTTGATCTTCATTAAAATCAGGCTCGGTATAGCTGCGTACCAGCTGAGAATAACTGGAAAATCGTATTGAGCACTGCATAAACCTTTCGCCATTTTCCAGCTTTAATCTAAGGCCGCAAGAACCATCACTATGGGTAAATTGCTTAGGTAGCACCTTGTAAGTTTTACCATCAGTAGCGCATACATAGTCGTAGGTAGTCGGCCTGGCAGGAATACTGGCCGATCTGTCAGCGATGTTAACCGGATTTGGCGTGCTGGCTGCACCTGGCGGATCATCAGGAATACTCATGCGGCTGAGTGAGGCTTGCAGATCCGCTACTCTGCTGTCATCACTTGACCCGGGATTGAGAGGATTTGTCTGTGGATGTACCGGAAGCTGATCAGAAGAACTCGTTATTGGATTCATGTTAAAGCACCCATCACTAAGTTGCTGCGTGGAGCAAGTTAGTCGGGTTTCATTAAAATAAGTTCCCTCTACACGTTATGTTCGACTTTATTCAATAAATTGATTTGGTAGTGTACTGGTCATCGTTTCGATGAGTTTGATGTGTACAATCTCCGCTCAGGACGAACGGAGTCAGGGTGCCATTGATAGAGAGAATCCATCAAATGCATTGAAACCGTGTACCATCTCCGTTCATCCTGAGCGTCCTTCGGCTCCGCTCAGGATGCACGGACGAAGGGTGTTTGGCACGATCTATCATAGGCCGGAGTTTGCGCCCTTCGACAGGCTCAGGACGAACGGAGTGCGGAGGCACGACACCCCATCAAACTCATTGAAACCGTGTACTACCCTCCCATCTGGGAAAGGTTATCCGTGCCACCCGTCCAGCCCTGTTCAAGAAAATGACTGTCGTCTTTAAGCCGCAGTGAATCACGAATTCGAGCCACCAGCACTTCCTGCTGATCATCGCTTTGCAGAAGGTCTCTCAGATCAATGCCGGACTCAGCAAACAGACAAAGCTGGAGCTGCCCCAGACTGGTCACCCTCAGTCGATTACAGTCGTTACAGAAGTCCTTGCTGTAAGGCATAATCAAGCCAACCGTACCTTCATAATCACTGTGGCAATACTCCTGGGCAGGCCCGGCATCAGCCAGACGCATTTTTCTTACCCAGCCGCGAGCCAGGAGCAGTTCCTGAATCTGTTTCCCCGGGAAGTGGTGCTTCTGGAAAAAATCCTGATTGTTCCCGGTTTGCATCAGCTCGATAAAACGAATAGAGACGGGATAATCCCGGATCCAGTCAAGAAAGGCATCAAGTTCATCATCATTAATGCCTTTCATCGCCACCGCATTCACCTTGATGGATGGCAGACCATGGTCAAATGCGTGTTGAATACCAGCCAGAATTTCCCGCAGCCGGTTGTGGCCGGTAATCAGCTCAAAGGCCCGGGGGTCAAGACTGTCGACACTGACATTGATGGCATCAATACCCGCATCCAGCCAGTCCATAACCCGCTGATCCATTTTGTAGCCGTTGGTGGTCATGGCCAGCTTCTTTATGCCGGGGATCTGCTTGATGGTTCTGACAATGTCGGAAAAGTCCTGACGTAAGGTAGGCTCCCCCCCGGTCAGACGAATTTTTTCCACACCGACCGCAGCAAAAGCCGTTACCAGACGACGTATTTCGTCAATGGTCAGTGCTTCACTGTGATGATGGTCAAGGCAGCCGTCAGGCAAACAGTAATTGCAACGAAAGTTGCACAGGTCTGTGACTGACAGTCGCAAGTAAGGGAATTTCCGTCCCTGACGGTCCTGCAGCTCTGGTAAATTAGAATGCATAGAACACCTTTCCAATCGCGGGAGGCTGCAAAGTTTCTTCTACAGCCCTGGCAGCCAGTGATATGCACTCTGGCTGCGGCTTCCAGTCCATAGGATCATAAGTAGTTAACCAAATGAAATCGTATTTTCTGACTAAGTGGGCAGTCACTCTGCGGCGTTACAACTACGGTCACATAGCTACGGCTATGCTCCCTACGTTGTGCCTTGCATAGTAACTGCCCACTTAGCCAGAAATATACGATTCCATTTGGTCAACTACTTACCCATTAGGTACCGAAGCTCGGCGCTCGCTTGTTAATTCAGTTTAATCACTACGTTAAACAACCTCATTTGACTTTTAAAAAAAATTCCCGGGAGATCGTTTTATCAACAGCCAAGTGAATCCTACCTGCTTATTTCTCGAAAAACCATGCTATCAGGTACTATTGTTTTACAGGATTATCAGGCAACCCTGCTGCCCATGGCCCCCTTTTGATTGATGAAATATCCGGGCTGACCCTTATGCTAGGAGCCTGTCCGAGAATAGACTGCCCTACTGCGGTGGCAGCAAATTGGTCTAAAAAGTCGGAAATTTTTAGCAAATAGAACCACTATTCACTAAAAATTTCCGACTTTTTATCCTCAATTTTCTGCCATCCTCGCTACGGGCGCTATTCTCGGACAGGCTCCTGGCAGGTTGCAAAAAACGAAAGATGTCTTCTATGATGATACCCCCAAAGATCAGTGCCACCATCCCGGTTATTGGTATCGCCGCCTTTAGCGGTACCGGTAAAACCACGCTTATCGAGAAGCTACTGCCACTGTTAGCTGGCAAGGGACTTCGAACCGGTGTGGTCAAAGCCTCGCATCACAGGATAGAACCTGATCCACCGGAAAAAGACAGTTATCGTTTACGCCATGCCGGTGCCAGCCAACTGGTGTTGAGCATGCCTGGTCGCTCTCTTTGCTATACCGAGTACCCGAATGGATATGAACGACAGCTGCAGGAGCAACTGCAACTCCTCAATCAGGATCAGCTGGATTTAATCCTGGTGGAAGGTTTTCGTGAGGCTCCCATCGCTAAAATCGAGCTTCATCGCAGTGATTATGACAAGCCCTTCCTGTTTACTGAGGACCCCCATATCATAGCCATCGCCTGGGATGGCAATCCCGGCATCAACCTTCCTGGCCATCTGGCAGAACTGGATATCAACAGCCCCGAACATATTGCCAGCTTTATTGAAAACTATTGTCATGAAAAATAGCTTGCATCACCACCTGGCATAACAGAGAGTTAAGCACGCTATTTTTTTCCACCCGCTATGAACGAGGGCAATCATGAGCGACTGCTGTGCCACTGATGGATTAATAAGGCTGGAAGCAGCACTGGCAACCCTGATCAGCAGTGTAAAGCCAGTATCCGGAACCGAGACCGTTGCCCTGGAAGACAGCCTTGGCAGGGTACTCGCAGAGCCTCTCGTATCGCCTATCAATGTGCCCTCCCATGACAACTCGGCCATGGATGGTTATGCCCTGGCGCTGAAGGATTTGCACAACCGTGATACTTTACCCCTGGCAGGCCAGTCCCTGGCCGGTCACCCTTTTTCCGGGGAGATTCCCGCCGGACATTGTATCCGCATTATGACCGGGGCCAGCCTTCCATCAGGTGCCGATGTGGTGGTCATGCAGGAGCAGACTGAAACCACAGAACAAGGCATTCGTTTTCTTTGGAAACCGGACCAGCCCGGTAACAATATCCGAACAGCGGGGGAAGATATTCCGGAAGGCACCCGGGTGTTTACACCGGGCCGGAGAGTTCGCCCTCAGGATATCGGGCTGCTGGCCTCGCTGGGTATTGCCAATGTCACGGTCTACCGGAAAGTCAAAGTTGCGGTGTTTTCCACAGGTGATGAATTAAAGCTGCCCGGTGAGCCATTGAAACAGGGTGATATTTACGACAGTAATCGTTTTGTTATCAAGGCCATGCTGAAAAAAATGGCCGTCGACATCATCGACCTTGGCAGAATTCCTGATGACAAAGCGGCGTTAAGAGAAGCCTTTCGGCAAGCCGATCAGGAAGCTGACGCAGTGATCAGCTCCGGAGGCGTCTCTGTCGGCGATGCGGATTACACCAAAGACATTCTTGATGAGCTGGGGGAAACCGGCTTCTGGAAACTGGCCATCAAACCGGGCAAGCCATTTGCCTTTGGACAGCTCCCGAACAGTGTCTTCTTTGGCCTGCCCGGTAACCCGGTATCGGCTACCGTCACCTTCCAGCAGCTGGCCGCGCCAGCATTACGCCACATGATGCACCAGCAACCGGAACCAAAAGTGGAGCTTACACTGGCGACGGAAACCCCGCTCAGGAAGCGCCCGGGACGCCGGGATTTCCAGAGGGCAAAGCTGGTTTACCGGGAATCCGGTGAACTGCAGGTTATGTCAACCGGTCATCAGGGGTCTGGAGTTCTCAGTACCATGAGTCATTCTGACTGCTATATCGTACTGGCGGAAGAAGATGGTGATAAACCAGCGGGTGAGCTGGTGAATGTGCAGCTGTTTGATGACCTGCTGAAATAAACCAGCCACAATAGAATAGCCTGCTCGTTTATTCGCCAGGCTATTCCCATTTCTCCTCTAATTTAAACTAACGTTTATCCTTCACTCGATGACCACCGATGTGGAACTTAATCTCGAATATCGGGTCAATTTTATATGCTTCCGTAAAAGAACTGGTGGAAACGTGGATAACGCCCATTTCAAGGTCCCTCTCTCCAGAGAATACTACAGACAGGCCGCCAAGGGCTGTATTCGCCAAAATCAGAGCGGTGGCCATCTTCAGCAGCAACCCAGAGAGGTCAACACAAGTCCCGGCAGGGGGGCTGGCAATATCGGGAGCCATGTACCAGCTAACCGGATGTCCGGATACCTTGGGTTTAGCTTACAGCCAAGCCACGCTTCTGCCTGTTACGTCAGGCAATCACTCCCCGGCCAGAGATTACCTGCCCCCGTCGTGAATACTTCACGCACATTGACCACCCATCCCGCCCATCCAAAACTACCTCCTCCGCCTGCCAGCAAAACGGATCTGCCAGCACCGGCACCAACCGAAACTCTCCATAATCACCCGGAGGCGGAGGTTCGACAGAGTGCATTTACCGTCAGGTCGATTTATCAGCGGGTCATACCTTACAGTGACCGGTATATCCCTGACCAGCGGCTCAGAGCAGAGATTCACAGTGATTTTCTGGCCCTGGAGGGCTGGATTCTTAACCCATGGATGGACGATCAGTTATTGTTTGATGTCAGTCGGACCGGTCAACAATGGAAGCATGATGAAACACTGGTCAATTGGGCAATGAAAGAAACACTCTGGGCTGAACTTGATGATGGTCCAGTGCATCCGGTCGTCACCGCGAAAATAAACCTTAAATCCAAGGAAGTCGGCAGGCTCAGGGAAACCAGCGATCTGCCGGATGCCGCGTTTGCACAGCTGGAAAAGTGTCGTGAATTACAGCAACTCCAACAGCATAAAGCCGAGAATTCAGGGCGGTTCGGGAAAGATCTGAAGCTGACACCACTGGTGGGGAAAGAACTCAGGAAACTGACAGAATCCGAAAGACTGGATAAGCTGTTGCCCCACGCTATTTTGCAGGGGTATACCAGAACTGCACAATGGTGCCTGGAAAACGGGGCAAATATCAAAACAGCGATGACAACGTTGCGCCAGCTGAAATCCCGGTCAGATCCCAATCAGCCCGGCAACATAACAGAACACCGGACCACCACAGCAACCGCCCCATCAATCAACAGTCAATCCCGGGGCATCGGCTCGTTCAGCAACGATATCAATACAACATTGCTGGAGGTGATTGCTGAGACTCATATCGATATGGCCATTCAGGCAGACTGGCTGCTGGCCAATGGGGCAAGCCTGATATCCAAAGCCTCCGCTGCGCTGCTCAACCAGGCGCTAAATACCTCCCTTTACTGCGGGTATCTTGCCAACGCCCGATGGCTGATTGAGAAGGGAGCCAATCTGCAAGCCCAGCATCAATTTGAGCAGGCCATGAGCCATTATAATACCCGGGTAGCCCAATGGCTGATGGATAATCACCAGGCCAAACAGAACCCCGGTAAAGCCACCTCGGCATTGCTCAGTTATTTTGATGGCTATCTTTCCCGGGAAGAAGTGGTGGAGCCCATCTACACCCACCAGCCAATAGACTGGTTATTAGAGGTGGGAGGAGCATCCCTTGAGGAATTGCGACCACTTGCGCCACGTATCCTGGAGAGAGCACTGGAGTTCAGTGATCCCTATATCGCAGGATGGCTGTTAAAACACCAGCTCACCACCTTCAAGTCCCAACCGGAAAAGCCGCAAGAACTGCTGGATAAAGAGATCGTCAGAGCCAGGGAAAAACCGAAAGAAGACAGAAAATATATGATCGACTTTTTGCAAAAACAGGTCGATCAAGAGAGCGCTTCAGACTGTTATGAGCCCCCGAAAAAGAAAATCTCCTGATTGTTTGTGAAGAAGTTGTCATAAAACTGTAATAAAGACTCGATACTTTTAGCATCAACTTTATAAGCACCGAGGTGCACTCTCTATGTCTGAAATGACATCTGCTTCTTCACAGGGCGCTGATTTCGAAACCATGACCACGCGACATTACGGTCGTATCTGGCTGCGCGTTGTTCTATGGATTTACGCTCTGCTGGTAGCTGTTAGTGTCATCGGCTCCGGCTTTAAAATGGCGGTGGGTGGCAGTGAAGCGGCAGCACAGCTGTTCAGCTTTGCCAACAATGCCATCTTGGGTCTGCTGGCGGGCACACTGGCGACAGCGCTCGTACAATCTTCCAGTACAGTAACCTCTGTTATTGTCGGCCTGGTCGCTGGCGGCCTGCCGGTTCACATGGCCATCCCGATGATTATGGGTGCCAACATCGGCACAACCATTACCAATACCATCGTAAGTCTTGGTCATATTCGCTGCCATAAAGAGTTCAAGCAGGCGTTTGCTGCCTCTACCGTTCATGACTTCTTTAACTGGCTTGCGGTTCTCATTCTTTTGCCTCTGGAGCTGTTCACAGGCTTTTTGAGCAAGCTTTCTGCATCGGTAGCCAGCATGTTGGTTGGCGGTCAGAATATGTCAATGAAAGGCCTGAATTTTATTGACCCGTTAACCTCACCGGCTGAAGACATTGTCAAAGGTTTTGTATCGGTACTGCCGGACAACACACTGGCAGGTATTGCCATGATTGGTATCGGTATTGTCCTGATCTTTTTCTCGGTGGTTCGTCTGGGCAAGCTGCTCAAAAAGGTCATGGTGGGTAAAGCCAAAGATGCCCTGCACAAGTCCATTGGCCGGGGGCCGATCAGCGGCATTCTGTCCGGTATGACCATGACCGTGATGGTTCAGTCTTCCTCAACCACCACCAGCCTGATGGTACCCATGGTGGCCAATGGTCTGTTTACTGTACGACAAATGTACCCTTTCACTCTGGGTGCCAACATCGGTACAACCATTACCGCCCTGCTGGCTGCCACGGCAATTACCGGTCCTGCGGCCCTGTCGGCACTGACCATCGCCATGGTGCATTTCTTCTTTAACTTCTGTGCCGTAGTTCTGATTTACGGGATCAAGTGGCTGAGGGAGATTCCGCTGTATATGGCTGACAAACTGTCAGATCTGGCAGTCAGAAACAGAATGTATGCGTTTGCCTATCTGTTCATCGCCTTCTTCATTCTGCCAGGTGTCCTTATTTTCCTGACAGCGTGATTGGCAAGATTCCTTGCCCTGCAAAAAAACCTGCTGTGCCTTGACTGCACAGCAGGTTTTTTTTTGCAGGCTTAACCCCATGAAACAGCAACGCAGGAGCAGTTGCCGCGTAGGACAGTCTCTTAGGGTGGACATTAAGCTTACCCCTCCATTTTCAATGGCTTTTGAATGGAACTACGAAGGAAAAGAAAATCTCTTCTTTGTGCTCTTCGTGTCCTTCGTGGTTCCATCTTTAACTTCCCGAAGAGGGGAGTAGACGCTTAATGTCTACCCTAAGAGGACAGTCTTAAGTCCGACAGGCTCCTATACTACGGGTCGCGTTTTTGAACAAGAACTATTTGACGATCGCCGTCCAGAAAGACGGAAAACAGGACAGCCTCCCAGGAAAACTCCTGTCAAGTTTCAACATAAATAGCTACAGATGGGGATGGAAATGAATATCAACCTGTTTGCCAATGGCACCACTTTTGCCGTGCCCTACAGCGTCCCTCCTGACAGTTTTACGGAGGGTAAAGGGTGCAGGGAGAAACTGCATGACCGAAGTCGTCTTATTAAATCGATTCCGGTGCCAGACAAAACAGCCTACTTTGCCAATCCGTTTATGCCCATGCCTTGTGGCGAGGCAAGGAATTCAATTGGAGATTTTGATTTTGAGCGTATGCTCAAAATGGTCGACACAGAAATGATCCACCTCAATCCGGATCTCCGATTTATGCCCGCTGAGATTTTTAGCCGCTGTGAAGCAATCCCCCTGAAAATACTGGCGGACAGGAAGGTTGCTGTCGTGGTTAGTGACAATAAATACCAAACGCTCGGAGAGGTTGGTGAGCAGAACAGGCGTCAATCGTTTTCTTATCATTCCAATACGCCCAGGCATCCTGAATTATGTGATGAACGTATAGCTGAGCTGGCAAAACTTGGATTTTTCCTTATGCCCAGGGAGGGGGAAATAATGAGTACATTTAAATTATTGAGGTGGGAAATCCAGCCTGTTTTCAATATCAATTTTAGCGGCACTTTCGGTGCATCACTTCATTGCTTCGACCTGTTAATCTCAGACGAGCAGCTCCCTGAATACAAACATTTAGTCGGCCATGATTTATTGCAGTACCCCATCATCGAAACTGGCCAGATTTCCCAGGCAGCTTATGTCTCTTCTGTTTATTCACCGACGAACGATAATCACCTGTTTCTCATCAGGCCTGCTGATACCAAACTACCCATGCTGCAAGGAACTGAGCTTATCGAAACAAAGTATCAGGCAATGATTGATCGGGCTGTTAACGCTGGCCAACCAACAAGTATTGAAAATGAGGGGGTGGTCAAATCGTTACGGGAAGCGGAGTTTTTTATGGCTCCTTACCAAAAGTCTATAAGGTTTTGTCAATCGGTCATCAGGGCGTTGAATACCTGCCCGCAAGAGCACCCCGATCTCTCTGTTGCCATTAATAAAGCAATCAGTCGATTGGCATTCTCTGAACAATACATGACCGATTGTTCGGGCCTGGTCAGGCAAGCCATTGTGTATGATGAACTGATGCAGCTTGAAAATACCAGTACTATGGAAGAACTGAAAATTAAACAGGAAGAAATCAGTAAGCAGTTTATCCACAAGGAGGTGGAATGGCATAAGAAAGCGGTGCAGGAAGAAATCCTTTCGGGAAAAGACTCTTATTTCCCAATGATCAACATGCATTCGCTCATCATGACGTCACTCGGTGACCTGTTAATGGCAATGGGTTATCGCAACTCTCAGGGCGAAAACGCATTGCGAGACAAAATCGTTGATTGGAAAGCAGAGGCAGAAACTATTTGTGCCCAGACAGATGAGCTGCTTTGTGATCGGAAGGCGATTCATTCATTAAAGCTAAAGAGTATTTGGGTTTCCATTGAGAGCACAGATGCAGAGGATGACGTTGAAAATCCCTGACCCTACAGATTCTGGATAAAGGAGCGGATTGCGTTTTTGGACAAGAACTATTTAACGATAGCCAGTGTCCAAGACGACGGAAAACAGAACAGCCTCCCGGGAAAACTCCTGTCAAGTCTCAACATAAATAGCAACAGATGGGGATGAAAATGAATATCAACCTGCTTGCCAATGGCACCACTTTTGGCGTGCCCTATACCTGTAGCAGACCTCATCACAATTTTACGGAGGGTGAAGGGCATAGGAAGATACGGCTTGACCGAAGTCGTCTTATTCAATCGATTCCGGTGCCAGTCAAAACAGCCTACTTTGCCTATTTATCTGGATATTATGATTTTGTGAGTAGGCTCAATGTGGTAGCCACAGAAATGATCCGCCTCAATCCGGATCTCCGATTTATGCCCGCTGAGATTTTTAGCCGCTGTGAAGCAATCCCCCTGAAAATACTGGCGGACAGAAAGGTTGCTGTCGTGGTTAGTGACAATAAATACCAAACGCTCGGAGAGGTTGGTGAGCAGAACAGGCGTCAATCATTTTATCATTCCAATACGCCCAGGCATCCTGAATTATCTGATGAACGTATAGCTGAATTAGCAAAACTTGGATTTTTCCTTGTGCCCGGGGATTATGTGAATGGAGCATTTAGTAGAGAAAGCCATCCCGTATTCAATATCAATGGTATTGACGATTTCAGTGTAAGATCTCATTGCTTCGACCTTTTAATCTCAGACGAGCAGCTCCCTGAATACAAACATCCTGAATACAAACATTTAGTCGGCCATGATTTATTGCAGTACCCCATCATCGAAACTGGCCAGATTTCCCAGGCAGCTTATGTCTCTTCCGTTTATTCACCGACGAACGATAATCACCTGTTTCTCATCAGGCCTGCTGATACCAAACTACCCATGCTGCAAGGAACTGAGCTTATCGAAACAAAGTATCAGGCAATGATTGATCGGGCTGTTAACGCTGGCCAACCAACAAGTATTAAAAATGAGGGGGTGGTCAAATCGTTACGGGAAGCGGAGTTTTTTATGGCTCCTTACCAAAAGTCTATAATGTTTTGTCAATCGGTCATCAGGGCGTTGAATACCTGCCCGCAAGAGCACCCCGATCTCTCTGTTGCCATTAATAAAGCAATCAGTCGATTGGCATTCTCCGAACAATACATGACTGATTGTGCGGGCCTGGTCAGGCAAGCCATTGTGTATGATGAACTGATGCAGCTTGAAAATACCAGTACTAAGGAAGAACTGAAAATGAAACAGGAAGAAATCAGTCAGCAGTTTATCCATAAGGAGGTGGAATGGCATAAGAAAGCGGCGCAGGAAGAAATCCTTTCGGGAAAAGACTCGTATTTCCCAATGATCAACATGCATTCGCTCATCATGACATCACTCGGTGACCTGTTAATGGCAATGGGTTATCGCAACTCACCGGGCGAAAACGCATTGCGAGACAAAATCGTTGCTCAGAAAGCAGAGGCAAAAACTATTTGTACCCAGACAGATGAGCTGCTTTCTGATCGGAAGACCATTCATTCATTAAAGCTAAAGAGTATTTGGGTTTCCATTGAGAGCACAAATGCAGAGGATGACGTTGAAAATCCCTGACCCTACAGATTCGCGATAAAGGAGCGGGCACGGTGCGTTTTTGGACAAGAACTATTTAACGATAGCCAGTGTCCAAGACGACGGAAAACAGAACAGCCTCCCGGGAAAACTCCTGTCAAGTCTCAACATAAATAGCAACAGATGGGGATGAAAATGAATATCAACCTGCTTCCCAATGGCACCACTTTTGGCGTGCCCAATACCTGTAGCACACCTCATTACAATTTTACGAAGGGTGAAGGGCATAGGGAGATGCGGCATGACCGAAGTCATCTTATTAAATTGATTCGGGTGCCAGTCAAAACAGCCTACTTTGCCAATCGGTTTGTGCCTAAGCCTTATAATAATTATAAGTTTAGGTATTTATCTGGACATTATGATTTTGCGCATACGCTCGAAGTGGTAGACACAGAAATGATCCGCCTCAATCCGGATCTCCGATTTATGCCCGCTGAGATTTTTAGCCGCTGTGCAACAATCCCCCTGAAAATACTGGCGAACATGAAGGTTGCTGTCTTGGTTAGTGACCATAAATACCAAACGCTCGGAGAGGTTGGTGAGCAGAGCAGGCGTCAATCGTTTTATCATTCCAATACGCCCAGGCATCCTGAATTATCTGATGAACGTATAGCTGAATTAGCAAAACGTGGATTTTTCCTTGTGCCCGGGGATGATGTGAATGAAGCATTTAGTAGAGAAAGCCATCCCGTTTTCAATATCAATGATATTGACGGTTTCAGTGAAAAATATCATTGCTTCGACCAGTTAATCTCAGACGAGCAGCTTCCTGAATACAAACATTTAGTCGGCCATGATTTATTGCAGCACCCTATCATCGAAACTGGCCAGGTTTCCCAGGCAGCGTATGTCTCTTCCGTTTATTCACCGACGAACGATAATCACCTGCTTCTCATCAGGCCTGCTGATACCAAACTACCCATGCTGCAAGGGACTGAGCTTATCGAAACGAAGTATGAGGTAATAATTACTCGGATAACGATTGATCTGGATAATAACGTTGGCCAACCAACACCTCTTAAAAATGAGGAGGTGTTGATCAAATTGTTACGGGAAGCGAAGTTTTTTATGGCTCCTTACCAGGAGTCTATACTGTTTTGTCAATCGGCCATCGAGACGTTGAATGCCTACCCGCAAGAGCACCCCGATCTCTCTGTTGCCATTAATAAAGCAATCCGTCGATTGGCATTCTCTGAACAATACATGACTGATTGTGCGGGCCTGGTCAGGCAAGCCATTGTGTATGATGAACTGATGCAGCTTGAAAATACCAGTACTAAGGAAGAACTGAAAATTAAACAGGAAGAAATCAGTAAGCAGTTTATCCATAAGGAGGTGGAATGGTATAAGAAAGCGGTGCAGGAAGAAATACTGTCGGGAAAAAACTCTTATTTCCCAATGATCAACCTGCATTCGCTCATCATGACGTCACTCGGTGACCTGTTAATGGAAATGGGTTATCGCAACTCTCAGGGCGAAAACGCATTGCGAGACAAAATCGTTGCTCAGAAAGCAGAGGCAGAAACTATTTGTACCCAGACAGATGAGCTGCTTTGTGATCGGAAGACCATTCATTCATTAAAGCTAAAGAGTATTTGGGGTTCCATTGAGAGCACAGATGCAGAGGATGACGTTGAAAATCCCTGACCCTACAGATTCTGGATAAAGAAGCGGGCCAGTGCGTTTTTGGACAAGAACTATTTAACGATAACCAGTGTCTAAGGAATTGTCTTTTAATAAGTTCCCGATTCCCGTTCACCCTGAATGCTGAGCTTGTCGAAGTATCGAAGGGTCGTGCCACCGAACTTCGATACTTCGACAAGCTCAGCACTCAGTCCGAACGGAGTCAGGCAATGAAAATAGGGAAGTTATTTCCAGACAACTCCTAATGAAGACGGAAAACAGAACAGCTTCCCGGGAAAACTCCTGTCAAGTCTCAACATAAATAGCAACAGATGGGAATGAAAATGAATATCAACCTGTTTGCCAATGGCACCACTTTTGGCGTGCCCTTTAGCATGCCTCATTGCAATTTTACGGAGGGTGAAGGGCATAGAGAGAAACCGCATGACCGAAGTCATGTTATTAAATTGTTTCGGGTGCCAGCCAAAACAGCCTACCTTGCCATTCCGTTTATACGCAGGCCTTATAGCGGGGATAAGTATTTATTTAGAGATTTTGATTTTGAGCGCATGCTCAAAGAGGTAGACACGGAAATGATCCGCCTCAATCCGGATCTCCGATTTATGCCCGCTGAGATTTTTAGCCGCTGTGAAGCAATCCCCCTGAAAACACTGGCGAACAGGAGGGTTGCTGTATTGGTTAATGACAATAAATACCAAACGCTCGGAGAGGTTGGTGAGCAGAACAGGCGTCAATCGTTTTATCATTCCAATACGCCCAGGCATCCTCAATTATCTGATGAACGTGTAGCTGAATTAGCAAAATCTGGATTTTTCCTTATGTCCGGGGATGATATGAATGGATCATTGAGCAGGGGAAGCCAGCCCCTTTTCAATATCAATGATTTTGACGCTTTGAGTGAAACATTTCATGGCTTCGACCTGTCAATCTCAGACGAGGAGCTCCTTGAATACAAACATTTTGTCGGCCATGATTTATTGCAGCACCCTATCATCGAAACTGGCCAGGTTCCCCAGGCAGCTTATGTCTCTTCCGTTTATTCACCGACGAACGATAATCACCTGTTTCTCATCAGGCCTGCTGATACCAAACTACCCATCCTGCAAGGGACTGAGCTTATCGAAACGAAGTATGAGGCAATAATTACTCAGATAAGGATGGATCAGGAAGATAACGATGACCAACCAGCAAGCATTGAAAATGAGGAGGTGTTGAACAAATCGTTACGGGAAGCGAAGTTTTTTATGGCTCCTTACCAAGAGTCTATAAGGTTTTGTCAATCGGTCATCAAGACGTTGAATGCCTGGTCGCAAGAGCACCCCAATCTCTCTGTTGCCATTAATAAAGCAATCAGTCGATTGGCATTCTCCGAACAATACATGACTGATTGTGCGGGCCTGGTCAGGCAAGCCATTGTGTATGATGAACTGATTCAGCTTGAAAATACCAGCACTATGGAAGAACTGAAAATTAAACAGGAAGAAATCAGTAAGCAGTTTATCCATAAGGAGATGGAATGGCATAAGAAAGCGGCGCAGGAAGAAATACTGTCGGGACAAGACTCTTATTTCCCAATGATCAACCTGCATTCGCTCATCATGACGTCACTCGGTGACCTGTTAATGGAAATGGGTTTTAGCAACTCTCGGGGCGAAAACGCATTGCGAGACAAAATCGTTGATTTGAAAGCAGAGGCAGAAACTATTTGTACCCAGACAGATGAGCTGCTTTGTGATCGGAAGACCATTCATTCATTAAAGCTAAAGAGTATTTCGGTTTCTATTGAGAGCACAGATGCAGAGGATGATGTTGAAAATCCCTGAACGGGATAAAAAAACCAATTTTCGAGTCTAAGGGTATTCAACATGAGCACATCATGAAGCCTTAATGACGAACACAATACCCAACCTCTCGATTGGTGCAGAGAACCTCAAGCGCCTGTGCTGGCTCCGTGGAACCCTGATTGCGGTTGAGGGTATGGCCTTTTTCCTGGCCAGCCGCCATTTTGACCTCCAGATCACCGGCCTTGTTCTGGCCTGTTTCATCGCCTTGCTGATGATTATTGGTACTGTCATTCGGTTACATGCGATCAAAAGCCATGTCAGCGATCAGGAGTTCTTTGTTCAACTGCTGCTGGACCTTCTCTCCCAGAGTACGCTGTTATTCTTTAGTGGTGGTTATACCAACCCACTGGTATCGACCTATTTGATCACTGTCTGTATCGGCGCTGCACTGCTGCCAGGCAAATACAGCTGGGGCGTGACATTCACTGCAACGCTGCTCTATACCCTGCTGATGAAATGGTACGTTCCATCCGGCCCCGGTTCGATGCTTCACTTGCCAGAACAGCAGCTGATGATCGACATTCATTTGCTTGGCATGTGGCTAACGTTTGTGCTGAGTGCCTTTCTGATCAATTACTTTGTCGAACTGATGGCCTCAGCCCTGAGAAAACAGCAAAGGGATATAGCCATCAGCAGAGAACGTCAACTGAGAGATGAAAGCATTCTTGCCATTGCCCTTCAGGCAGCGGGTGCAGCCCATGAACTGGGAACGCCACTCACCACAATGGCCATTGTGCTCAGGGATCTGCAGGAGGAATACCAGGGCAGCGCACTGGCTGAGCGCTTGATATTTCTCCGGGATCAGATCGATGAATGCAAGAAAAGGCTGCAACAGTTGGTATCGGAAAGCCAATATAAAGGTATTGAGAGTATCGATAGCCAGGATTTTCTGATTAAGGTCATCCAAAAATGGCAGTTGATCAGACCTGAATCCGAGCTTTATTACAATGCCGCTCAATGGCCTGTTTCAGTATCTATTCCCTGTGATCTGACACTGTATCAGGCAATCACGTCATTACTTGATAATGCAGAAGATGCCAGCCCGGGCCAGGTGTCACTGCACGTGATTCAGAACCGCCAAAACCTGACCCTGCAGATTCTGGATAAAGGCGCGGGCTTCCCGGAAGGCAGACCCGGAAAAAGCTCAGTCCCTATAAAAGAAGGGAACCCAACCACCTTATCAAGAACGCCTTATAGCTTAAAAGAAGATGGCCTCGGGATTGGTTTGCTACTCAGCCAGGCCAGTATTGAACGGCTGGGAGGTCTGATACAGATGCGCCCCCTGACCTGCGGGGGAAGCTTGATTGAAGTCCAACTCCCCATCCTCAGCCAACCAGAACAGGAACCATAAAGCGACGATGAACCCCGGAAAAGCCCTGGAGTTACCGACTATCTTGATTGCCGATGATGACCAGATCCTGTTACACACCCTTGCCACCTCACTCAGAAAAAGGGGGTTCAACCCCATTACGGCAGACACCATCGGTAAGGCGACCACCCTGCAACAACAACACCGCCCGGCCAGTGCGGTTGTCGATCTGAAAATCGGCAGTGAGAGTGGCCTCCGGCTTATTTCACTGTTACGCAACGTCAATCCAGATATTGAGATCATCGTACTAACCGGGTATGCCAGTATTGCCACCGCAGTCAGCGCCATTAAACTTGGGGCTAAAGACTATCTCTGCAAGCCGGTCGATACCTTACAGATACTCTCGGCACTCAATATCAGCCAGCGGCCTCATCAACCCGGCCCTGTCATCCCGGAAACAAGAATGCCGGTTTACCAGCTGGAATGGGAGTATCTGCAAAAAGTCCTTCTGGAGCACAATGGCAATATCTCTGCCGCCGCCCGAAGCCTGGGCATGCATCGCAGGACATTGCAGCGAAAACTCAACAAACGGTCAGGTTCCCGCTGAAATTATGTAAGCATTTACACGCTATCCATCAGCCAGTGGGCCTGGCTCTTTTCAGCCAGCGCCCTGACTATGGCACTGGCCCTGACACCGTCTATGCTTGTTACTTTGATCAGTGGCTATTTTCTGGGGTGGACAGCGCTTTTCTATATCCTGATTTCCTACCCGGCAGCGTCTGTCCTCGGTTATCTGGTTGGGAAATCACTGGATCATGGCGGAAAACAGGACAGCCTCCCTGGAAAATTCCTGTCAAGTCTCAACATAAATAGCAACAGATGGGGATTGAAATGAATATCAACCTGTTTGCCAATGGCTCCACCTTTGGCGTGCCCTTCAGCGGCCCTCCTGACAGGTTTACGGAGGGTAAAGGGTGTAGGGAGAAACTGCATGGCCGAAGTCGTCTTATTAAATCGATTCGGGTGCCAGTCAAAACAGCCTACTTTACCAATCCGTTTACGCCCAGGCCTTATGGCGAGGCATTGTATTTATTTGGAGATTTTGATTTTGAGCATACGCTCAAAGTGGGGGACACAGGAATGATCCGCCTCAATCCGGATCTCCGATTTATGCCCGCTGAGATTTTTAGCCGCTGTGAAGCAATCCCCCTGAAAATACTGGCGGACAGGAAGGTTGCTGTCGTGGTTAGTGACAATAAATACCAAACGCTCGGAGAGGTTGGTGAGCAGAACAGGCGTCAATCGTTTTATTATCATTCCAATACGGCCATGCATCCTGAATTATCTGATGAACGTATAGCTGAATTAGCAAAACTTGGATTTTTCCTTAAGCCCGGGGATGATATGAATGGATTATTGAGTAGGGGAATCCAGCCCGTTTTCAATATCAATTTCAATCATAGTGGCGCTTTCGGTGCAATACCTCATTGCTTCGACCTGTCAACCTTAGACGAGCACCTCCCTGAATACAAACATTTATTCGGCCATGATGTATTGCAGTGCCCTATCATCGAAACTGGCCAGGCTTCCCAGGCAGCTTATGTCTCTTCCGTTTATTCACCGACGGACAAAAATCACCTGCTTCTCATCAGGCCTGCTGATACCAAACTACCCATGCTGCAAGGGACTGAGCTTATCGAAACGAAGTATCAGGCAATGATTGATCGGGCTGTTAACGCTGGCCAACCAACAAGTATTGAAAATGAGGGGGTGGTCAAATCGTTACGGGAAGCGGAGTTTTTTATGGCTCCTTACCAAAAGTCTATAATGTTTTGTCAATCGGCCATCAGGGCGTTGAATACCTACCCGCAAGAGCACCCCGATCTCTCTGTTGCCATTAATAAAGCAATCCGTCGATTGGCATTCTCCGAACAATACATGACTGATTGTGCGGGCCTGGTCAGGCAAGCCATTGTGTATGATGAACTGATGCAGCTTGAAAATACCAGTACTAAGGAAGAACTGAAAATTAAACAGGAAGAAATCAGTCAGCAGTTTATCCATAAGGAGGTGGAATGGCATAAGAAAGCGGCGCAGGAAGAAATCCTTTCGGGAAAAGACTCTTATTTCCCAATGATCAACCTGCACTCGCTCATCATGACGTCACTCGGTGACCTGTTAATGGCAATGGGTTATCGCAACTCTCAGGGCGAAAACGCATTGCGAGACAAAATCGTTGATTGGAAAGCAGAGGCAGAAACTATTTGTGCCCAGACAGATGAGCTGCTTTCTGATCGGAAGACCATTCATTCATTAAAGCTAAAGAGTATTTGGGTTTCCATTGAGAGCACAGATGCAGAGGATGACGTTGAAAATCCCTGACCGGGATAAAAAAACCAATTTTCGAGTCTGAGGGTATTCAATATGATTTCATATGGTTAGCTACTTACAGATACTCTCGGCACTCAATATCAGCCAGCGGCCTCATCAACCCGGCCCTGTCATCCCGGAAACTAGAATGCCGGTTTACCAGCTGGAATGGGAGTATCTGCAAAAAGTCCTTCTGGAGCACAATGGCAATATCTCTGCCGCCGCCCGAAGCCTGGGCATGCATCGCAGGACACTGCAGCGAAAACTCAACAAACGATCAGGCTCCCGTTGAAATTATGCACGCATTATTGCCTCTTCTCTGTCGTAGCCATTATGCTTGTGGGTTTTACAGGCAGCGGCCAGTCTTTTCCAGTGAATTGCTTATTGTTTCGTAGCGCTTTCTTGCGAGGCTCTTTTTTCAGAAAGAATCGTCAGATACTCTCACTGATGGGCCTGCTCAGTATTACCTCCCTCTTTGGCAGCACCCTGGTCACCACACTGGCGATCACCTGGCAGGAGACGCTTTCCACACTATCCATCAGCCAGTGGGCCTGGCTCTTTTCAGCCAGCGCCCTGACCATGGCGCTGGCCCTGACACCGTCTACGCTGATTGCCCTGATCAGTGGCTATTTTCTGGGGTGGACAGCGCTTTTCTATATCCTGATTTCCTATCCGGCAGCGTCTGTCCTCGGTTATCTGGTCGGGAAATCACTGGATCATGGGAAGCTGATGCGGACACTCCCGCCGAACTCCCGAATACATCTGATTCTTGAGGAGCTGAAACATCATCAGTGGCCGCTGGTCGTTCTGACCCGGATTTCCCCGGTCCTGCCCTTTTCATTAATGAACCTGGTGTTACCCGCGATTGGCATCCGCCTTCCTGCATTCCTGATCGCTGGCTTTATTGGCATGTTACCCAGAACGCTGTTTGCCCTTTGGGCAGGGGTGCAGGCAAGAGACCTGATCTCTTTACTGAACAACCCGACGCAAGGTAATCTGTCCGTTATGGTCATGGTGATAGCATCGATTCTTTCCATTGGCGGACTGCTTTATCTTGCCCAGAAAGCATCATCCACCATCATAATGAGACAGGCGGCAAACAAACGCGGGGAGACCAAAACCTATGACTGAAAAGCGTGTTGCGCTGTTTGTTGATGTGCAGAACATCTATTACACCACCCGACAGTGCTATAACAGTCACTTTGATTACAACGCATTCTGGGCACTTGTCAGCAAAGACAGAAAGATCACCAAGGCCATCGCCTACGCGATTGATCGCGGAGATCCAAAACAGCGGCAATTTCAGGACATTCTTCGAGCCATTGGCTTTGAAGTAAAGCTGAAACCCTATATTCAAAGAAGCGATGGCACCTCAAAGGGGGACTGGGATGTCGGGATAACGCTGGATGTTATGAGCTGGGCACCCGAAGTCGATACCATTGCTCTCGCTTCCGGTGATGGTGACTTTGACCTGCTGTTGCAAAGAGTGCAACAGGATTTTGGTCGGCAGACTGAGGTATACAGTGTTGAGGCGCTGACAGCATCTTCCCTGATTCAATCGTCCAGTCACTTTATTCCAATTACCCACGACCTGTTACTGCCAATCAAGAGTGCGAAAAACAGTCAACAAAAAGTAACAAACACTATATAAATCAAAGCATTAATTTCTTATCCAAGCGGGTCTTCCACCCCCTGATTTCAGGTTAAAATTCATCTGATAATTTGTTTTTCACAAACTTGATAAAATCTTTGACATCCCTTCGGACAGCTATTAGAGTTCCTATTGGCCATTATTGAGAAGAACGAAAAATCGTTTTACTTTTTGAGTACTTCCTGATCGTCACACCACTTCTTAGTTTAAGTTATGCTGCTTTAATTGCTTTACTCTTAAATAGATATATGAAGATGTGACTACACATTGGCTTAACGCGTGTACAACGCATTTTTATAGAAATATTCAGGAGACATTGCATGTCTAAATCGACCGGAACGGTAAAGTGGTTCAGTGAAGAGAAAGGCTTTGGCTTTATCGCTCAGGATAACGGCGGTCCAGACGTTTTCGTTCACTTCCGTGCCATCATTGGCGACGGTTTCAAAACTCTCGCTGAAGGTCAGGCTGTGACCTTTGACGTTGAGCAGGGCCAGAAAGGTCTTCAGGCTGCCAACGTAGAGAAAGTATAAGCTTTTCCCTTTGCGGGAAAACAGAAAAAGAGCACCATAAGGTGCTCTTTTTTTATGGGTTAATCCAGCCCTCTTGAGGAAATCAAACCAGTAGCACTGCACAGCCCATTGGTAGAAAAAAGTGCCAAAACGATACAATGGCGCACATAAGTTCCCATCCAATGAGGGTCGGACTAATGGAATCAAAATCCGGTTTCATTTGATCCAATGCTAACGGCAGAAGAAAAACAAAATGGGAGCGTTTTACTTTTTCTACTTGAAACCTTTGTCAAAAGTTAGCATACGCTGCTATTCAAAACCTCTCCTTCGCTGGGTATCAGACACCTGTCTTAGACAACATCCAGACAGGCCCCTTTAAAATGGGCAAAAACACGTTGCCCCACTGACAAATTCAATAACCCCAGCGCTCTTCTGGTGACCAGCGCCAGCAATGTCTGCCCTTCCGCCGCCATAAACAGCATGACATTTTTGGAATCCAGTTCCTGAATAGCCTGAATCGTTGTTGCCACTCGATTCTGAACACTTGTGCAGTGGATATCTTCCACCACAATACTGACTTCATGAGCCGGCAATATCACTCTCAGGCCGGTTCCCGGGAGTGCTGAAATCTGATTGACCAGCAATTTCTGACCACCCAATAACAGCTCGGTGAAACCATATTGGTGATCGTGGCTGCCCACCTGCACTTCCAGAATGGACAGTGCACAGTCATCCCGGGTTAATAAAGAACCTGGCCGACTGAGTAATTGACGACACTCGCCCCGGGATACAACCTGCCCCTGGTCAATAAGCAGCAGTTTATCAGCCAGCCGTGCCACCTCTTCACGGGCATGACTCACCATAACAACCGGTATGCCAAAGTGCTGATGGATATTTCTCAAACAGGGAAGAATGCTTGTTTTTGATGACCAGTCCAGTGACGCCAGCGGTTCATCCATTAATAGAAGACGGGGTGCATTTAATAAGGTGCGGGCAATGGCCACACGCTGTTTCTCACCGCCAGACAGTTTATCAACCGTACGCCCCAAGAGATGCACAATATCGAGCTGCTCAACCACCTCGGATAATGACGGCATGGCAACATTGGCTCTGGCCCGCCGCAAGGCAAACCGGAGGTTTTCCATAACGTCCAGGTGGGGAAACAGCCTGGCTTCCTGAAATATATAGCCAATGCCCCGTTGTTCCGGCGGAACCCATATTCCCTGTTCCGAGTCCTGCCAGATTTCATCATTAAACTGAAGCCGCCCCCTGGCATGACTTTCCAAACCCGCGATGGTTCTCAGCAATGAGGTTTTACCACACCCGGAACGCCCCATCATGGCCCAGGTGTTATCGGTATCCAGTGACTCATCAACACTAAGAACAAAGCGGTCCCGGGGCAGCTGAATATCAATTCTTAGCATTAATAACGACCAGGGTGTGATTTGAGGGGTAATTGAGCCACGGGCTGACGATCAAGGCTGTAAAGGGTAATCAGCAAAATCATGGCAAACACCATCAGTCCCGCTGCAATCTGGTGTGCTTCGGTAAACTGCTGCGATTCCACGGCATCGAACAGGGCAATGGACAGCACCTGTGTCTCTCCGGGAATATTGCCGCCAATCATCAGCACCACACCAAACTCCCCAACGGTATGGGCAAACCCCATGCAGGCCGCCAGAATCATCGCCCGGCGGGTACAGGGCAGTACCACATTAAAGAAACGGTCCATGCGCCCGGCCCCCATCATGGCTGCCGCCTCAAGCAGACCTTTATCCAGCTGTTCAAACGCTCGTTGCAAAGGTTGCACGACAAAGGGCATAGAGCAGATAACAGAAGCGATCACCAGCCCGGTAAAACTGAACGCCAGGGTGGTGCCGGTCAGGGACAGCCAGAGCTGCCCGGGAGCGTAGTTTGGCGAGCAAAGCAACAGTATATAAAAGCCAAGGACGGTGGGCGGTAATACCATTGGCAGACCCACCAGCGCTTCCAACAGGGGCCTTAGCCGACTCTGCATATTGGCCAGCCCCCAGGCCATGGGAATCGCCAGCAGCATCAGAATCACGGTGGTAATGGTGGCCAGTTTCAGCGTGACCCAGACAGCGGTGAGCAGCATTCAGAGCGCTTCCCTTCGATTTTCGGACGTTGTTTTATCGGCCATTGTCGTCGATACAGGGAAGTAACCCTGTCTGGCAATGGTGCGCTGGGCAGACGGTGACAAAATAAACGCTACAAATGCCCTGGCCGCCCCAGGTTGCCTGGTGCGCTTTAAGATAACCAGATCCTGCTGAATCGGATCATACAACGTTGCAGGAATCGAAAAAATATGACCGTCGTTGTCTACCAGCTGCGCTTTCGCCACCAGCCCTGCGGGAATATTGCCACTGGCCACAAACTGCCAGGCCTGCTGGACACTGGCCCCCTGAACCAGACGGGAGCGGAACGAGGACCAGAAGCCCAGCTTTTCCAGCACCTGCTGTGCCGCCAGACCATAAGGCGCCGTTGCCGGATTGGCAATGGCCAGGCGTCCCTGATAAACCGCCAGATCCTCCAGGGTCATGGTTCTCCCTTCTTTAGCGGAAAACCCGGGGCTCCATAGCACCAGTTCTCCCAGGGCGTATGGGTGTCGGCTGCCCTTCAGTGTCAGTCCTTTTTTTTCCAGCAGCTTCGGTCTGAGGCTATCTGCTGATAGAAAGATATCAAAAGGCGCACCGTGGGTAATCTGGTTATACAGCACACCGGTCGAGGCCGAGGAGATCAACAACCGGTGCCCGGTGTCTGCCTCAAATGCCTTTGCCAAAACGTCCAGCGATGGTTTGAAGTTTGCTGCAACGGCGACTTTCAGTTCTTCTGCGTAGACCGATGCCCCCGGAAAAGAGAGTACAAACGCTAAAAATAAGGTTTTCAGGAACTGTCCCGGGATAACTTCCTCTTTTTGCCACGGAGGCACGGAGGCACAGAGGAAAAGATTTTTTCTTTTCTCCGTGCCTCCGTGTCTCCGTGGCAAGTTTTTTCCTTTACTGGATAACAACGGAAATATGGAAGTTATTTCAGGACAGTTTCTTAACATGAAGCAACCGTTTTTTACGCGTTCACTTGAAAGATTAAAGCCAGCGATCCGCCGCTGCCTGGTCAGACTCACGCTCATCCACCCAGCGATCCCCTTCCGGTGTCGTCTCTTTCTTCCAGAACGGCGCACGGGTTTTCAGGTAATCCATAATAAACTCACAGGCTGCAAACGCTTCTTTGCGATGGGCGCTGGCGACCCCCACAAAAACAATTCGGTCCCCGGGGTACATCTGGCCAATGCGATGGATAACCCGGACAGTTTGAAGCTCCCAACGTGCCATGGCCTCATCGATAATTTCCTGCAGGGCTTTTTCCGTCATCCCCGTATAATGTTCCAGAAACAGGCCACCCACCTTATCCCCAAGGTTCATATCGCGAACCGTACCGGTAAAAGTGACAATCGCTCCTGATGACTTACTCCCTTCCAGGCGTTCATATTCCTGGGCGGGGCTAAAGTCTTCTGTTTGAATGGCAATCAAGGTTCTGATCCTGTTTGTCTTTTTGCACCACTTTTCACCACAAAGGCACAAAGACACAAAGTTTTTACGGGGCTTTCACGACAGTCTCAGACTGTGGGAACGAGAACAAAATAAAGCCTTTGTGTCTTCGTGTCTTTGTGGTTCAAATAAAAATCACCCGCCGGTCACCGGAGGAAAAAAGGCGACCTCATCACCAGACCGCAATGTGACATCCTGACGAGTCATGGTCTGATTGATGGCAACCAGCGTTCGCTCACTCATCATGACTTCACGCCAGCCTTCACCTTGGTCCGCCAACTGACTTTTTAATGCGGACAGCAAGGGAGCATACTCCCCTTCTTGCAGTGTCAACTGTTCGCAGTTTAGCTTTTCCCGAAAACTGGCAAAGAACCGTACTTTAATCATGCTGCACCACCTGAGGCAGACGTCGCTGAACCATGAATATAGTGACCACTTTGACCGCCGCTCTTTTCCAGCACACGAATGCCTTCAATATGCATCTCTTTGTCCACTGCCTTGCACATATCATAGATCGTCAGGGCAGCGACCGATGCCGCTGTCAGCGCTTCAATCTCAACGCCGGTTTTGCCATTCAAACGACAACAGGTTTCAATTCGAATGCAGGCTTCGCCATTCACTGAAGCCGGATCTTCAAGCTGAAACTCAACACCGATAAAGTTCAGCATCAACGGGTGGCAAAGCGGCACCAGCTGGCTGCACTGTTTGGCAGCCTGAATGCCGGCAATTCTGGCCACGGCAAGCACGTCACCTTTTTTAAGGCCATTGTCTTTTACCAGCGCCAGTGTCTCAGGAGCCATGTAGATATAACCTTCGGCCCTGGCTTCACGACGTGTGATGTCTTTTTCACCAACATCAACCATGCTGGCCTTACCATCACTATCAATATGGCTGAGGGCACTATTGGCAGACGACATGATTACCCTGCCTTTTTTAATTGTTCAACAAAGTTACATGGACGATGCTGGCTGTTCAGCTGATCCCTGATAATGCCTTCCCAGGCGGTCTTACAGGCATTATTGGAGCCGGGCATAACAAAAATAACGGTGCCATTGGCCATGCCCGCCACGGTACGGGACTGGATGGTGGAGGTTTTGATCTGATCATAGGAAAGCTGGCGGAACAGCTCGCCATAACCATCAATCTGCTTGTCAAAAACAGGCAACAGCGCTTCTGGTGTGCTGTCTCTGCCAGAGAAACCGGTACCGCCTGTGACCAGCACGGCCTGCACACAGTCTGGGGACCCTGCATCACTGGCAATCCAGCGGGATACGACTTCGCGAATCTTGTAGATGTCGTCTTTTACAATGGCCTTGTCAACAAGTTTGTGACCAGCGGCGGTCAGGCTATCAACCAGTAAGTGACCGGATGTGTCGTTTTCTTTGGTACGGGTGTCGGACACCGTCAACACGGCAATATTTACAGGAATAAACTCATCAAACTGATTATGAGCCATGGCTATTCTCGCTCCAGTCTATTTTCAATCGTATTCAGGGGTGCTCATGACCAGGCCTGCAATGTGGACGACAGCTTACGTCTGAACAACCGCCTTATTAACCAGATTATGCCAGTCTTCTGGCGTATTGACGTTGACAAAAAGGTCTGCCATGGATGACGGCAGCACCAGTGTCTGTCCACCTGAAAGCTGATGCAGGTGCCACAGGGCATAGTCTTTTGGATTGTCACTGGTTATGGCACGCTCAACGGCTTGCCGCAATTTTGAAGTGACCGGCAATATCATCGGCAGATTAAAACCCGCAAAACAGCACGCCTGCTGCTGATCGCCAAGTGTCCGGATCGCATCGACAGGAACCAGTGGCATATCCACAGGAATCACCAGCAGCCGGTCGCCATCCTGCAGTCGCTGTAGAGCCGCATGAATGCCGCTGAGCGGGCCTCTTCCGGGAACCACATCGGCAATAACAGAGTCATCCGGGGCAAAACCGGACCCGCTGATCAGAACCTGATCAATCCCGGCCCGGGCCAGCAGAGCAGCTATATGTCGGTAAAGCGGTTTGCCACACCAGTTCAGCCGTGACTTGTCCTGCCCCATACGGGAGGAACGACCACCAGCCAGAACCAGGCCGTAAAGCGTGCCATGGGCTGTCATTCGATCACAGACTCTTTGTGCCAATATTCAATTTAACCCGGAGATGGTCCGGAAATAGCGCCCGTCAGGACGACTCTGTCTCCGGACAGACCACCGGCTAGTGTAAGGTTTTCCACCCCGCTGACAAGCCTTGGGTTCAATTATCATACAGAAAAGCCGCCGCTTAACCCGTTCGTCCGTTGGCTATACTGTTTTGACCACAGCCAATAGATAACAATGATCAACAATGAGAAAGAATCAGGTACTGAGCCTTTTCCAGCAGAACCAGACAGCCATCAACTGCTGGCTTATCCATCCAAGCCCAATGACGGCGGAGCTGATTGCCCACCAGGGTTTTGACTCAATAACCATCGATATGCAGCACGGCATGATTGGCTTTGAATCGGCCCTGGCCATGCTGCAAGCCATATCCACCACCCCGGTGACTCCGCTGGTCAGGGTTCCCTGGCTTGAACCGGGCATCATTATGAAGATGCTGGATGCCGGTGCTTATGGCGTTATCTGCCCAATGATTGAAACCGCAGAGCAGACCCGGGAATTTGTCGCCACCTGCCGTTACCCCGCCAAAGGCAACCGCAGCTTTGGCCCCAGCAGGGCGATGATCTATGCCGGCAGTGATTACCCGGAAAAAGCAGAAGAGACCATTTTGCCCATGGTCATGATAGAGACCCGTCAGGCTCTGGATAACCTGGATGATATCCTCAGCACCGAAGGACTGGGAGCCATCTATATTGGCCCCTTTGACCTGTCCTACGCCCTGGGCTGTCAGCCCCAACCAGACCACTATGAGGCTCCCGTTATGGAGGCCATCGAACATATCCTTGCCCGCAGCAAAAAGCATAATGTGCCCGCAGCCATTCATTGCATGGGACCACAGTTCGCTGATCGTATGCGAAAAAAAGGGTTCAGCCTGGTCACCGCTGGCTGTGACGCTGACTTCGTCCGCGCGGGTGCCACACACACCATCCAATCACTGAGGCAGTAATCTGAAAGTTGTTCAGAAACCACCTCACTTCACCCGGATAATATAATCAAACCAGTCCGAAGGGGCCGGAACATCTTCTTCTGAAGCGATGTCCTTGCCCTTGATGGAGAAACCGGATTCATGGACAGAGTCCGAACGCCCGGTATTCAGAGGGTGCCATTGTGGCAGGTCATAACCATGGTAGAGCAGATGATAAGCACAGCTGTCCGGCAGCCATGGCAAATGCTCATGCAGGGTTTTCGGGGTAAACTTGATGCAGTCATCCACATACTTGCGACGGTGTTTATAATGCCTGCAGCGGCAGGTCTCCAGATCCAGCAGCCGACAGGCTACCGCCGTTGTGTGAATCTCATCCGTATCCGCATCAATAATCTTATTGAGGCAGCAGCGACCACAGCCATCACAGAGCGACTCCCACTCTTCGGGCGTCATCTCGGTTAACGATTTTACCTGCCAGAATGCAGGTTCCTGCTCACTCATCAAACACCTGAACACGATATAACATTGGATTTGCCTGAGCATACTACCACTTCAAAAGATGGCAATACGCGAGTTCACGGTTCAGTAATTATCACACGTTATAACCATCGATAATGGACTGAAGGTCATCGACACTGCTTCGCTGAACTCTGGTTTGCTTCAAATTGGCGATTTATCCCTCCTCCTCTAAGCTGTTCGGCAGATGGGATGCGTTGATATGAATAACAGAATATCGTCGTGCGACTGTTGTTTTCATTGCTTTTCTTATACTCATGATGCTGTCTAAAGTCGTACATTAGTCTTTTGTTATTAAAAGCAATCACAAGGATTATGATTTTCCTCATGAATCTGGAGAAAGAGTATGCAAACACCAACCGAAAAGAATTATGCTGGAGTAACATACCCGGGCAACGTTTTCAGTACATCTCCCGAGCAGGAGAACTCCGGGACGGGTAATACCGGGCAGTTAAATGGTTTGAGTGTCATTGTGCGCTCTGCCGTCATTCCTTTTTTTCAGTCGCTCTCTCCTGATTACCAGCAGTCTTCGGCCAATAATAATGAATCAGTGCCGTATGATTCAAAGCCAGTTGCACTACCCAGCAAATCAATACTGAATGATATCTGCCAGGGTGCTGGATTAGTCGCTCAACTGGCGGGAGCCTGGGTTCCGCAAGTGAAAGTGTTGGCTGATGTGGCTTCTAAATTATGTTTCGCTGGTAATTTTGCCGGTAAAGCCATTGACTACATGCAAGAAAAAGATGCTGTAAAGGGAGAGCTTTCCGGGCAAAAATGTACCGGTGACAAGCGCCGACCGGTCGCCCAAAGTAGTATGACCCGGGAAGTGCTCACCGCTGCTGCCATGGTCACTATGGGGCAGATACCAGTTTCTGCTGCTACACCTGCACCGAGCAATGCAACGGATCGCCCGATTCCGGTACCAAACCGGGAAACATTGGAACAAATTGGCCAAAATGACAGTTACAAGTTATCGGGTCATTATGTCCAGACTCAGGATATCATCAGCGATGTAACCATTGGCAGTGAAGATCAGCCGTTTTATGGGGATTACGATGGCGGATGCCATAAGATCATTGGTCAGAGACATTGTTTATTTGGCAAGGTTGCAAAGCATGGTGTTGTCCGTGATTTGCGCATGGTGCAGGCCCATGTTGAGAGTAATGATAAATACAGTGCCGTAGTCGCCTGTAAAATGGGCGAAGGAAGCCGTCTGGAAAACCTGCTGATAGAACATTCCAGCGTTTTGACTAACAAGGATGGCGAGCCTGGCGCAGCATCGATGACTCATGCAGGTGTGATAACAGGCCACCAGCAGGAGAATAGCTATATTGAGCAAGTTGGGGTCAATAATTGCTCAGTGACCAGTACTGGTAAATCTGGAGCTGTTGGTATTGTCAGTGGTAGGGCTGAAGGAGATATACAACATGTGACTGTAAACAACAGTCGGGTCAAAACAGATCGTGGCGACTCCCGCGCCGGCATTGGTGCCGGAATCGTTGAGGGCCGAATTAACCATCTTACCGTTCTGGACAGTCAGGTTGAAACCGATGCGACTGATAGTTTCGCCGGCATTGGTGGGGGAATAATATATGACGGGGGCAAACTGGAAAAGTTGACCGCTGTGAACAGTTCAGTGAAGACCGGAGGAGAGTTTTCAGATGCTGGTATCGGTGCTGGTGAGTGTAAACCTGGTGGACTGCTAGAAGGGACAACAGCAATAGCATGTAATGTAACGACCCTGAGAGATACCGCGAATGCCGCCATTGGTGTGGGTGAAACTGGATGTGAGGTTCTTGATACCAGGGCCATTGACTGTTTCGTCAATACCTCCGGAGATTACGCTGATGCTGCTATTGGGACCGGTCATTTTAATGGGGGAAAAACAGAGGGCATTATTGCGGTGAGAGGCGGCATTACTGCCAGCGGTAAAAGTGCAGTAGCAGATATTGCTGCTGGACAGATTGATGTATTTTCCTATCCTCCCGGTCATCTCTCTATTACTAAAATGAGAAAAAGTGTTCAGGCAGTGAACGTCACTGTAAACGGCGGGTTGCAAAATGTCGGCAATGTGTCCCAGTCCTCTTTAGATCAGTTGTGTGATATTGCTGATCAACGATTTGTGACCAATGATTGTCGGGTAATGAATCAGCCTTTAAAAGGTTACGGGAACTGTACAGCAACGGATTTGCTGTTTGCACCCTCCTCCCTGCCAAGTTCAAGTGCTCCATCGACGCTGAATACCGGACTGGTGAATTATACCGAAGCCTCAACAGCATTAACCGCCCTGGCAACAGGAGTCCAGGCAGGAACAACCCTAAGCACTGGGGCCATTGTCGGGATTTCTGTAGGTGTGGCGGCGGCTCTGGGTCTCGGTGCTTTATTCGCCTGGCGTTATTACACCCAACGTCAGGTTGATTCGGATGTTGTGACCATGAGAGTACTGAGAAATATGCAGATTGAAGAGCCGAATGATGAGTAAACATTCATTAGCCTGACAAGGAAGAAAAGGAGAAGAAAAGGACACCCAAAGACTTTGAAGGAAAGAAAAGGACACCCAAAGATTTTAAAGCCAGGATAATCAAATATTTCGTTCGCTAATTGCGGAAATGAAAGTCACAGTCAAGGAAGAGAAAAGCAATTAGAACTCAGAAATGTTCACTTATGAGCTGCCAGAGTCTATAGCGTAGTGAAGGACAGGAGCTGAAGTTAGAGTTCTCTTCAGTTTCAACAATATGGCGGACGGAAAGTTAGCCTGCAAATAGCAAAGCGCTGGTACTCTGACCATGTACCCAAGACTTTCCCACTTTCTCAGCATAACTTTTCAGTGATGCCAGCGTACCAACAGCCCGATAGAAACGGTTATTCCACTGCATGGTTTTAATCCACTCATCCGGCGAAATATCAAAAAACTTAAGTATTGAGGGAACGTTGTCGTTTAAACAAGCTCGCTTACCTTGACGTACAATTCCTCCCGACCAGCCAACCAGTTCAAAATAACTACTGAGTGCATAAGGCAATGCATGGTCAGGGTTTTGTCCTGGCTCTTTGAAGGGCTTCAATTTGGCAGGTTGCTTTTTGCCGGATGGAGCTGAGTAGTATTTCGTCCGTTTGCTGATAGAAGTGTATTCAGAGGTCTCTGGAGATTTCACCATTTTGGCTCGAACAGGGTTTAAATCGACATAGGCCATACAAGTCAGCAGAGCCGCTTCGTCGAGCAGCGCCTGGCTTTTGTAACGTCCTTCCCAGAACCTTCCCTTACAGTTATCCTCTTTATTGGCTTTTCTGGCCAGATGTTCGTTGAGGCATCTCATAAACCAGCCGATATCCATCAAACGACAACGATATTCTTCAGCAAACTCATCCACCCGTAGCCTGTCTGCCTCGCGCAATTGTTTGCCAGAGAGAAATCGTTGGACCAGCATCGGGCCTGAAAATAGGGAAGACCAACGAGTGAGAATCTCATTGGTAAACCAGCTCCTGGCCTGTTTACGGTTGATATAAAGCACGATGTTGTAATGATTGGACATGACCGCATAAGCACAAACTTCCAATGCAAAGATTGACGATAGTTGTTGAATTCGGTCTTCCACCCATTGGCGACGGTGTTCGCAGTTCTTGCCGGAAAACGAATCTTTACCACAGAGAAAGGCTTGACGAACGCAGCGAGCCATGCAGTGGTAATAAGGTGTACAGGCTGGGTCTATCAAATTTTTCCGAGCAGTCGTCATGACTTTAGTAGCGATCTTTAAGTTTTTGATGCTTAAAAAGTAGTCGAGATGTCTGAATGATCAAGAAAAATGTGGATGTCTTATTTTTCTCAGTGAAGAGACTCTGGCGGCTGTGACCATCAGGCTGTAAAAGTAACCGCTTTCACGCCTCCGCCAGCAACGCTCGCCACTCAACCAACTTCTCTTCCAAATCAGCAATATGCGCCTCCAGCCCAGCCAGTTCCTCTTCACCAATGTGCAACCGGTCACGAACATCATGGTGCCGCTTCACCCGCCGTTGCAAAACCGACAGCTCCTCTTCAGCCACCATCACCCGCACTGCCATGGACGGGATAGAGGAGTAACTGATCTTGCCCTGGTTGTTTCGTGGTACCTGTGCCAGATGGATACGATCCATAGCAACGTCTCCTTTGATATCACTTCTGCTGAGCGTAGCAGACGATTAGAAAACAATGGTACTAAGTTCAGAAACGGTATCCCATCCCTAATATGGGAAAAATGGTTCAGTAAGGCATCTATTGGTACAGCATTCAAAGATGGCGCTGCTACAGCTCACGTTGGAGCACATATTGGTATTTTATAAAGAGGCCAGGTTACCAGGCTTGATCGTGAAGGAAGGGATTACTGGCTGAAAAATAGCCGACACCCGACGATTAGTCTCCTCCTGAGATGGCAGCGAGTTTCCTTTTGCTCCATGCCCTAAAGCTTGCAACTGCTCTGTTGTCGGGTAACGCAAGTTTCTCAGGTCCGTGGCGTTGACCTGGGTGTGCCCGTTAAACTGCCGAAAATATTGATCAACAATGGTGCTATTCAAAAACAGCCATAAGCCTCTGGCAAGATCCTGCGGCAACGGTTTGCCCAAGGCATGAAAATAGTTGGTTTTATTCTCAAAGCCTACAACGTCTACGTCAGCAACAGACGGTTCATAGAGGGAGGCAACAATCCGGCGTTTTTCTTCTTTTGCTGTCAGTCGTTTGGTCAATATATAAGTGCCGTTGGGAACCATCAGTTTGGCGGTTTCACTGTTGTTAAGCAGGGCATTCGGTTTTTTTACATTGCTTATTGGCCATACGATAGAACCATTTTTTAAATGCATGGGATAAATCAGTGGCACAGTCTGCGCTTTGGGCTCCATTCTGAGGTTATCCCTGGTCCTGAAATCAACCACTTTTCCGGTGCTGACATCAAGACCCAAATCAGATAATGAGCACGGCAAACCGCCCACCTTAACGGCGATATCGGCTTCCTGCTCTGAGGTTACAATATGGATAAAACGGTCTGGATTATCTGAATTAACCACTTCATGGAAAGGGGTGATTCGAATAATCGGGTTTGGGTCTTCAGCACAACTGCTGGATGAAATTTCCACATCCCCCTGTGGCTCCCCCTTTACCAGGTGGAAAATCACATTTTCCTGCAGGACTTTGTCGCCTTTAAACGCTTTCGTACGGCTGTTGAATACCCGGATTTTCTTCAGTGCGGTATCCTCTAACAGGATATCCCTGAATCCTTTAAAGTACGGGCCATTGCAGAAACTGCGAGGGGTAATGGCCACCAGTTCACCACCAGGCTCAAGAAGCTTGATGGCAAGTGCAACAAAGGCGGAATAGAGGTTGCCGGTCTCGATGCCTACCTGCTGGAGTAACTTTCGATGGCGGCTTTTACTGCCGATCTTGAAATAAGGTGGATTAAGAATCGCCTTGTTGTAACGAATTATAGGGGTTGCATCGACATAAATCGCCTGCAGTTGATTGACAGCACTCTCAATAAAATCGGCCGGGATAATATTGCTGTGCCACTGAATCTTTTGCTCCCCTGCAACCTCGGCAAACAGAGCCATGCTATTGTGCAAGTTATTAATCAGAACCTTGTCGGTTTCGTAGGCGGTAGCGGTAATTTTATTGACACCGCCTTCCTGAACCACTCTTTGCAAAAAAGCAGCGGTTAGGGAGCCAACACCGGCCCCTGCGTCCAGCAATGAGATATCGCCGCTGAGATTATCAAACATGGACGCCAACAGCTCAGCTGTTGGAGCGGGTGTCATATACTGACCTTGCTCGCTCCGTTTGGCTTGATCAAGTTTCAAGGCGGCTTGTTGCCGAATATCATCAATAATGTGTAACAAGTCCCTGAAGTCTCCATGCTTTGCTGGTCGTAATGAATCTGACAGGCTAATCGGGGCATCTGCGTTTACCAGAAAACCCAGACTGTATAAAAAAACAGTTAAAACATAATGGCAAAGCTGGCCGGAAGCAATCGGGATTTTCATTATTTAAATCATTTATCGCTTCGATAGAGGGTTGATTCTAGGAGCCTGTCGGACTTAAGCGTCCGTCTAGGCGACCCCGTAGCGAGGATTGCGAGAAATTGAGGATAAAAATTTCTGCTTCTGAGGAGAATAGCGGGGCTATTTGACGAAGAAGCAGGAATTTTTAGACCAATTTATCGCAACCGCAGTAGGACAGTCTTAAGTGCGACAGGCTCCTGGCGGTTTATTATATAAGTAGTTTTGAGAATTTCCCCCTGCGGAGAACTAATAGGTACTATTATTCCCAATAAACCGTCATTTAAACGCACTCAAAGGAGTATAAAATAACTTTTTTATTCAGTAATTTATAAATTAATGATGAATTCCCTGAGCTGAAATTGAATTTTTTGGACTCACAAAACTCCAACTTTAATTAACTCAAGTTATTTAAGTCAGGGATTATCAAGTGGATACTAATAACCAGCTCTTACTATACAAACTGGACACACACTATTCTTCTGCTGCCCGCCGTGGCAGTGACTCTGCCCATACAGAGCAACAGACTTGCCACCGGAGAGATGAAGATCCCGGTCAAACATTTAATTTCAGAAAGAGTTTTGCGTCCACTCCCACCCGGAAAAGCCTCGACAATTACAATCCCCGGGTTGTCAGCCAAGTACACACTTTTCTCCCGGGCACTGGCAAAACTCCCGCTCTGGAACATGAAAAACTGTTCGGTATGATGATGCCAGAGATGGAAAAACCAGCACCCAGAAAGAAGAGGAAAGAGCCGGAAAGGCCTAAAGAGCTGGAAAGGCCTAAAGAACCTGAAAGCCCTAAAGAACCGGAAAGGCCTAAAGCGCCACCTTCCCGGAAGCAAGCTGATGAGATTGAAATTTCAGACTCAGAGCTGGATGAACTGTTCGATGAAGATATAGCACTCCCTTTTATTCCTGAATTACCTGATCAGGGTTATCAGACGTTTGAAATTAAACTTTCCCAGAATTTGAGAAAAATCAGAGAGGGGAGGGGACAAAAAGCCATTCTGGAATTAAAAGAGCTATTTACTTTCAGGGCTCACGATTTTGTCTCTCCCGATAAGGAAAAAGCAGCACATCATTTTACTGAGTTCGTACGACGCGTGTATCAGCTCGACAGACAAATGCCAGCAGGAATGAAAGCAAAGGGCGAAATCATCAGGCATGCGATCGATCAAATGACCGAGAAATTGGCCATGCTGATGGATGATGTCAGAACTGCCTGCATATCGGAAGCCTTCAGCAACCCCACGTTTAAAGATGCTCTGGAGAAGGTTGAATCGGATACCGATAAATCTCTTCTTCGCAGGTTACAGACACTTTCCGCTTTTAACTTCATGAGCAATGAAGTAAACGCACTGGTAAGAGACTCTGGAGTTTCTATCCCTTCTGCTCCAGATGGCAGAGACCCGGGCTCTGATTCTGGTGTCAATCAGCCAGACTCAAACAATGATGGCCAAAAAGAGTCTGTAGCCGACGCTCTTGACCAACCACTGCCAGGTAATAAAAAACACAAAAAGCAGGACAGCACAGAAACTGCCAGTAAACACACAACCTCTCTGCTTTCAGAAGTGGAAAGAAAGCGCCGCGAAGCCATAGATAAAGAAATGGAGGAGGTAGACAGAACACTTGAAGAGGGGGGGAAATTCCTTGAACAGTCCAAAAAGAACAAAGAAGAAGAGGCAAAGCCAGAGCCAGTGATGTCGAAACCATCTACTCCACAGCCTGCAGCAAAACCTGTCACCAGCAAACCACCTGTTGCCAGGGAAACACCAAAGCCTGTCACTGTCACCAAAACCTACCCATCAATCGCCGACATCCGCAAGCTTAAGGGGGATATGGCTATTGCAGATGCGGTGCTGAAGTTTGTAGAAAACTGTCAAAGCGAGCCTGAAAGAAAAGAGCTGGATCAATTTCTGGAAGAGCGCTGTGCAGAAAAATCAAAAGCCATTGTCAGTGATCTTAACCGGGTCAAACAGCAGGCAATGAAACCCAGCGAATGCGTCCACAAGTTTTCAGAAACCGTAGGCTACCGCCAGATTGCCGAAAAGATTGCTCCACCCTCGGCAAGAAAACTCTCTGAAATAGCAGACAATAAAAAAGTGCCTGGCAACGGCAGCAATATTGATGGAACAATGCTGCACCTGCTGAAACAATCAGTGGTCTTTCCAAAAAGCTGGGATGTCAAAGGGGATCCGGCAAAATGGACTCGCGAGGAATTTTTGGCTGAGTTTGACAAAGGAGCCTCCAGACACTCAGAGAGTCAGCGCCAATGTGTCCGGAAATACGCCGATGATATATTACGACTCTTTAAGCTGAAGCAATATCCATTCGGCTGGGGGTATGACAAGGAACGCAAAGCATCTCCTGCTGATCAGGAATTCGAGCTTATGGCAAAGGCGATGTACGACGATTTCATTGGCAGGCCCTTATTTGATTACAGAGACTGCAAGCGGCTGGAACTATTCACAGCTCAGCAAAGACACACATTTCTGGAGACACTTTTTGGCTCAGAAGTTATATCCACACTTAAACAGATCGTTGAAGGAGCCGGGACAAACACAAAACGACCACCAACCAGCGTTGAAAGAGCCAGGGCCGAGCACATCAAAAGCATGGTCATTGCCTTGTTCCATGACAAGCCGACAGGTGGCTATTATCTTGTGGTTGGCAGAAGTGATCAGAGGCAGGCCTTCCCTGTTAAGGTGAGAAATCCACTGGCTCTTGACTGCTTTAATCAGGAGAAAGGGAGTAACTGCATATATAAGGCAATGGGATTACCTGCGATTTCGGACAACTGGAATGCGGTCAGATAAGTGAGTCAAATCTGCTGGCTGAAATAAAACAGTTTGTGAGGGAATGGTTAAGAGGTAACAGGGAATTGGACTATTAACTGTGTAGCAGCCAGGAAATTTCGTAAATGGAACTTTTTTGTAAACTTAGGATCAAAAATCATAGGTAAATAAAATTTAATGACGATCTTATGCTAACCAATATTTCAAATAATCAAACAGAATTATTGCCCAAAGCTCCACCGCAATCAGCAAACTCAACAGAAGACCAACAGCGACAACCTGGCAATTTCAACTATGTGCCAGTTGAGGCGATTCAAACTAAAGCAAATGAACTGGCTCAGCCTGACGAACTCCAACTGGAACAGACATGCCATAATACCAACAAATCTATTGATCAAAGGGCTATCGAAGATTTACAGCGCCCAATTCAATTCAAGAATATGGAAGCAATAGTAAATCCTGATAAATATAAGAATTTTATATCAATTTACAACTCAGGCATATTTGAACATTCTTATACACGTTATGAATATGACCACCGCTCAGGGTTTAATTATGAGCCAAAGCAAGTAAATATAAAAAATCTCTATGCAATTATGAATCTGAGTAACACAACCCTTAAATACAGTGATAAAGTATACCCTTTGCTCACAGGGTTATTTGAAAATGGGCATGTATTTCTTATGGCACCTCGTAAAGCCTGTAATATTGTAGAAGATCCAAATAATCCCAACAATGTTTTATTTAAAGGAGATCCATCTGCTTTAAGAGTTGATGCCATTTATTCGGGGAGGACTTTTCAGGAAGTAGAGAACCTAATAAAGATAGTTCATGATAATACTCCACTATCAAACCACATCTCTCATATTCTTGAGTATGAATAGCAAGTAAGGCGCTTTAAAGTTCCTGCGCCGCACTTGAACCAAACGTTATGCCTCCTGTTGACAGATAGTGCCTCTTTCGCAATCAAATATGACTACTGGAAGTTTCAAGCCTAATATCTGCTCCGATTTTTTTCTAAATTCTAACCCATCGTGAATTATTTGATTTTTTTCATCATAAAGTTTGTCATGTCGATTAAAGGTAATTAATATGGCCATTACTGACTCAGTGGTGTATTCGCAAACAACTTCATTATGATTAAACCTACTTTCAATTAAATGAGCATTTTCTACCATATAATCTTTTAGCTGTCTGGTGGTTTGAAATAGTTTTTTATTTTCAATATTACAACTCAAAGCAAAGCTACCAGCACAGCCCGGATTAATAATTTTACCTCTCCGAATAGATATGTTTTCGTAGGCTTTTTTTGTATAATCCCATTGCAGAAAATGACCCTGACTATCAACAGGTATTGAACCAACATCACTGTCGGCAATGACATGAAGTTTCGCCTTGTCTGCATCAATGAGAAAACCAATATTTCGATATAGTTTTTGTTTTGGGCAAGGGGCCAAAAGTGAGGTCGCAGCGCACTTCACGACCTTATCTTCCGAGGTAAGTTGAACAAACTCCTGCTCTAATCTGACAGAATCCACATGGGTCGAAGAATTAACAAGCATTTTTGCCAGTAATTTTCCACCACGTAACTTTTCATTAAGTAAAGTATTTAAATCTGAAATAGAAGAAGTAGGGGTTACTGCTTCTTTTTCAGTTCTTGATAAAAAAGTTGTTGGATCGGTCCTTTGTTTTTGAATTATTTGGTTTAAACTTGGGTTCATATAGTTTTAGTCCTAGATTCGATTAGAGGTTCATAAATGCTAACGCTTTCTGCTGCCAACAATTCCGTGCCAACTATACCATCACGGAATCCGGAGCCTCTCTCGATATTTTCACAGTTGAGGAAGGTTGGATCAAAAGCCAATCTCTCACTTCAAGCTGGATTAGTCGCATCCTTTGCCTGTGATGAAATTCGCCGGAAGCATGAATTGCCTGCCAAGAACTTTGCTTTCGATAACCTGCCTGATGGTCAACGTCTTGAATACTTTAAACTCAACGATTTTGGCATTACTGCCCAGGATGTGTTAATCCCGATAGTCATATTTTCTGCCAGTGTTGGCCCGTACAAAATGTACGAAATTTGCAAATATTTACACGACAGGGCATGCAGATTTTATGATGCTGCAATTCGACAATTGTCTCAGTAATGGTCTCAATATCCCCCATGCCATAGGGTTTGTCGCTGTGGTCGGCTCCGGCGCTGAATACCCAGCACTTTCTGTCTGGCAACTTCATGCCATTGAAATAGTCAATCCAGACCGATGAATCCACCATCATCATTTGTCGGTTCTCATCTCATCCAGATCACCTTCCCAGTTCAGCTTGCCACGATACCTCTGATTTTTTCCTGCTTTTCAGCTGTATCAGTGCTTTCAGCCCCGCCTCTACCGCTTCTTTCTTGGTCGTCAGTCCGCTGGCATTTAACGCTTCCTGCATCAGTTCATCATCAATAACAATATTTTTTCTCATGAATCACCAGTGTGTATAAATATTTCTATTTGTGTGTATTGAGCCAGTCCGACTCACACCAAAGAAATCCAGTTGGACACTTTCTGGACGATTAGACAAACCTACCTTCTGTCCAGGCATAAAAAAAACCTCGTAGATCAACAACCCACGAGGTTTGTATGTGGTGGAGGCGGCGGGGCTTGAACCCGCGTCCGCCAGCTCTACGCCTTCGGCTCTACATGCTTAGTTTCCGTTATTAAGTTAACGCAGAACGACCCAACGGTCAGGGTGACACTGCGCGATCCTGTGGATTTAACCCACCGGCTCCAGGAAGACCGATGTGGCGATTCTATTTTCGGTAACGATCAATTTCCACCCAACAGACAAGACAGAGTGATCGGGAGAAAGCTGTTATTAGGCAGCCATTGCTCCGTTGAAGCTATTATCGTTAGCAACTACACGTTTGTAGCGTTTTGATTTACGAGAGCCGCTACGCCCTCGACATGCACCTTGGGTTTCGTAACCGTCGTCGAATCCTGATCGCCCCCAGTAACAAAACTATGTCGTATTTATGCCAAAAGTGGATAGCAAATGCAACTGCGTTTAGTACATAAGTATTTTTACACTGTAAAAAATACCATTGTCGTTAAATTTTTCTGAGAAAGACTTTAAGCGCCTTCTGTATGAGGTACTGAGCCGGGAAACCGATCGCCAGCTGTTTTTATTCACTGCACAGGCACTGCTCAAGAACAAGTCCCGAATTCAATAGCCAGGTGAATTGCATTAAGAAAAAGGAGTAAGCGGCACACAGTGAAACCGTGTGCCGGGGGTTATCAGCCGCGGTGCATAACCCGCTGCTTTTCAATATTCCACTCACGCTCTTTGGTGGCTGCACGCTTATCAAACTCTTTTTTACCCCGGGCAAGGGCGATCTGGCATTTGATCAGATGGCCTTTCCAGTAGAGTTTGGTGGCGATGCAGGCGTGGCCTTTTTGCTGGGTTACCGAGAACAGGTTGGCCAGTTCTCTACGGTGCAGCAGCAGTTTACGGTCACGCAGAGGGTCTGCCACAACATGGGTGGATGCGGTGATCAGCGGTGTGATCTGGGCACCAATCAACCAGGCTTCGCCATCTTTGAGCAGGACGTAACTGTCCACCAGCTGGACTTTGCCCTGCCGGAGGCTTTTCACTTCCCAACCGGCGAGGGAAATGCCTGCTTCGAAAGTCTCGTCGATATGAAAATCGTGACGGGCTTTCTTGTTGACGACGATGGATGAGTCGCCCTGTTTGCCTTTCTTTGAACTTTTTGCCATGGCGCGGATTATAGGAGCAGCTAAATGTAAAGTCACTAATTCTGCGGGATCCGGACGGGTTTCGACAATAGCGCCGGATCAACGAAGGTTTAGCATAGTGAATATTTTTGCATTTAATAACCTTAATATTTAAAAAACTCTATTTTAACCAATTAGACGGAAAAAACGGTTGAGATGAAGTGCCTGACCGGTACAATAGCGACCAACCTGTGTGATCTTCTCCGCTCTTCCATCAGCATGCTGTTTCATCTGAGGTAGTCTTTATCGCTGATTGTTCGGTTTGGAGGTTTACCGGGATTGTGTTGTTCCCGTGAAAATCTCGCGTGGCAATTGTTCAAGAAGCAAGAAGCCGTCTGAAATGCAGCGTTGCTGTTCTGGTTTTTGACAACCGGTCTTATTGATAAAGATGGTCGCAGCTGTATCTTATCCATAAGAATTATTCTGTGTTGTTAGACCTCACCTGCCTTTCAAACAGCCTCGGAGTAAAATAATTCGACTCATTGGGGAACTCATGTCCGGACAAAATCCAACGACATCGAAAAAAACCTGGGCCAACCGCTGGACCTTCCTGCTGGCCGCCGCCGGCTCTGCCATCGGCCTGGGTAATATCTGGAAATTTCCATACATCGCCGGGCAATATGGCGGTGGCGCCTTCGTTATGCTTTATCTGCTGTGCATCGCCGTTATGGGTGTGCCTCTATTGATGGCAGAAACGGCCATTGGCCGTCATACCCGCCTGAGCCCCCTGAATGCCATTCGCAAGCTGACCAGTGATCTGGGAGCCAGCAAACTGTGGGGCATTATCGGCTGGATGGGTATGCTGGCGGGCTTCCTGATTCTCTCTTTCTACAGTGTTATTGCTGGCTGGTCCCTTTCTTATGCCTGGGACATTGTGACCGGGGCCTTCAGCGGCATGAACACCGATCAGGTGGGTGATGCTTTTGGTGGGCTGGTGTCATCGGCACCACGTCAGATCTTCTGGCACACCGTCTTTATGGTGATCACCCTGGTGATTACCGCCCGAGGTATCCATAAAGGTCTTGAGAAAGGCCTGCAGGTGATGATGCCCGCTCTGTTCGCCTTGCTGCTGATCATGCTGGGCTACAGCATGCTGGAAACCGGACAGTTTATGCGCGGTTTTGACTTTATGTTCTCCGTGGATTTTTCCAAGGTGACCGGTGAAGCGTTTGTTGCTGCTTTGGGTCAGGCATTCTTTACCCTGAGTCTGGGTATGTGCTGCCTGATGGCTTACGGCGCTTATATGCCCGCCAATAACTCCATTCCAAGAACCGCCATTAACGTTGCCGCTCTGGATACCCTGATGGCAATTATCTCCGGCCTGATTGTCTTCCCTATCGTATTTGCCTATGGTTTAGAGCCCTCTGCCGGACCAGGCCTGCTGTTTGTCTCCCTGACGGCCGCCTTTGTGCACATGCCGATGGGTGAGCTGTTTGGCTTCCTGTTCTTTGTTCTGGTGGGTATTGCTGCGCTGAGTTCGGCTATCTCTCTGGTTGAACCGGCACTGGCCTGGCTGATCGAGCGCACACCACTGAGCCGTACCGTCGCCACGGTGATTCTCTGTGCTGCCATCTGGTTTGTTGGCCTGGGCACCGTGTTCTCCATGAGTGGTGACCTGACCTTCACGCTGTTCGGGAAGAACTTCTTCGACCTGTTGGATTACTTCACCAGTAATATCCTGCTGCCTGTGGGCGGTCTGCTGATCTCCATCTTCGCTGGCTGGATAATGAAGCGTTCAACCTTGATGCATGAGCTGGGCCTGAGTGTGGGAGTGTTCAACCTGTGGCGTGCCATGATCCGTGTGATCGTGCCGCTGTGTGTATTGACGGTGTTGATTACCGCGCTGTTCTAGATCTCAGACACTGTCTATTAATCCAAGGGCCGGAATAGGTTATTCTATCCGGCCTTTTTTTATGAAAGGCGCTTTGTATGCCAAGGATTTCCCGTTCCGCACTGGTCATGTATTCCGCTGAACAGATGTATGATCTGGTCAGCGATATTGAGTCGTATGCAGAATTTCTGCCGGGGTGTGCCGGTGGTCGTATTGACCGCCAGGAAGGCTCACAGTTGGAAGCCACGCTGCAAATTGGCAAGGCCGGATTGCATCATAGCTTTTCCACAAGGAACCAAATGATTCCCGGGAGGTCTATTGAGATGCAACTGCTGGAAGGGCCATTTAAACACTTATCCGGTATCTGGACATTTCAGCCCCTGGCTGAGGATGGCTGCAAGGTTTCCCTTGAGCTGGAGTTTGAGATGAGCAATAAGCTGACTCAGGCAACACTGGGTGGTCTGATTAGCCACATGATGAATGCCATGGTTGATGCCTTTGGCAAAAGAGCGAAGCAGATTTATGGCTAAGATGTTAATGGATGAACCCACTATCCACGTAGAAGTGGCCTATGCAAGAGCCCATGAGCAGAAGATTATCGCGCTGCAGGTTAAAGAGGGAACTACAGTTCTGGAAGCGGCCAGGGAATCGGGCATTGTTGATTACTTTCCGGAGATTAATCTGGTCGAGGCGAAACTGGGCATCTTTGGCAAGGCCGTGTTAAAGCCCGCAGAACAGGCACTGAAAGAAGGCGAACGGGTTGAGATTTACCGCCCCTTGATTGCCGACCCGAAAGAGGTTCGCAAACGCAGGGCTGAACAGGCGAAACAGAAGAATTCTGTACTGTAATAACTGAGGATGATGTTCTTCAGGAGTGGTATCAGCAGTGATTACTGCTGATTACTACCGGGTACCAGGTCACCTTGAATGGAATGGAGTTGATCGTTTACGAAAAACAGCGTAACCGTCTTCTGCTCACGGCTCTTACCACCGGGCTGCAAGCTGTAGATGTAATCCCAGCGATTGCTGTTAAACGTATCCTCGATCAATGGCGTACCCATGACATACTGGACCTGGGCTCGGGTCATGCCCGGACGGAGCTGGTCAACCATCTCCCGGGTAATGACATTTCCCTGCTGAATATCAATTTTATAGGCACCGGGGAAACTGATAAGCTTCGAACCACTGTCCGTGGAGCTGGCGCACCCTGTCAGAAGGGTGGCTGAGAAAAGTGCGGCGGCCAGGGCGATCGTGGTTTTTGGCATCGGTTTCAGACTTCCACTATCTTGCTCAAAAATGACTAGCAGCCTGCTCGCAGAGCAAAATGAAAAAGCTGCACGAAAATGTGATAATAGCAGGATTATCTTGCAAAGGGTTAGGGAAACGTGTTGGAAAATCAAGAGTTACGCAAAGCAGGACTAAAAGTCACCCTGCCTCGTGTGAAGATTCTGCAGATCCTTGAAGGTGCCGAAGAGAAGCATATGTCGGCGGAAGATGTCTACAAGGCTCTGCTTGAAGCTGAAGAGGATGTGGGTTTGGCCACCGTCTACCGGGTATTGACCCAGTTTGAGAGTGCCGGTTTAGTGGTTCGCCATAACTTTGATGGCGGTCATTCCGTGTTTGAGCTCGCCCGCGGGGGGCACCATGATCATATGGTTTGCATGGAGAGCGGAGACGTTATCGAGTTTATTGACGAAGAAATCGAGAAACGTCAGTACGCTATTGCTGAAAAGCACGGCTTTGAAATTGTGGATCACAATCTGGTGATCTATGTACGTCCAAAGAAGAAAAAATAAGCAGCATTAAAGAAGAAAAAAACAAGAGTTAACCTCTAACCTGTGAGATCACTTGCCCCCTCAGCTTCTGCCGAGGGGGATTATTATTTTTTATTTTCTTCAATTGGTTAGTGAAATTGACCAGAACGGATAGATCAACATTCGTTCCGTAATCGATCCCTTGATTTTTGTGCCAAACCAAATGGTTAAACGTAACTCTCCAATCAAAAACTTCGTCAAGAGCAAAACGATGGAACTAACATAATAAAAAAATGTCTATAAAAGGACTTTCAATCAAAAGGAATCAAGCAAATGGAAATAAGAGCCAAAATCGGTCAACTTGTCCGCTTACGAGCCGGTGGTCCCGTACTGTGTGTTACGTGCGAATACCCTATGGCTGATGGATCTTATAGCTATACCTGCCAGTGGTTTGAAGATGACAGACTGAGAGATTACACCTTTCCAATCGTAGCCCTTGAACCTGTGGAAGGTGAGTTTGAAGCCAGTATTAAGGGTCAGCCCGGCACCGAAGTGGAAATAGAAGCAGAAGCAGATACAGAAGCGGAAGCAGAAACAGAAGAGGGCGATAAGGGTAAAAACTATCACTAATACTCATTCAAGAATAAACGATGGAACTAATATGATTAAACAATGTCTATTAAAAAAACTATCAAACTTGCATAAGGATTCAAAGATATGGAAATAAGAGCAAAAATTGGTCAACTCGTCCGCCTGAGAGCCGGTGGCCCGGTACTTTGCGTTACCTATGAATACCCGATGGAGGATGGTACTTATAGTTACTGCTGCGAGTGGTTCGAATATGAAAAACTCAGACATTCAACCTTTCCAATCGTAGCCCTTGAGCCTGTGGAAGGTGATTTTGAAATTGATATTGAGGTTCAGCTCGACCCTGAAGCAAAGACAAAGGCAGATGCAGAACCAGAACCAGAACCAGAATCAGAATCAGATAATGAAGCAGACAAAAAAGGTGGCAAACCAGGTAAAAATTTTCATTAACTCCGCCACATCCAAACCTGTGAGGTTGCTTTAATTCATTTAAAGCAACTTTATCGGAAGCATTTATACGGCTTGCACCTGAGCCTGAAACAGCATCTCCTGGGCATGACTTAATGTTGGTGCTGTCAGCTCAACGCCCCCCAGCATTCGGGCAATTTCGTGTATGCGATGTTCACCATCCAGCTCAAGAATACGGGTGCTGGACGCCTTACGACTGACTTTCTTACTGACGTGCAGATGCTGATGGGCCTGGGATGCCACCTGGGGCTGATGGGTAACACACAGCACCTGCCCTTTTTTACCCACTTCTCTCAACATACTGCCCACGATTTCTGCTGTGCCGCCACCAATACCGACATCCACCTCATCAAACACCAGCGTTGGCGTTGACGCGGTTTGCGCAATAATCACCTGAATGGCCAGACTGATACGGGAAAGCTCTCCACCGGAAGCCACTTTGGCCAGGGCGCGCGGAGGTTGCCCCGGGTTGGTGGTCACCAGGAACTCGATGGCTTCAAAGCCCTGAGAGGCAACCGTGCGATCAGGAATGTCTGTTAGCTCGACACAGAACTTACCTTTGGGCATACCCAGAAAGGCAATACGCTCAGACACCTGTTTTTCCAGTTTTCGTGCGGCAGCCCTGCGTCTGGCAGACAGTTTTTCGGCTAACTGATTGTGTTTTTTCTGCTGCTGTTCCAGGGACAGTTCCAGGTCGGCGACCTGTTCATCATGACACTGAACTTTTTCCAGCTCTTCGCTGATCTGCTGTTGTTTTTCCAGCAACGCTTCCGGCTGGATACGGTGTTTGCGAGCCAGATCAAAAATAGCACTGAGCCGGTCTTCGATTTCCCGGGCCCTTTGCGGATCGGCATCAAAGTGATCAATAAAATGATTCAGCTCGCCAACCGCTTCCTCCACCTGAATCTGCGCGGATGACAGCATCTCCAGAGAGTTATTGATGGCGGCATGCTCAACCTGCAGTTCACTGAGGCGGTGCAGACAGAAAGAGAGCTGCTGCAGCAAATTATCACCATCGTCACTGGTACAAACCCGGGTGATTTGATGGCAGGCCGATAAGGTTGCACCTGCCTGGGATTGCTGGCGATGCTCCTGCTCCAACTGCTCAACCTCCCCAGGCTGAAGGTTTAACTGCTCCAACTCATGCAACTGATAACTCAGCAATTGAACCCGCTCTTCCCGGTCCTGCTGATCGGACAATAAAGTATGCAATTGCGCACTGGTCTGGCGGTAATCAGCGGCCATATCCGCTACTTCCCGGGACAGCGCCAGCGAGCCGGAAAACTCATCCAGCAGCTCAGCGTGATTGCTCTTTTTCAACAATGATTGGTGGGCATGCTGACTGTGAATATCGATTAACAGCTCCCCCAGCCCCTTCAACTCGGCAAGTGTGACCGGGATACCATTGATATAGCCCCGGGAGCGACCTTCACGGGTAACCACCCGGCGCAGGATACATTCGTTCGCCGAGGATTCGGAACCGCCAGCATGCTCGCCGTCATAATCTCGCTCCTGCAACCACTCTCTTGCGGCAGGTATGCGCTGAAGGTCAAAGCAGGCGCGGATATCGGCCCGATCAGCGCCATCACGCACACAGTCGCTGCCCGCCCGGCCTCCCAGGGCCAGCCCGAGGGCATCCAGCATAATGGATTTACCGGCACCGGTTTCCCCGGTGATGGCGGTCATCCCGGGATTGATGTCCAGGTTAAGGTGGTCAACGATGGCATAGTTGCTGATGGAAATTTGGTTCAGCATGGCAGCTCTCACGATCCCAATTGCATATCGGGTTACTGTTTATTTATACAGTAAACTTAAAACCCGAATTGGTAAAGCAAATTTCCCCTTGAATAAGCTGCCATGAACCCCATATTAGGCTATCACTTAATACTTACTTTTGCCCCGGGGCCCTAGGAGGCTGTCCGAGAATAGCGCCCGTCTAGGCGACCCCGTAGCGAGGATGGCAGAAAATTGAGGATAAAAATTTCGTTTTGTGAGGTGAATAGCGGGGCTATTTGCCGAACAAAACGGAATTTTTAGACCAATTTGCTGCCACCGCACGACTGCATGGATGCAGGAGCTAGAGCAACGCAGGAGCAGTTGCCGGTAGGGCAGTCTATTCTCGGACAGCCTCCTACGGAAGCACCACGGCCCATAACACGAAGACACGTTCCAGCCAGCACTTCAGGCTGGATTGACATCCGGAGAAACGTTGGAATGACTGTAGAAAACACCAAAGCAGAAGATCAGGCCGAGCAACCTGAAGCCAACGAAACTGAAATTTCTGCTGACGCTGAAGCAGCCGTTGACCCGATTCTGGAAGAAGCGGCTGATTCAGAAGATCAGGCCGAAGAGCAGGCCAGCGACGATAGCGCCAGACGCATTGAAGAGCTCGAAGAGCAACTTGCCCAGGCTAAAGACCAGGCGCTGCGCGCTCATGCCGAAGCCATGAACACCAAGCGCCGCGCCGAGCAGGACGTCGAAAAAGCGCACAAATTTGCCCTGGAGAAGTTCGTCAACGAACTGATCCCTGTGGTCGAGAGCCTGGAAAAAGGCATTGAAAGCGCAGAACAGGGTGAAGGTCAGCACGAGACCATGCTCGAAGGCATGCGCCTGACCCACAAACAGCTGCTGGATGCCCTGGCAAAATTCAGTGTTGAGCAGGTTAACCCTGAAGGCCAGCCGTTCGACCCGAACTTCCATCAGGCCATCTCCATGGTGCCCAACCCGGATATGGAACCCAACACCGTGATGAATGTCTTCCAGAAAGGCTACACACTGCACGGTCGAGTTATCCGCCCGGCCATGGTGGTGGTTTCCAAAGCGGCTTAACCAAAGAGGGGCTCCGGGAGGCTGATCGAGAATCTTGCAAGAGCCCCTTGAAAAAGCAAAGACCGCTCCCATATAGCAAACCAAGATCGTGGTAATCACCACCTAAACGCTGTTTCACCAGACTCAACATCGGTTGAAAGCATTGGGCAGCGAACAAAGATTTCAAAGTTTTCCGCCCTGATTATGGGCAATGGAGAGACTCAAAATGAGTAAAGGCAGAATTATTGGTATTGACCTGGGTACCACCAACTCCTGTGTGGCGATCCTGGACGGCGATAAATCCAAAGTCATCGAAAACGCCGAAGGCGCACGTACTACGCCTTCCATCATCGCCTACACCGACGACGGAGAGATTCTGGTAGGCCAGCCAGCCAAGCGCCAGGCGGTTACCAACCCTGACAATACCCTGTTTGCCATCAAGCGTCTGATCGGCCGTCGCTTCAAAGATGACGTTGTTCAGAAAGACATCAAGATGGTGCCGTACAAAATTGTCGAAGCAGAAAACGGCGATGCATGGGTTGAGGTTAAGGGCGACAAGAAAGCACCACCACAGATTTCTGCCGAAATCCTGAAGAAGATGAAGAAAACCGCTGAAGACTACCTGGGCGAGCCAGTGACTGAAGCGGTTATTACTGTTCCTGCCTACTTCAACGATTCCCAGCGTCAGGCTACCAAAGACGCAGGCCGTATCGCGGGTCTGGAGGTTAAGCGGATCATCAACGAGCCAACCGCTGCGGCGCTGGCTTACGGCATGGACAAGAAAAAAGGCGACCAGACCATCGCCGTTTATGACCTGGGTGGCGGTACTTTCGACGTATCCATCATCGAGATCGCTGACGTAGACGGCGAGCACCAGTTTGAAGTACTGGCCACCAACGGTGACACCTTCCTGGGTGGTGAAGACTTCGACCTGCGCCTGATCGAATACCTTGCCGACGAATTCAAGAAAGACCAGGGCATCGACCTGAAAGGCGACCCACTGGCCATGCAGCGTCTGAAAGAAGCCGCTGAGAAAGCCAAGATTGAACTGTCTTCTACTCAGCAGACAGACGTCAACCTGCCTTACATCACAGCCGATGCCACCGGTCCCAAGCACCTGAACGTTAAAGTCAGTCGTGCCAAGCTGGAATCCCTGGTAGAAGACCTGGTTGCCCGTTCCCTGGAGCCATGCCGCATCGCGGTCAAGGACTCTGACCTGGACCTGTCTGACATCGACGAAGTTATCCTGGTGGGTGGTCAGACCCGTATGCCACTGGTTCAACAAAAAGTGGCCGAGTTCTTTGGTAAAGAGCCTCGCAAGGACGTTAACCCTGACGAAGCGGTGGCCATGGGTGCTTCCATCCAGGCTGCGGTTCTGGCCGGTGACGTTAAAGACGTTCTGCTGCTGGACGTTACTCCGCTGACCCTGGGCATCGAAACCATGGGCGGCGTAATGACGCCACTGATCGAAAAGAACACCACCATCCCGACCAAAAAGTCCCAGGTGTTCTCTACGGCCGACGACAACCAGGGTGCAGTCACCATTCACGTTCTGCAAGGTGAGCGCAAGCAGTCGACTCACAACAAGTCCCTGGGCCGTTTTGACTTGACAGACATTCCACCAGCACCTCGCGGCATGCCACAGATCGAAGTCAGCTTCGACCTGGATGCCAACGGTATTCTGAATGTTTCTGCAAAAGACAAGGCAACTGGCAAAGAACAGTCTATTGTGATCAAGGCATCTTCCGGTCTGTCGGACGAAGAGATCGATCAAATGGTCAAGGATGCTGAAGCCAACGCAGCAGACGACAAGAAGTTCGAAGAGCTGGCGGCGGCCCGTAACCAGGCTGACAGTCTGGCGCACGCTACCCGCAAGACGCTGGAAGAAGCCGGTGACAAGGCCACTGAAGAAGAGAAGGCGGCCATCACCAAGGCGATCGAAGACGTTGAAGCTGCGGTCAAAGGTGACGATAAGGAAGAAATCGAAGCCAAGACCAAGGCACTGTCTGAAGCCTCTGCCGGTCTGGCCCAGAAGATGTATGCTGAAGCTCAGCAGCAGGGTGAAGCCCAGGCTGATGCCGGTGCCGGGCAAAAGGCTGAAGCAGCTGATGACGCCGTTGACGCTGAGTTTGAAGAAGTAAAGGATGACAAGAAGTAAGACCAACTCGATCATCAATGACTGATGATAAGGTCACAACGCGGGATTCATTCCCGCGTTGTCGTATATATCAAAATGATGGCTTTGTCAGACTTGACCATGAATCCAGTTAGCTCTGTGTTTTCATGCTCGACTGGTGAATGCAGGTAGCTCAGGGTTTTTCTGATGTCAAAACGCGACTACTACGAAGTGCTGGGTGTAGAAAGGAGCGCTTCAGACAAGGACATAAAAAAGGCCTATCGTCGTATGGCCATGAAATATCACCCCGACCGTAACCCGGGTGATAAAGCAGCGGAAGATAGCTTCAAGGAAATCAACGAAGCCTTTGAAATTCTTTCCGACAGCCAGAAAAAAGCGGCCTACGATCAGTACGGCCACGCCGGTGTCGATCCGAACATGGGTGGCATGGGCGGTGCCGGCGGTTTTGCCGGTGGTAATTTCGGCGATATCTTCGGCGATGTCTTTGGTGACATTTTCGGTGCTGGCGGTGGCCGCAGTCGCAGTTCCGTCCAGCGTGGTGCCGATCTCCGCTATCAACTGGAACTCAGCCTCGAAGAAGCCGTTCGCGGCGTTACCAAGAAAATCCGTATTCCAACACTGGTGAGCTGTACCGGGTGTGATGGTTCCGGCGCAAAAAAAGGCACTCAGCCTGTCAGCTGTACAACCTGTGGTGGTATTGGTCAGGTGCGTATGCAGCAGGGCTTTTTCTCTGTGCAGCAAACCTGCCCTGACTGTCGCGGCACAGGCAAGATGATCAAGGATCCCTGTAACGTCTGCCACGGTGAAGGCCGCGTTCAGGAATACAAGACCCTCTCCGTCAAGATTCCTCCCGGTGTTGATACCGGCGACCGTATTCGTCTGGCCGGTGAAGGCGAAGCGGGTGTTAATGGTGGACCAGCCGGAGACCTTTACGTTCAGGTCAGTGTTGCTGATCATCCGATCTTCCAGCGTGACGGCAAACACCTCTACTGCGAAGTACCCATCACATTTGTGGATGCAGCACTGGGCGGTGAACTGGAAGTCCCCACCCTGGAAGGCCGGGTGAAGCTGAAGATTCCAGCGGAAACCCAGACGGGTAAACTGTTCCGTCTGCGTGGCAAGGGTGTTGTCCCGGTCCGTGGTGGCAGTGCCGGAGATCTGATGTGCCGGGTTGTGGTTGAGACTCCGGTAAAACTGACCGAACGCCAGAAAGAGCTGCTCAGGGAACTGGATGAAACCTTCAAAAAAGAAGGTGCCGGTCACCAGTCACCTAAAAAGCAATCCTTCTTTGATGGCGTCAAGAAGTTCTTTGACGATATGACTTCCTGATTCACCCCCTCAAAGAGGCCTCTGTTATCAGGGGCTTCAATTAAATGGTTGCGTTACTGCTGTTTTTGCGTGATTTTTAGCATTGTCTTACTGTGTTTTTTCGGACATGAGGACCGGTGGTTCTCTTCTTGAGCTTTGCAGCGTAGGCAATCAGGGCATCAACGGCTGCCTGCTGACCCTTCTCGGTTGCATATTTGAGGGGCGTAAACCCGTTTTTGGTTCGAGCATCGACGTCCGCTTCTCTGGCAATCAGTTCATAAATGGCATCCGGCTGGCCTTTCTCGGCTGCAAAGTGGAGGGGGCGTCCTACCGTCTTTGGTTCGAGAGTTGACGTTCGCACTTCTGGCAATAAGAGCACCAATGGTTTTCTGCAGGCCTTGAGCAGCTGTGTAGTGGAGAGGTACCCCGGTATCGGCAATAAAACAAGGATTACGACGACACAATGGACAAAATGGTTTTTTACTTATATTCAGCCATTTCTTAATACACGATGTAAGTTGTTCACAGCCAAACTTAAGAGGTTTTTTATCTATGGGCCGGTAAAATTTTTTTGTCAGGTGGATTGATGGCAAATCGGGTAGGGCCCTGGCAGCCTGTACAGAACTTGATTCAGCTACATCCCCTGCTGTATTACATGTTCTGTGAGTAATGGGATTGTTGGTATCACTCTCCCTTTGAGAAACTTTATTATCAATATTATCAATTTTCGGTTTTTTGTTTTCCTGGTGGGGGATTATAAGTGATTGTTGAAACATCACCATTATTTACACTGTGCATAGTCTGAATCATGATTTTGAAAAAAAACACAAGACCCATTTCGTTAAATGGTTCTTGGCCTTTTGTTTTAATTCTGACCTTTTTTCTAAAATTAAGTTCCCAGAAATGGCGTACTAGGAGGCTGACCGAGAATAGCGCCCGTAGCGAGGATGGCAGAAAATTGAGGATAAAAAGTCGGAAATTTTTAGTGAATAGTGGTTCTATTTGCTAAAAATTTCCGACTTTTTAGACCAATTTGCTGCCACCGCAGTAGGGCAGTCTATTCTCGGTCAGCCTCCTAGAGTATTCGACTTCCCGATGGAAGCCGAACGTTTTTCAGAAGAGTTTCATAGCCATCAACAGTGCACCGTGCATGGCATCACCCTGTGGCAGGGTGGCAATGGCAGCGACATCTTCCGGCAGCCAGTGCATAACGAGCTCACTCAGCCCTCCAACCAATGCGCACTGGTTAGCGCCACGCTGATAAAGTACCCGGATCATCATGGCGGCATCTTCAGCGCTTTCCCGAATTAACTGTTCCGCCAGTTGATCGCCCTTGCCTAAATGTTCAATCACCAGCGGTCCATAGGATCCGTAGTCTCTGGGGAGTGCGCTGTCCTGCCAGGCAACGGCCTGTTCAGGACTGTGGTCAAACGTTGCCATGATGGCCCGGCTTAACGGTGTCTGTTCTTTCATGCCTTCGTGGGCCAGCAGGGAGTAACGAATCGCCGCAAGGCCCAGGCTGGCACCACTGCCATGATCCGAGATTGGAAAGCCCCAGCCGCCCAGGGTTTTCACTTCACCATCAATCAGGCTGGCACCACAGGAGCCAGTGCCCAGGATCAGGATCGCTCCATCCCGGCCATTAAAGGCGCCCATGCAGGCGGCATAGGCGTCGGTTTCCAGGAAAATGCCGGCAAACGGAAAGCCCCAACCCAGAACCAGATCACGCTCTTTCTGCTGATTGACACCGGCCAGGCCAAGACCGGCATACATACGTCCGAAGTCGTTCTCTTTCAGGCCCGCTTGAGCCATCGCTGCACGGGTGGCCTGCATGATGGCGTTGCAGGCTGAATCAAGCCCGGTCCGGGGGTTTGCGCTGCCTGAGAACCCTTCCCCCAGGATATTGCCGTCAAGATCGGCGATACGTGCCCGGCATGAAGTGCCACCGCCGTCTACCCCCAGAAAGAGTGGCTGTTTGTGGTCAGTTTTTTTTACTGCGCTTTTCGTCAAGAGTTCGGATGCCATATTTGCTTAATCCTGCAGGCAACTGTAATCGGAGATGGTAACACCCATACCGGCCAGGGCTTCAGGCAGTGATGGATCGGTCAGAATGGCCAGCTCACGGGCTCTGGCGGTTGCATAACCGCTGGCTTCCCGCAGAGGTTCATCGATCAGTGCCGGATGTGCCATCAGTTCCAGCACCTGTACTCTGCCCAGATATTGGCGAACGATTTCGAGGAGGTTTTCACCGGTCAGGCTGTCACCGTAAAACTTGTCCGAAAAGCCCAGGCTTTTGCCCCGGTATTGGGTCATTTCATTTTCAGGGCGAAGTGGAACCTTGTACTCTTCAGCCAACTTTCTGGCGATAGGGGCAACCAATATGTGGCGATGGCAGTGGTGGTGACCATCCATATGGCTGAGTTCAACACCAAGGCTTAAGAATTGCTCAATCTGTGCACGCAGCTCACGCTCGATTTCTTCCGGGTTCATGGACTGATTGTCCCAAAACCGTGTCTGATTCTGTAAATGACCGGTCTGGTCAAGCAGGGTAGGAACATGGTCGGCCATGGGTGTGCCTGCGGTCAGACGCAGATGGATACCCACTTTCAATCCCGGATTGAGTCTGGCCAGTTCAGCTCCATGGCGCTCGGCAGGCATGCCCACCATTAAGGTGGTGGAGCGGACAATACCTTGTTGAAAAGCTTCGATGATGCCCAGGTTGACACCCCGGGTCAGGCCGAAATCATCGGCATTGACGATCAGTTTCATAGGGCGTTGGAGATTAATCTCCCCCTCAGAGATATGGGAATTTTGAACCACAAAGGTATAAAGAAGCGTTGCCCGCTATCCGCAGCCCGGCTCCCGAAACAGCCAGGATTGTGTGCTTTTTCGGACAGCGGGCGGCGGAACGCGTTTTCCTTGCGGTTCCCAAACAGATTAAACGAGGTCGGCAAATTGTGGCAGGTAATCGCGGTTCTCGGCGATAATATCGTCAAGAATCTTCTTACCGGTGGCCAGATCCGGAACCAGCGGGTTCAGTGCCATGGCCATCAGAGCCTTGTCGTAATCGCCGTAAACAGCGGCATCAATAGCCAGAGTCTCATAAGCCTTGACCTGCTGGAGCAAGCCGTTCAGATGGGTAGGCATAGTACCAAAAGATATAGCGTGAGCACCGTCGGCATCCACCATGGCATTGATTTCTACCACCGCATCGTCTGGCAGGCCATTGATGGCACCATTGTTACGGGTATTAACGACATTCATCGTTTTTTTGTTGTTCCAGATGGCATCCACCAGATCCAGAGAAACTTCTGAATAGTAAGCGCCGCCACGTTTTTCCAGCTGGCTTGGCTTATGGTCCAGATCAGGATCAGCGTACAGTTCAAACAGCTCTTCTTCGGTTTTCATCACCTGTTCTGCACGGGTACCACCAGACTCTGCTGCTTTCAGTTCATCCGCCAACATCGCCTCTTTCAGATAAAAGTAACGGTGATAAGGGCAGGGAACCACACCAAGGGCCTTCAGGAAGGACTGATCCCATGGCTCTTCAGTAATGTTGTTCATGTTCAGGCTGGCGCCATCACCCAGCAGTTTGAGGACTTCCCGGGTTTTGTCTGCACCGGCAACGGAAACCTTGTGAACCCACACCATATGGTTCAGACCGGCAAAATCCAGGGAAGCCTCTTCCGGCTTAACACCCAGCATGCGGGCAATAGAGTAGTGCATATTGATGGGGACGTTACACAGACCCATCACTTTTACCCGGGTGTGCTTGATAACGGCTTCGGTTACCATGCCGGCCGGGTTGGTAAAGTTGATCAGCCAGGCGTTTGGGGCAACTTCTTCAATATCACGACAGATGTCGAGAATAACAGGGATAGTGCGCAGTGCTTTGGCAAAACCTCCAGGCCCGGTGGTTTCCTGGCCGATAACATTGTATCTCAGGGGGATACGTTCATCGCGGGCACGGGCTGCCAGGCCACCCACACGGAACTGGGACATGACGAACTGGGCGTCTTTGATGCCTTCACGACGGTTCAGCGTTGCCCATACTTTAATATCAAGGTCGGCTTTTTCGATCATGCGCCTGGTCAGATCAGCGATAATGTTCACTTTGTGTTCGCCGTCTTCAACATCAACCAGGCAGATTTCTGTAACAGGCAGCTCACGGATACGGCGGATAATGCCGTCAACCAGCTCCGGTGTGTAGCTACTGCCACCGCCAATAATCGTCAGCTTAAGATTTTTCATGCTATTTTCCTGAGATCCTTCGCCCTTAAATGGTTACTTAAGAGTACGGACGGACTCTCTTGGTCGTAATTCCGGTTTAAATGTTTCCAGTGCCGACAACGGTTGGTGATTCATCAGGCCTGAAAGCGCTTCTGATGCCCGGGCCGCCATCTCTTTGATGGGAAAGTGCACTGTTGTTACTGCTGGCCTTAACATGGTGCAGATGCTGACGCTGTCAAAGCTGACCATGGATATATCGCCAGGAACGGTCATGCTGCGTTCTCTGAACAGGTCAAATGCACCGACACACATCTCTTCACTACAGGAATACACGGCAGTGATATCCGGGTGTTTTGCCAGTATTTCTGCCATGGCGTGATAACCCCCTGTCCGGTCATAATCCGCTTCAGCCACCAGTGATTCATCCAGTTCGATGTGGTGTTCACGCAGTGCCTGCTCATAACCCCGGAAGCGCAACTGCGCAGTCAGGCGCTCCCGTGGGCCTGCCAGACAGGCAATTTTGCGATGGCCATGCGCTATCAGATGGTTAACGGCCAGCTTACCGGCTTCTGCGTGCTCAAAGGCAACGCAGCGGTCTTCCAGACCCACAACCTGACGGTCCAGGATGATGAACGGTGTTGCTTCCCCGGCCAGCTCAATTAGTTCTTCGTCGTATAGATTACGGGCATGGAGAATAAGGCCATCACAGCGCATATCCTTCAATCGCTGGATTGCCAGTTGCTCACTTTCCCGTGAGCGTTTACCGCGGCTGACCAGCAGGAATTTTTCCTGCTGGTCCATCGCTTCCTGAACTTCAGCCATCAGCTCGGAGAAAAAGGAGCCCCGGTAGGAGGTAACGACCAGTCCAACGGTGTTGGAAGAAGAGGTTGCCAGCGAGCGAGCAAGAGGGTTCGGGCGGTAATTCAGCTTTTTCATCGCCTTATGTACGCGCTCTCTGGTCGTTTCCTTAATCTGGCCTGTCTCATTGAGAACCCGGGATACCGTTGCCCTGGAAACCCCTGCCAGTTCAGCTACGTCCTTTATGCTCGCCATTGCCTTCTCCTGAATCCGATCTGATTTCGCCGGGCTTTTCGTGAAAATACCTTGTTGGGTACTTTTTTTGCTATGGGCATCTTTTCGCTATGAGCATTCTGAATGCCGAAAAACAACTTAGAAAAATGGCTGCGTTCAGTCGTTTAAAAAATTATTGGTTGTCCAGTCGCTGATACAGACGAATCATCTCTTCTACCATATCCTGTGCCAGCATGGAGTTCATCAGGTGATCCTGGGCATGAACCAGCAGCAGGTTAACGGGTACTTTGCCTTCGCCATTGTCGGCAGCGATCAGGGCAGTCTGCATTTTATGGGCCAGTCTGCCAGCTTCGCGGGAATCGGCAAGGGATTTTTCCGCTTTGACATAATCGCCACAGCGGGCGTGGGCCAGGGCTTCAAGGGCCTGACTTTTGGCTTCGCCGGATTTAACGATCAATTCCATTACAACGTTGTCGACGTTCATGGGAAGTCTCCTGAAAATAAGGGGGTAATACACCCACCGGACTCAGCCGGTGGGAAGGAAAGGTGTTACGCGATGGCTGGGTTACCGGCGGTTTCAGTCTTGGTGGCACCTGTGGCTGTGGCCTGTTCCTGGGCCATCACCTGCTTCTCGTAGGCCTTGAAGAATGGGTAGTAGATCATGAGGTCAATCACCATCAGTACCGCAGTCAGGATAGAAGCCTTGAAGGCCCAGCCAGCACCCCAGGCGGCACCGATCAGGGCCGGAGCAGTCCATGGCGTTACCGCGATGGCTTTGTCAACAATGCCCGTGTTAACGGCAACGTAAGCGATGATGGCGTTCACCACCGGAGCCATCACAAATGGAATGAACAGGGTTGGGTTCATGACCACCGGGGCACCGAACATAACCGGTTCGTTGATCTGGAATGCGCCAGGCAGGAAGCTCATACGGCCAACGCTGCGCAGGTGAGCGGTTTTACTAAAGCTCATCAGGATAACCAGAGACAGAGTTGCACCGGCACCACCGATAAAGATATAGAAGTCCCAGAAAGGCTGAGTGAACAGGTTAGGTATGGTTTCACCGGCAGCGTAGGCAGCAGCATTGGCGCTAATATTAGCCAGGAATATAGGCGACAGAATACCTACAACAATGTTGGCACCGTGAATACCCGCGAACCACAGCAGCTGGCAGAGCAGCAGTGCGCCAATGATGGCTGGCAGACTGTTGGAGGCGCTGACCAGTGGCTTGAAGATGGTCATTACCGCATCGGGAATCTGCATATCAAAGCCAGACTGTACAAACAGGCTCAGTGGGTACAGCGTTACGAAAATCGCCAGCACCGGAACCAGCAGAGCGAAGGACGCAGCAATGGCTGGCGGTACCTGCTCAGGCATGCGAATAGTAATGTTGTACTTCTTCAGAATGCGGGTCAGTTCTACGGAGAAGTAGGCAACCAGCAGTGCGGTGAAGATACCGGTACCGGCAAAGTGGTTCAGTGGCAGAGCCCAGCCTTTTTCAGGGGCAGCCACCAGCAGGAATGACATGGCCGACAGGGCTGCGGCACCAATGGCGTCCATCTGGTAGGATTTGGCCAGAGAGTAGGCAACACCCATGGTGATGAACAGGGACATGATGCCCATACTCATGGTCCAGGGCATGACGATGGTCGGGCGATGGGCAGCGACGAAGTCCAGCCAGGCACGGCCAAAAGCGTTGGTGGTATCGGCAGCAAACGGAGGGTTGGCAAAAATCAGGATGAAACTGCCCACAATAATGAAGGGCATGGCCACCAGAAAGCCATCACGCAGTGCGGTAATATGACGTTGAGCACCCAGCTTGCCGGCTATTGGCCCCAGCTTCTGCTCTACAAATTGTATGAGTTGGTCGTACAGTTTCATGGTTAATCCCCATTCTCTTAAAAAAAGAGCCCTGAATGAGCGCCTTCTGTGTTGCAACCGTCGTTGTTATTGTTGTTATGCAGTTTCTTCCAGCAGGGCAAGTGCCTGATCAAGAACCTGTTCACCCTTCATCATGCCGTAGGCCATTGGGTCAATAGCTTCTACACGCTTGTGCAGTTTTGCCGCATGAGCCTGAAAGTCGGCCAGCTTGAACTTTATCTGTGGGCCAAGAAGACAAACGTCGTAAGACTCGATGGCTTGTTCAAAATTGGCCATACCAACGGCATCGATCTTTACTTCAAGGCCACGATCCACCGCGGCCTGTTCCATTTTCTTAACCAGCATGCTGGTTGACATACCTGCGCTGCAGCATAGAAAAATCTTTTTCATCACAGTGACTCCGCTATTCAATTCCAAGACAGGTCAGTTTTGTTGGTCCAGTACAGTAATTCCGTTTGCTCTTGTTAAGAGCCTGGTCAAAGTGACCATGAACTGAACGGGAAACCGTATGTGGAAGTTTTCATTACGTTGACAATGAAATCACAGAAGTAATCATGACGCAACCGGTTTCTGTAACCGGTTACATTGGTGCTTTTCAGGCAGTTTCTGGCTTGCTGTATATGGCTGAAGCTATTGGGATTTCGGGGTGTGCAAGTGATTCGGTGAGCAGGTGAGCAGCCTTACCGGGCAGAAAATTCGCTCCTGGAGATTTGCAATGGTGGTTTAACGGTTGGTTTCTATGATGTAAATCAATTTTTTGCTTTGTGTTTTTTTAGTGTGATGTGAAAAGTCATGAAAAGTTGATTTATGACAAAAATGTCAAGAAAAGGTTGAAACCGGTTGCGGAAACCGGTTACATTTTTTTTGCGAAAAGATAAACTGACAAGCGTTTACAAATGTCACCGTTTCTTGACGACAGGGTTGCCTGGGTTGAAGCGGGTCGTTGAACAGGGCGAAGACCTTAAAAACGACGGACGACAATAAACAGAAAGTGCTGTCTTTCTAAAAAAGCAGAAAACACACCAGGAGTTAATGGGGATTAATGGCGATGTTTAAGAAAACAGTTATTGCAAGTTCTGTACTGGCTGCGCTGGCTTCTACGGTTGCGGTTGCGGAAAACCATGGTGAAGATAAATATGGTTACGATGTGTACGGTGTTATTGCTGTTCAGGTTGCTAATCGTGACTACGAAAACGCCAAAGCCAATGATGGTATCCAAGTGAACAATGAGAGCCGGATTGGGTTACGTGGTTATGCAAACTTTGACGGCCTGCCATCTCACACCAAGTTCATCTGGCAGATTGAGAGTGGTTATGTTGATGAGTCTTTTGCCGGAGAAAACGGTGGCGAAGGCTATCTGGGCAAGCGTGATACCTTTGTCGGTCTTGACAGCACTGAGTTCGGTCTGATTCGTGCCGGTCGTGTACTGACTCCTTTATATGAAGTTGTAGACTGGCCTGCTTCTAACCCGGGGCTAGGTGATATTTATGACTGGGGTGGCATTATTGGTGGTAATAACTTCAATGACCGTCAGTCAGATACTGTCCGTTGGGACTCTAAAGAGCTGTGGTCAGGCTTTACTCTTGATCTCGCAGCAGGTGCTGGACAGGATCGTGCCGGAGCTACTGGAAGTGAAAAAGGAGGGAGTAACTATTACCATGGTGCAGCTGCCCATCAGAACTTTAAATATGGCGAAGGTAACTGGGTGCAGTTCGATCTGGCTTATGAGATGAACTACGACACTCAAGATGGGACTACTTCAACAACTTTCTGGGATAATACAACTTATTTAGTGGGAGTTCAGGGTGGCCATGGTCCAGTTGGTTATTTTGCCCAGTATCGAGTAGCTGAAGCCGATAACAATGTTGGTGCTGATGAAGAGCAGAACTCTTATTCTGTTGGCTTGATGTATAACTTTGGTGCTGATCATAAATGGCAGGCTAAAGTGGGCTATGCCGGGAATGAGGATCTGGAAGTTAAAGGAGTTAAACAGCAGAATACCAGTGATGATGTGTGGTCAACTCAACTGCTGTATAAGATTGACTCTAATGCGGTAGTTTATGGCCGTTATCGTGACGTAGATGCAGGCGAAACCTTTGGTGGCCGCTGGAAAACTGACAGCTTCAAAGAAGCATCCGTTGGTGTTGAATACTGGTTCTGATTCAAGTCATCCGGCTCTTCCCTGATGGTGCCGGAGCTTGATTTTTAACCATTTAAATGAGTGAGACCTCCCTGTAATTGTTGTTCTGTGCGTTCTTTCCGGGCTTTATATGCCCGGTTTTTTTTTGCGTCGTCCCCACGTGGAGCTTGGGAACGAGGAGGGGGAAAGCCGATGCCAATAAAATCTAAACGACTTAAGTTGTCTACCGCCGAAAGGAGTGGCTCTTTCGGGTCAGTTTTTTACAGCACTTTTCGTTAAGAGTGCCGATGCCATATTTGCTTTATTCTGCAGGCTTGCTATCAATTATTTCATTATCGGCATCGAGAATTGAGCACCTTCGCGGATACCGGCAGAAGGCCAGCGTTGAGTAATGGTCTTGCGCCTGGTGTAAAAACGCACGGAGTCAGGGCCGTAGGCGTGCAAGTCACCAAACAGCGAGCGCTTCCAGCCACCAAAGCTGTGGTAAGCAACGGGTACTGGTAGCGGTATGTTAATGCCGACCATGCCCACCTGGATGTGATCAGAAAAGTAACGGGCTGCCTCGCCGTCGCGGGTAAAAATACAGGTACCGTTGCCGTATTCGTGGGCATCGATCAAGTCCATCGCTTCTTGCATGGTGTTAACGCGGACAACTTGCAGTACCGGACCAAAGATTTCTTCCTGGTAGCTGGTCATTTCCGGTGTTACCCGGTCAATCAGGGTGCCGCCAACAAAGAAGCCATCGGGGTAGCCATCGACGTTCGGGGTGCGGCCATCAACGACGATGCTTGCCCCCTGGCTTTCGGCATGACTGATGTAGCTGACCACCTTGTCGCGATGAGCACCGGTAATAACCGGGCCAAAGTCGTTGCTGCTATCGGTGCAGGCACCAACTTTCAGGCCTTTCATGGCTTCAGCCATTTTTGCCACTAATGCATCGGCGGCCTGATCGCCAACCGCTACTACCACGGATAGCGCCATACAGCGCTGACCAGAGGAGCCAAAGGCGGCACCGAGTAACTGGTTTACGGCGTTATCCATATCGGCATCTGGCATCACAATGGCGTGGTTTTTGGCAGCGCCAAGCGCCTGGCATCGCTTGCCATTGTTATTGGCGGTTTGGTAGATGTATTCGGCAATGGGGGTTGAGCCAACAAAACTGACCGCTGTAATACGCGCGTCGTTTAGTAAAGTGTCCACCGCAACTTTATCACCGTTCACCACATTCAGAACGCCGTCAGGTAATCCCGCCTGCTTTAATAGTTCAGCGATCAGCATGGTGGCACCGGGATCACGCTCAGACGGTTTTAGAACAAAGCAGTTGCCACAGGCAATGGCCATTGGGAACATCCACAGTGGCACCATAACCGGGAAGTTAAACGGGGTGATACCCGCGACCACGCCCAGTGGCTGAAATTCACTCCAGGCGTCGATATTCGGGCCAACGTTTTTGCTGTGTTCACCTTTCAATAATTCAGGGATACCACAGGCGTATTCGACATTTTCAATACCGCGTTGTAATTCACCCGCAGCGTCGTGTGAAATTTTGCCGTGCTCCTGACCAATAAGCTGGCAAATTTTTTCGGCGTTTTGTTCCAGTAATTCTTTGAACTTGAACATGACACGGGCGCGTTTTATTGCCGGGGTATTGCGCCATGCTGGATAAGCGGCTTCAGCCTTGGTGATCGCTTCTTCAACGGTAGCGACGGAAGCCAGCGCGACTTGTTTTTCTGCCTGGCCTGTTGCGGGGTTATACACTGCCTGGGTGCGTTCATTATCGTAGACCATTTCACCGTTGATAAAATGACCAATGGTATTCATGGATGTCCTCCCGGGGCTGATATTTTTAGCACTCAGGCACAGTTGATTCATGAGTGCTTGAGCATTGTGCTAATCCCATAGTGCCTGGTACATGCTTACGAGTTCTTCTGCGCTTGGTACTCTTGGGTTATTGCCCGGTGAGCCTGAGGCCAGGGCTTGTTCTGCCATTGTCGGGCAAACGGAGAAAAACTCCTTTTTATCGATACCGAATTGCTCAGGCGTTGGTACGGATAACTCTTCATTGAGGGCTTTGAGTTCCGTTAATAATTTTTTATTGGCTTGCTGGTCACTGTCCTGTGGCGCAGCGATGCCCATAGCCCGGGCACAATCCGCGTAGCGCCCGGGGGCGGCAGGAATGGAATATTCCGTGACATCCGGTAATAACATGGCATTCGATAAACCGTGCGGCACGTGGAAAAAAGCGCCAATAGGACGGCTCATGCCGTGTACCAGGGCAACCGATGCGTTGGAGAAGGCGACACCTGCCAGGGTCGAGCCCAGCATCATGAGTTCCCGGGCCTGTTGATCTTCACCGTTTTGGTAAACCTTGCGCAGGTTTGGCGCAATCAGTTTCATCGCGGCAATGGCCTGCGTATCGCTGTAAACATTGGCTTTTTTACTGACGTAAGCTTCTATGGCGTGGGTCAGGGCATCAATACCGGTATCTGCGGTGGTTCGGGCTGGTACACTGATGGTCAGCGTGTAGTCCACCAGTGCGGCAACGGGCATAAAGCCGGTGCCAATACAGAGCATTTTTTCGTCGTTGGTCTCGTCAGTAATAATGGTGACACGGGTTGCTTCTGAGCCGGTACCGGCGGTGGTTGGAATCGCAATCAGGGGGACGCCGGGTTCGTTGACAATACGCGGGAAGCGGTAATCTTTCATGTCACCGCCGTATTGAGCGAGCATTGCAATGGCTTTGGCGCTATCGATTGAACTGCCACCTCCTAAAGCAATCATGCCGTCATAATCGCCTGCCCTGGCCATTTCCACCCCGGCTTGAATGGAGGCAACGGTGGGCTCGGGCACGGTGTCTGAGAAAACATCAAACGTTATATGTTGCTGTTCCAGTACTTTTGTGATGTTAGCGACATAGCCTAATTTAACCATCATGTTATCAGTGACAATCAGGGCGCGGGAGCAGCCCATGCTGGCTAAAATATCAGCGACTGCCAAACTCGCATGTTCACCAACTTGCAGAATACGCGGCAGAATGATCTGTGAAGACATGTGGTTTTCCTTATTCGTCAGGACAGTCTATTCACTGGCAAGCGTTGATATCCATGCCGCTCACACCGAGCGTCCTTTGGATCCGCTCAGGATGCACGGACGAAGGGCGTAAACACCATACCCTGAATAAAGACTGTGCCAATCACCCTTCGACTCCGCTCAGGGTGAACGGAGATTGTACACATCAAACTCATCGAAATGATGCGCTAAACATTTTGATTAGTCGCCAGGCACTCCGCTGTTTCCTGCTTACTGCGCTTGAGCGCATAGCTTTGACCGTATTCCGGTGGCAGTGGAGTATCACCAGGGGTGACTGAGTATGGCATGTCAATATTGGGTTCCTCGCGAAAAGCCTTATACAAGCCCCAGGTAGTAAGCGCCAGCACAATTGAATAGGGCAGTGCCGCAACAATAGAGGCGGTTTGTAACGCTTTCAAGCCTCCGGCAATTAATAATACACCGGCAACCGCACCAATAAGTAAGCCCCAGAACATCCGCAACTTGGGTGGAGGTTTTTGTTCTCCCATAGACACCAACGTACAAATAACCAGGGTTGCCGAGTCAGCAGAAGTGATAAAGTAAGTCACCAGCATGACTATGCAGATAATGGCACCGATTCCTACAACAACCGTACCCAGGTCCATTAACTCCATGGTGACAAACAAAGCCGTGGTAATGTCTTTATTAATGGCCTCTGTGACCCCGCCTGAACCAAAGAGTTCAATAAAAATAGCCGTATTACCAAACGCGGTGATCCAAAAGGTTGCCAGTAACGTTGGTGCGGTCAAGACTCCCAGAATAAACTCTTTGACGGTACGGCCTTTAGAGATACGGGCAATAAAAATGCCGACAAAGGGTGCCCAGGCGATCCACCAGCCCCAATAAAACAGGGTCCAACAACTTTGCCATTGGCTTTTGGGATCCGGGTCAACCCAAAAACCGAGCCCGACGGCATGTGTCATGTAATCACCCAGGTTAGTGACAAAGGCTCCCAGTAAATAAGCAGTTGGCCCCAGAACAATAAAGAAGGTGAGCATTAATGCGGTAAGGCGCATGTTTAATTCGCTGACTTTTTTCAGGCCTTTGTCCAGGCCTCTTAACGTTGAGAGCGTTGCCAATCCGGTAATGAGCGCAATAATGATCACTTGGTTGGCCGGGCTGATATTGATACCAGACAGGTAGCTAATACCTGCGTTCATCTGCTGTGCGCCAAGTCCCAACGAGGTGGCGATACCAAATACAGTACCGAAAACCGCCAGCAAGTCCGCCATGTGACCAATCGGGCCGTATATTTTGTTGCCAAAGGTCGGGTACAAGCCAGAACGGATCGATAATGGCAAGCCTTTGCGGTAGGTGAAATAAGCTAATGCCATACCCGTAATCGCAAATAGTGCCCAACCGTGTAAGCCCCAGTGAAAGATACTGACGCGCATCGCTACCTGTGCGGCTGCCACGGTTTTTGCCTGGCCTTCGGCAATAAAAGGATTGCTTTGCAAGTGGTAAATTGGCTCGGCAATACTCCAGAACAGGATGCCGATACCAATACCCGCACTGAACAGCATCGAGAACCAGGAAAAGAAGCCGTATTCGGGTTTGTCGTGGTCATGGCCTAACTTAATGCGGCCAAAGCGACTGAACGCTGTGTATATGGCCAGGAGTAAAAAGAAGCTCATCAGGAGAGTGTAATACCAGGCCAGACTTGTGGCGATAAAGCGCTTGGCGGCTTCATAGAGACTATTAGCGTATGCCGGGGCAATGATCGTGAAAAGGACAAAGGCGACAATGACTATCGCCGAGCCTCTGCTCATCACGGGATGGGTATTGGCGAAAATACCGGTTCCTGACTTTGGGCTGTTCATAGTATCGCTCCGCTCGGTAAACCTGGACGCACGGGTAAGTACTCAAAAACGCCTGCACTGACTGGCGCAAGGGTTATTGTGCAGGGGGAAGGTCGGGTCATCCGGAACACTGAGCCGTTCTTTCCTGACTGCTTTTGAATGGTCTTAACCTTAATTTCCATCGCCTGATCGGAGCTGGGCTCCCGACCGTAACGGGTGGGTCCCTCGGGAATGTCTTCATGCGCGATCACCTCTTCTGCACAAACAGGAGGGCATGGTGGTTGGGAGCGTTATCGAGTCGTTCAATCCGGGCCTGTTGCCGGGCAACCGCTCATGCAGCTGAATATTCTGGTCCTGCCGTTGAGCAATATACTCAGGCAGGCTGGATGGTAAGTCTTCGGGAAGTGATATAAACATAGAGGTCAGGTTAGACGACAGAAAGTAATATTTCCTCATGTACCTGTTTTTGCGTACTAGCGACTTTTACGACATGATATGATTTTGAGCAGCTTTCGGTTTGAAGACAATCAATAAAACTTATGGCAAAGGTATAAAATAATTTGTAAGTGCTGTTTATTAAGTTATGTAATATTAAAAACAAAGCTAAAAATCTTGAAAATAATAATTAAACATTTGTTTAAGTCGTTAACTTCCCTTTGATCCGGCCAGTTTGCAAGATGATTTCAAATGCTCAGGCACTTATACGGTGTTCTTATGAAAAAACGACTGCCGCCCTTAAACTGGATCAGGGCGTTTGAGGCCTCTGCCCGGCACTTGAGTTTTACTCATGCGGCTAACGAGCTAAACCTGACTCAGGCTGCCGTGAGCCAGCAGGTCAAGGGGCTGGAGAGCCAGTTGGGTTGTTTATTGTTTCGTCGGTTACCAAGGGGACTGGAGCTGACCGATGCCGGGGCCGCCTACCTGCCCGCTGTCCACGATTCTGTTGAACGCCTGACCGTTGCCACGGAAGAGATCTTTGGCCATGGTCGAACGAGCCTGCTGACCATTAAAGTGAATATGGTGTTTTTTATTAAGTGGTTAGCACCGAGGCTGAAAAATTTTAGAAGGCAATACCCGGATACTAACCTGCGTTTGACCAGCAATATCTGGGTGAATGAAGTTGAGCGGGAAAACAGCCTGGACAGCGATCTGGAAATTCGTTACGGCAAGGGCCATTGGCAGGGGATGACCAGCGACCGGTTAACCTGGGATGAGCTCTTTCCTGTGTGCAGTCCCGACTACCTGGCAAAATACCCGATTGACGAAGACACCTTTGATCTCTCTGAGCATATGTTGCTGCACGTGATGGGCTATGAAGAAGGTTGGGGACACTGGCTCAGTCAGGCCAATTATAAAGATATGAAGACCAGCCAGGGCTTTTATATGGACACGTTGGTATCGGCATTGGAGTTGGCGGTATTGGGGGAGGGTATTGCGCTTGGTCGCACCAGCCTGGTAAAGGATCTTATTGATTCAGGTAAGTTGGTTACCCCGTTTAAAACTAAAATTGCAACCGATGAAGCTTTTTATCTCGTTTACCCCAGCTCTCATGTTAAACATCAGGATATCGAGGCATTTCGTACCTGGTTACTTAGTGAAGTTCAACCAGGGTAGCCGCTATAAAAAAATTAAGATCAAAGATAATATTTTTATTGCTGGTCACTTTTTGCCAAGCGTTTACTATGTCGGTGTTTAATAAATTTGAAAGGTAACTACTCAGTTTTCAAATGGGCTAATTAATTAATAACGACTTTTATGATAAACAAAATTATTACTTTTCACGTTTTTACGCTGGAGATTGAAAGTCAGAACTACTAATTAAATAGAGTGAGAAAACACATTGAGTATGAAAGCAAATCTACCATTAATCGGTATTCGGGTTATCGATTTTGGCCAGCAAATAGCCGGGCCTGCCGTCGCCATGATTCTGGCTGACCTGGGGGCAACGGTGATTCATATTGATCCGCCAACCGGACCACAATGGCAGAGCCCTGCCAATGCTGTTTTGAACCGGAACAAAACCACGGTAACTATTGATCTGAAATCCGATCAGGGTCTGGTGCAGGCGTTAACCTTAATTGATCACGCCGATATTGTTTTAGAAAGTTTTCGTCCCGGTGTCTTAAAGCGTCTGGGAATTGATTTTGCACAGTTGCGGCAAGCACGTCCTGAGCTGATCACAATTTCCATGCCGGGCTACGCCAGTAATGATCAGTTGCGCAGTCAGTGGAAAGCAACAGAGGCTATTGTTGCCGCTAACTCTGGTGCTTTCACCGATATGGGCTTTAACCGGGTGTTGATGGGCGTGGATCCCAGTTTTTCTCCTTTGTCATTGTGCTCAGCCTATGCGACAACGCTGGCGGCCAGCTCGGTGGTGATGGCACTGTTCGCCCGGGAAAAACTCGGTGTTGGTGATCATATTGAAGTGCCGATTGTCGCTGCCTTAATGGAAGGGCTGTCGTACAACTCCATCGTTATTGAAGATTTGCCCAAACGCTACCTGACCATGCGCGAGCATGAAATCAGCCATCGCAAGGAAAACAATCTGCCGATGGATGTTAGCTACGACGATTTACAAGAGTACCTGGATCCCTTTTATCGTACTTATAAATGCAAAGACGGTCGCTTTTTCTACGTCGTTTGTCCATCCCATCGCAATCATGCCAAACGTTGTTTACAGGTGACGGGCTTATATGACGAGTTGTTGGCCGAAGGCTTACCTGAGGTGCACAATCTGCATTTACCGGTTGATGAGTGGGATGACGAAACCTCCATTGGCGTTTATCCACTGCCGAAGAAGTGGGCGGATATTATTTCAGCCAAAATGAAGCAGGTGTTTTTAACCAAAACCTCAGAAGAGTGGGGGGTTATCTTTGGTGAAGGGCAAATTCCGGGGGCACCGCATCGCACCACTCAGGAATGGGTGAACAGTGACCACTGTGCGCAGGCGGGATTGATCGTTGAAGTGGATGATCCTGAATACGGAATGATGAAACAACCGGGGCCTATGGTCTGGCTGGAAGAATCGGCTGAACAAATGTTACAGCCAAGGGCCAGAGTCACGGTTGATTTTGAGGCAGCACTGGCTGAGCTTTCAGAGGTTAAAGCAACGCCCCCGCCCACTGGCGCGGTTGCGGCAAAGGACAACCGGCAGGCCTGGTTGGCAGGTGTGAAAATACTCGACTTAACCAATGTCATTGCCGGCCCCCATTCTGCCGCCTTTTTAAGTCGCTTTGGTGCCGAAGTGATCAAATTGGATCCGGTTACACCATTGTATGATCCACTGATTGGCACCGTGTACAGTTTTCAAGCCAATATTGGCAAAAAGAGTGCTTTGGTTGATATCAATACTGAACAGGGACGGGATATTTTTCACCAGCTAATTCGGTCCGTTGACCTGGTGTTAATTAATGCCCCCGAGCGCCAGATAGTACCTCTGGGCCTGGACGAAGCCAGCTTACAGGCCGTTAATCCGGGCGTGTTATTCTGTCGTTTAGACTGCCTGGGAGGACCAACCCGTGGACCCAAAACAGACTACATAGGCTACGACGATATTATTCAGGCAAATAGCGGCATTATGAGTCGTTTTGGTGGACCACAAACGCCAGAAGAACACGCACACTTAGGCACTTTGGATGTTAATTGTGGTTTTGTTGGCGGTTTGGGGATGGCCTTGAGTCTTTATCACAAAATGCGCACCGGGCGGCACAGCCGGGCGTGCACTTCGTTATCTGCGGCAACCAATCTGGCACAAATTAAATTTGCCTATGATTATCAGGGGCGTGCTCCGTTTGATGAAGCATCCGGGCGAGAAGCCTTGGGCAATCACGATTTATCGCATTTTTACGCAACGAAAGACGGCAATTTATTTATTGATGCCAGTGAGCAGGAGTTGATCAAGCTGGAACGCGTTCCGGGCCTTGCTGGCATCAGTGAAGCAAAAGATAAGAAGGCCTTTTTGACCGAGGTTCTCTCCGGGGAAAGCGCCGATCATTGGGCGCAGGCGCTGCGGGAACAGGATATTGCAGCGGTGCGCTCAGTGGGGATCGCCGAGCTTCGGGAGCGTTACACTCGCCCTGCCGATGGCAAAGTGGGAATTGACCTTGGCAGTTATGCGTTTTCCAGCTACCGCGATCATCCCAGTGGACATGCAGTGACTATTATTGATCACTACTCAATCAGGCCTTCACGGGCACAGATTATTGCGCAAACACCAACCGAGCGATTAGGCCGTTCGACTACCGAGATTGTTGCGGGTCTTGGTTATACCGATGAACAAATTGCCACCATGCTAAACGACAAAGTTATCGGTACTGGCTGGGGGAAAGAGTACTTGCCGAGTTAAGCATGAACGCTTGCCCGGTATTGTCACCAGAACAAAACATAGGCAACAGGCTTGCACAACGGGCCTTTTGAACTAGCCTCTATTCGTCATTTGTCTCTTAAAATGATGAAACGCCAGATTCAGGAACGAATAAGGCAGGTATCAAACTCCCCCTTTGGGATTTTCCAGCGACGGACAGACATGAGCCCAGATATCAGACAGTGTTTATTACCCTGGGATGATACTGATAATCCGGAGGAAGGAGCCGGTAGTTCTAATGTACAGTCATCGCCTGCTATCCAGCAACCTGTTGCCAGCGCAGAAAATAGTTCAGCACGTGGGGTGGCTTCCCCAGGCAACGGGATCTTACGTCCACTGACGTCTGATGTTGATTTGCGGGGCCTGGGCGATCAACTGGCAGCGGCAATCAGGAAGCGAGATCTGGCAGCCGTCAACGACCTGCTGAATCTGGTGCAGGATCTGGGGATTGACCCCGATCTCTGCGACCGGCAAGGCTACTACCCACTTTATTGGGCCAGTTGCCAGGGCAGCACTGACAGAATTCTCAAGACCCTGCTGGACAGGGGGGCGAACCCCAATCTCTGCAACATTGATCCGTGGAATGGAAAAAAGAACATACCTCTACTTTGTGCCGCCGAAAGCGGCAGTTATGAGGTCAGCAAGGTCTTGCTGGAATACGGAGCTGATCCGCGAGCCCGTGACGGCTCTGATTGGACGGCACTGCACTGGGTCACACGGAAATTCGGCAAACAGAGCATCATGCTCATGAAGTGCCTGCTGGATCACGGTGCTGATATTAATGCCCGTAATAGTATTGGACGCACCCCGCTGTGCAATGCCGTCATTCGTGACACTCTTCTGGCCGTTAACATCCTGCTGAGCGAAGGTGCCGATCCCAATATTCCTGATAATGACGGTAGTACTGCGCTGGACCATGCAGTCTTTAACGGGTGCACCAACATGGTTGACGATTTGCTGGCTCACGGTGCCAATCCTGATACGCCCGGCGACTCCCACAGCTGCGGGTGGGGTAACTCACTTTGCATGGCATTAAGTAAGCAATACACAGACGACATTGTGGATATGCTCCTTGCTTACGGTGCCAATCCCAACAAGGCGAGCAAAAAGGGCGATACCCCGCTGCATCTGGCGATAGAGAAAAGCAACGCAACCGGTGTTGACAAGCTGCTGGCCCATGGTGCCAATCCCAATATTCGCAACCAGTCAGGCCAGACCGCCCTGGAGGCTGCCCTCGTTACAGAGTCACCTCCGCGCATCATTGATGCCCTGCGTGAGCCCTTTAAACCGGGGTCGCTGCAGTTTTGTGCCCGACGCTGTATTCGTGCAACCCTGATGCGGCCCCGGATGACCCAGAAAAAAAACCGGATAAAACCGCTGTCAAAAGAATCTCAACACCTGTCGTTAGCAGATCCTTTGACAAAATCAGTGTCTAACCCACTGACTTTGGCAGAAATGGACTCAAGCATCAGACAATGTTCACCTGACGCTGCCAATCCGGAGCAAACGGCCGGGGATCGCCATTTTGCCAGCGCAGAAAATATTTCAGCACATGGGGTGGCTTCCCCAGGCAACGGGAGCATGCATCCATCGACGTCTGATCTTGATTTGGTTGATCAACTGGTAGCAGCAACCAGTAATGGTGACCGGGAAACCGTAGACAACCTGCTGGACCTGCTGGAGGAGCGGGGGATTGACCCCAATCTCTGTGACCGGCAAGGCCACCACCCGCTCTATTGTCTCAGTGACCGATCCAGCAGAGTGGCAAATGTCATCAAGACCCTGCTGACCAGGGGGGTTGACCCCAATTTCGTCACTTTCGACCCATTGACTAATAGAGAGTACATACCTCTGCTTCTGGCTGCCGAAGATGGCAGTTATGAGATCAGCAAGGCCTTGCTGGACCACGGAGCTGATCTGCAAGCCCATGACTGCGGGTGGACGGTGCTGCACTTTGCCGCACGGCGATTTAGCGAACAGAAAGTCATGCTCCTGAAGTGCCTGCTGGATCACGGTGCCGATATTAATGCCCGTAATCATGATGGGCACACCCCGCTGTGCATTGCGGTCCTTCGTAAGGAGCTTATGACCGTTAACATCCTGCTGGGCGAAGGAGCCGATCCCAATATTCCTGATAAAGATGGTAAAACCGCACTGGACTATGCAGTCTTTAACAGGTGCAGCAACATGGTTGACGACTTGCTGGCCCATGGTGCCAATCCCAATATTCGCAACCAGTCAGGCCAAACCGCCCTGGCGGTTGCCGTAGATGCAGGGTTACCTCCCCGCACCATTGATGCCCTGCGTGAGCCCTTTAAACCCGGGGCTCCGAAAGTTTGTGCCCGAGACTGTATTCGTACAACCCAGGTGCAGCCACAGATGACCCCGAAAAAAACTCGGGCAAAACCGCTGTCAATAGTATCTCAACGCCTGCCGTTGCCAAATAACTTGACAAAATTTGTGTCCAACCCACTGACTTTTTAACGAAATGTACTCAAGCATCAGACAATGTTCATCTTCCCGGGATGACACTGCCAATCCGGAGGAAACGGCCGAGGGTTCCCACGCACAGCCAGTACCTTCTCTCCAGCAACCCGTTGCCAATGCAGAAAATATTTCAGCACGAGCGGTGGCATCCCCAGGCAACGGGAGCTTACATCCACTGACGTCTGATGTCGATTTGCGGGGCCTGGGCGATCAACTGGCAGCGGCAATCAGGAAGCGAGATCTGGCAGCCGTCAACGACCTGCTGAACTTGGTGCAGGATCTGGGGATCGACCCGAATCTCTGCGACCGGGAAGGCCGCTATCCGCTCTATTGGGCCAGTGCCGTGGGCAGAGCTGACAGAATTCTCAAGACCCTGCTGGACAGGGGGGCGAACCCCAATCTCTGCAACATTGATCGGTGGAATAGAAAAACGAACATACCTCTACTTTGTGCCGCCGACAGAGGCAGTTATGAAGTCAGCAAGGTCTTGCTGGAATACGGAGCTGATCCGCATGTCCGTGGCTGTTCTAATTGGACAGCGCTGCACTGGGCCACATGGGAGTACAAGATACAAAGCGTCATGCTCGTGAAGTGCCTGCTGGATCACGGTGCTGATATTAATGCCCGTAATAGTAGGGGATGCACCCCGCTGTGCAATGCCGTCATTGGTGACGTACTTCCAGCCGTTAACATCCTGCTGAGCGAAGGTGCCGATCCCAATATTCCTGATAATGATGGTAGTACCGCGCTGGACCATGCAGTCTTTAACGAGCGCACCAACATGGTTGACGACTTGCTGGCTCATGGTGCCAATCCTGATACGCCCGGCGACATCCACGACCACGGGTGGAGCAACGCACTGTGCATGGCATTAAGTAATCAATACACAGACGACATTGTGGATATGCTCCTTGCTTACGGTGCCAATCCCAACAAGGCGAGCAAAAAGGGCGATACCCCGCTGCATCTGGCGATAGAGAAAAGCAACGCAAGCTGTGTTGACAAGCTGCTGGCCCATGGAGCCAATCCCAATATTCGCAATCAGTCAGGCCAGACCGCCCTGGAGGTTGCCGTCGTTGCAGGGGCACCATCTCGCATCATTGACGCCCTGCGTGAGCCCTTTAAACCCGGGTCGCTGCAGATTTGTGCCCGAAACTGTATTCGTGCAACCCTGATGCGGCCTCGGATGATCCCGAAAAAAAACCGGGCAAAACCGCTGTCAATAGCATCTCAACACCTGCTGTTGTCAGAACCCTTGAAGAAATTTGTGACCAACCCACTGACTTTTAAAGAAATGTACTCAAGCATCAGACAATGTTTATTTCCCTGGGATGACTCTGCCAATCCGCAGGAAACGGCCGAGGGTTCCCACGCACGGGCAGTACCCTCTCTCCAGCAACCTGTTGTCAGCGCAGAAAATATTTCAGCACGTGCGGTGGCTTCCCCAGGCAACGGAAGCATACGTCCATCGGCGTCTGATCTCGATTTGGGTGATTTGGGCAATCAACTGGCAGCGGCAATCAGGAAGGGAGACCTGCCAGCCCTCGACAACCTGCTGAACCTGCTGGAGAAGCGGGGGATTGCGCCAAATCTCTGCGACCAGCAAGGCTACTACCCGCTCTATTGGGTCAGTGATGATTTCAGAGCGTCCAATATCCTTAAGACCCTGCTGGACAGGGGGATTGACCCCAATGTCTCCACCATTGATCCGTATAATAATAACGAGTACATACCCCTGCTTCAGGCAACCAGAAACGGCAGTTATGAGGTTAGCAAGGCCCTGCTGGAGCACGGAGCCGATCCGCAAGCCCATGACCGCTCTAATTACACAGCGCTGCACTGGGCCACATGGGGAGAAAGCAGCAGGCAGATGGTCATGCTCCTGAAGTGCCTGCTGGATTATGGGGCCGATATTAATGCCCGTAATGATCCGGGGCGCACCCCGCTGTGCAATGCCATCATTCGCGGCGACCTTGTGGCCGTTAACGTCCTGCTGGATGAAGGCGCTGATCCCAATATTCCTGATAATCACGGTTGTACCGCGTTGGACCATGCAGTCTCCGGAGGATACACTAACATGGTCGACGACTTGCTGGCTCATGGTGCCAATCCTGATACGCCTGGTAATAACCGCGACGAAGTCGGGTGGAGCAACGCACTGTACGAGGCATTACGCGGGCAAAGGACAGATATTGTGGATATGCTCCTTGCTTACGGTGCCAATCCCAATAAGGCGGGCATTAAGGGTGATCCCCCGCTGCATATGGCGATAGAGAAAAGCAACTCAACCTGTGTTGATATGCTGCTGGCCCGTGGTGCCAATCCCAATATTCGCAAATCGTCAGGCCAGACCGCCCTGGAGGTTGCCGTTGTTGCAGGGTCACCTCCTCGCATCATTGGTGCCCTGCGTGAGCCCTTTACACCCGGGGCGACGAAAGTTTGTGCCCGAAACTGTATGCGTGCAACCCGGGTGCAGCCGCAGATGACGCTGAAAAAAACTCGGGCAAAACCGCTGTCACTGGTAACTCAACGTTTGCCGTTACCAAATACGTTGAAAAAATTTGTTTCTAACCCACTGACGTTTTAACGAAATGTTCTCAAGCATCAGACAATGTTCATCTTCCCGGGATGACACTGCCAATCCTGAGGAAACGGCCGAGGGTTTCCACGCACAGCCAGTACCTTCTCTCCAGCAACCCGTTGCCAGTGCAAAAAATAGTTCAGCACGTGGGGGGGCTTCACCGGGCAATGGGAGCATGCAGCCATCGACGTCTGGTCTCGATTTGGTTGATTTGGGCAATCAACTGGTAGCAGCAACCAGGGAGGGTGACCACAAAGCCGTAGACAACCTGCTGAATCTGCTGGAGGAGCGGGGGATTGACCCCAATCTCTGCGACCAGCAAGGCCGCCACCCGCTCTATTGGATCAGTTACCAATACAGCGGAGGGTCAAATGTCCTCAAGACCCTGCTGACCAGGGGGATTGACCCCAATTTCGCCACTTTTGACCCGTTGACTAATAAAGATTGCATACCTCTGCTTCTGGCTGCCGAAAAGGGCAGTTATGAGATCAGCAAGGCCTTGCTGGACCACGGAGCGGATCCGCAAGCCCGTGACGGCGCTAATTGGACGGCGCTGCACTTTGCCGCACGGCATGTAAGCGAACAGAGCGTCATGCTCCTGAAGTGTCTGCTGGATCATGGTATCGATATTAATGCCCGTAATGATGCCGGGTACACCCCGCTGTGCATTGCCGTCCTTCGCAGGGAACTTCTGACCGTTAACATCCTGCTGGGCGAAGGTGCCGATCCCAATATTCCTGATATAGATGGTAAAACCGCGCTGGACCATGCAGTCTTTAACAGGTGCGCTAACATTGTCGACGACTTGCTTGCTCATGGTGCCAATCCTGATACGCCTGGCAGCATCCACAGCTACGGAGTGAGCAACTCACTTTGCGTGGCATTAAGCAAGCAATACACAGACGACATTGTGGATATGCTCCTTGCTTACGGTGCCAATCCCAACAAGGCGAGCAAAAAGGGCGATACCCCGCTGCATCTGGCGATAAAGAAAAGCAACTCAACCTGTGTTGACATGCTGCTGGCCCATGGTGCCAATCCCAATATTCGCAATTCGTCTGGCCAGACCGCCCTGGAGGTTGCCTTGGTTAAAGGTTCACCTCCTCGCATCATTGATACCCTGCGTGAGCCCTTTAGACCCTTGTCGCTGCAGATTTGTACCCGAAACTGTATTCGTGCAACCCTGCTGCGGCCCCGGATGACCCTGAAAAAAACTCGGGCAAAACCGCTGTCAATAAAATCTCAACGCCTGTCGTTGTCAGATCCTTTGACAGAATTTGTGTCCAACCCGCTGGCTCTTAACGAAACGTACTCAAACATCAGACCCTGTTTATCCCGGGATGACACGGCCAATTCGGCGGCAACGGCCGAGGGTTGGCATGCACAGCCAGTACCTTCTCTCCAGCAACCCATTGCCTGCGAAGGAAATATTTCAGCACGTGCGGTGGCTTCCCGGGGTAACGGGAACATACATCCATCGACGTCTGACCTCGATTTGGGTGATTTGGGTGATCAACTGGCAGTAGCAATCAGGAAAGGAAGCAAAGGTGATCTGTCAGCCCTCTACGACCTGCTGAACCTGCTGGAGGAGCAGGGAATCAATCCCAATCTCTGTGACCAGCAAGGCCGCTACCCGCTTTTTTGGTTCAGGGACTCATACAGAGTGCACGAATGTCTCAAGACACTGCTGGACAGAGGGATTGACCCCAATGTCTCCACTATCGATCCGTTGACTAATGAAGAGTTCATACCTCTGCTTCTGGCTGCCAAAAAAGGCAGTTATGATGTCTGCAAGGCTTTGCTGGATCACGAGGCTGATCCGCAAGTCCATAACCTCGCTCATTGGACGGCGCTGCACTGGGCCGGATCGGATCCAGACGATCAGACCGTCATGCTCCTGAAGTGCCTGCTGGATCACGGTGCCGATATTAATGCCCGTAATAGTATGGGACACACCCCGCTGTACAATGCTGTCATTGGGGACATATTTTCACTTTTGACCGTTAACACCCTACTGGGCGAAGGTGCCGATCCCAATATTCCTGATAATGACGGTAGTACCGCGCTGGATCATGCAGTCTTTAATGGGCGCACCAACATGGTTGACGATTTGCTGGCTCACGGTGCCAATCCCGACAAGGTGAGCAAAAAGGGCGAAACCCCGCTGCATCTGGCGATAAAGAACAGCAACTCAACCTGTGTTGACATGCTGCTGGCCCATGGTGCCAATCCTGATATTCGCAACCAGTCAGGCCAGACCGCCCTGGAGGCTGCCCTCGCTACAGGGGCACCTGTGCACATCATTGATGCCCTGCGTGAGCCCTTTAAACCCGGGGCGACGAAAGTTTGTGCCCGAAATTGTATTCGTGCAACCCGGGTGCAGCCACAGATGACTCTGAAAAAAAACCGGGCAAAACCGCTGTCATTAGTAACTCAAGGTTTGCCGTTGCCAAATACGTTGAAAAAATTTGTGTCCAACCCACTGACGTTTTAACGAAATGTTCGCAAGTATCAGACAATGTCTGTATCCCTGGATTGGAAGCGACCAGCCAGAGGAACCGACCGGCAGTTTACCTGCAACGCCTTTGCTGTCTCTGCAGCAGCCGGGCACCTCAGCAGACATCAATCCGGGATTTGCCGCCGCTTCGGCAAGTAACCGAAGATTACCGTTATCGACGGACGACAAAGCGACATCAGTCGTCAGATATAATGACCCCCCAGCCCTTAACGACCAGCTCCTGGATGCTGCCTGGCATGGCAACTATGATAGGGTCAAAGCCTTGCTGCACCGGGGAGCAGACCCGAAAACCTGTGACAGCGGCCACTTTACTGCGTTGCACTTTGCTACAAGGAACAGCAACGATCAGACCGCGCTGCTCCTGAATTGCCTGCTGAATCACGGTGCCGACCTTAATGCCGTGACTGCACTGAACCGTACCCCCCTGCAATGTGCCGTTATCTGTGACAATCTTTCGGCCGTAAGTACTCTGTTGGAGCACGGTGCTGACCCCGATATTCCTGACCAGTTCGGTTTTACCCCACTTAATAAAGCGGCGGAACAAGGGGCGAGCAAAATAGTTGACAAGTTGCTGGCTCACAGTGCCAACCCCGACACGTTTGGCGTCTGGACCTTGAACCCACTTTACAAGGCAGTATCTAAACAACACACCGATATTGTCCATACACTGTTGAATCACGGTGCCAACCCCGATCCCGACCTGTGCAACAGCTCTGGCCGAACCACGTTGAACTGTCTGGTAGAAAAACTGCGACCTGTTGCTGAAGTCAGGCTGATGCTGGCTAACGGTGCTGACCCCAATACTTGCAGCAATTCTGGCCAGACCACGCTGAATTTTGTGGTAAACAGAGATGATGGCTGCGCTGTCCAGCTGCTCAAGCTCTTACTGGCTAACGGCGCTGACCCCAATGCCCGTGGTGAAGATGGCGATACCCCGCTGCATCTGGGGATAGCAAATCAAAGCCCGGAATTGGTCAGGATTCTGATGGATAGTGGTGCCGATCCCGGTGTGCGTAACCAGCTGGGCTGGACAGCTATGAAGAGTGCTGAAGCTGGAGGGGCCGCCCCCGAAATCATCGATTCCCTGCGCAATCATATACCCGTTTATCAACCCGGATCGCTGCAAGCCTGTGCCCGAACCTGCATTCGTCAACGCCTGGTGCAAAATCGGATATTGTTGGCAGAAGTGCTGTCAACAGACTCTGACTGTCTGCCACTGAAGGATTCCTTAAAAGCGTTTGTCTACCACCCGCTGAAAATTTAACCGATGTTTTTCAAGGGTGATGTTTGAACTTTTGCCTGAATTGGAAGTCTGATATTTAAACAGCTATCTGGATTGTTGGCATAGAACGAATCCTTTTAACGGTTCCCAATCAGGGAGATATTATTATGAACGCAAGCAGTGGCAGCATGCCAACCATTTCCATTGGTACAACACATGATGAATTTCTCAAGCTCATCGGTAATTCCCCATTAAATCCGAAAGATACCAGGTCATTTGTTTTGACAGGTGTCGGTAAAACTCGCACCCTGACTGTCTTCACGCAAAATGACCTCTATTTAACACACGCAGATAAAACCCCAAACATATCCCAGATTGAAAGTTTTTCGCGTGATGGAAAATTGGTCAAGATTACAGATTGTGACTGCTACGTCCGCCTCTTTTCTGTTCATAACCCCAGCAAGGAAGCGGAATTAGTAGCAAGTAAGCTTGGCTCAAAAGCAGGAGCAGCATTTAAAGCAGATGCATCCAAAGTATCAGAAGGTCATTATGCCGTTATCACAACCTTTTACCCAGTCACTCAAGGCGAGGGATGTAAACCAAAAGACCCTTATGTGCCATTAAAACCGGGGTTTAAGCAGCAACGCCTGGAATATGTTTTTTGCTCCGAACACCAGAATCACCCCCTTGAAGTGATTAGCAATTCAACGCTTGAGATCCGTACCAGAAGATTGGGTTCGAGTGAGGTGAAGTACAGAACACTGGATAGTAAGAAACCTCTGTACGCCCATGGGATTAACCTGACATCGTATTATAAGGCTATCTATTCCGAAAAAGACCAGGCCAAGCCACAATCCGGGGCTCAGGGATGCTCGCGAATGCAAAACGTTGACCCTTTTTCAAACGATGGCCCCAATGGTCAGGATGTTCGCCCCTCTGGCAATATGGCTAATTTCATGGGTGGCTCGAATTTTCGAAATAATTAGGCTCCTAGTACATGGTTTCAATGAGTTTGACGGGTTGACATGCCTCCGCACTCCGTTCGTCCTGAGCTTGACGAAGGGCGGAAACTTCGGATTCTGATAGATCGTGCCAAGCACCCTTCGACTCCGCTCAGGGTGAACGGAGATAGTACACGTCAAACTCATTGAAACCATGCACGAGTGCATTGCATTCAGTTAACAATAGTTGGCCTTGTCGTTGCCTGTGCGGTTAACTCAATCGCTTCGCCATCCCTCAACACCTGCATGGTCATCCGTTGGCCCGGTGGAATACGGGCCACCATATTCATTACCTTGCGGCCATCCCGGGTGCTCTGGCCATTGATGCCGGTAAGAATATCACCACGTCGCAAACCTGCCTGGTCGGCAGGACCATCTTCATAAACCCCGGTAATCAAAATGCCAATTTTCGTGCTGATACCGTAGGCTTCTGCCAGTGCCGAGCTCAGTGGCTGTGACTCAATACCCAGCCAGCCCCGAATCACCCGGCCGTATTTAATGATGGAATCCATAACAAAGCGGGCCATATTGGAGGGAATCACAAAGCCAACCCCTTCACTGCCCCCACCACGGGAAAACAATAGCGTACTGATGCCAATCAGATCACCATAGGCATTGACCAGGGCACCACCGGAGTTGCCGATATTGATGGCGGCATCGGTCTGGATAAAGTCTTCATAGGTATTCAGTTGCAGGTCATTCCGGCCGGTGGCGCTGATAATGCCCATGGTCACCGTCTGTCCCAGTCCGAATGGGTTGCCAATGGCCAGCACTACATCGCCAATTTCTGCGCTGCCAGAGTCCACCAGGTCCAGGTAAGGCAAATCCTTCAGGTTGACTTTCAACACGGCAAGATCACTTTCCGGGTCGGTGCCAATAATGCGGGCTTTGACTTCCCGGCCATCGCGCAGGGTAATCATCAGCCTGGCCGCATTTTGAATCACATGGTGGTTGGTCAGGATATAACCTTCAGGATCAACAATAACGCCGGAACCTTCCGGGGTGCTGCGGGCATGGGTTCTCTGGGGCAGTGGCAGGTTGCTGTCACCACGCTGTGACAGGCTGTTGGTAGAGATACTGACCACAGCCGGTGCGGCCTTTTTCACGGCATCGCTGTAGGAAACCTGCCCGGTGACATTGAACACTCTGGAGGATTGTTCAATAAAGCGGTTGCGGGATTTTTCTGAAATACCACCGAACTCAGGCCTGATCAGCAGTACTGTGATCGCGGTGAATAGCCCGATCAGGATGGGTAAGCCCACCGACTTAAGCAGTTTTTTCATTCGCAGCCCATGGGAATTGCCGTTATGTGATTATAATGAGACCAACAAAATACGATTCTTAATATACAGCGATGTAAGGATGGAGAGAACCGATGGTGCCGACATCACAAGATATGACCTTAAAAGAAATGGTGGCATTACTGGATCAGGAGTTACAGCCTGGTCTGTTTAAAGATTACTGTCCCAATGGTATTCAGGTCGATGCCAGCCCGGCAGCGGACACGCCAATAAAGAAAATAGTCACGGGGGTCACGGCCTGTCAGGCCCTGATTGACCGCGCCATTGAGCTAAAGGCCGATGCCATTCTGGTTCATCATGGCTATTTCTGGCGTGGTGAAGACGCGGTGATTACCGGCAGCAAACGTCGGCGCATCGAAACGCTGCTGGCGAACCATATCAGTCTGGTGGCCTATCATTTGCCACTGGATGCCCATCCGGTGTTTGGCAATAACGCAGAGCTTGCCCGCTTGATGGGGTGGGATGTCGTGGGTGGCATGGAGCCGGGAGCCAAATTGCCGGTGGGTAACTGGGGCACAACAGGGCGAAAGCTGTCGCTGGATGAGTTGAGCCAGGAAATTTCCGGCAAGCTGGGACGTGATCCACTGGTGATTGCCGGAGGAAACCACCCCATCAAAACCATCGCCTGGTGTACCGGGGCCGCTCAAAGCATGATTGATAAGGCTCTTAACCTGGGGGTGGATGCTTTTGTCAGTGGTGAGATTTCGGAGTCAACGGTGCATTTTGCCAGGGAAAATGGCATTCATTATATCAGCGCAGGTCATCATGCTACCGAGCGTTATGGGGTTCAGGCACTGGCTCGCTGGCTGCATGAGGAAACAGGCATTGAGCATGAGTTTGTTGATATCGATTCTCCGGTATAAATTTTCTTTTATTAATTTTGTGCCGTGTTGTTAGAAAAAACAGGTGGCTTGTTCTTCTTTGATTACAGTTGAAATAGCACATTCATTAATTATTTAAACGCCGTTGAAATTGTTGCTGTAAGTCAATCTGTATAAAAAATAACTCTCGTACACTTGTCCTCGCTTTTTCTTCTGCCTCGCTGTTAAGCCTGAGTGGCCACAGCACGAGGCAGTTTTGTCTTGTCGTTTTGGACAGCACTGTCGTGTTGTTGGGGGGTAATTATGATCTGGCTACAGTTGGCCATTGTGATTTTGTGCATCCTGGTGGGTGCACGTATCGGGGGGATTGGTCTTGGTTTGATGGGGGGGGTGGGTCTTGCCACGCTCTCCTTTTTGTTCGGTATCCAGCCGACTTCACCACCGATTGATGTCATGCTGATGATTCTGGCGGTGGTTTCTGCTGCTGCCTGTATGCAGGCAGCCGGTGGTATGGATTACCTGGTACAGCTGGCGGAACGTATTCTCAGAAAAAATCCAAAGCGTATTACCTTTATTGCGCCGGCAGTCACTTACTTCTTCACCATGTTTGCCGGTACTGGTCACGTTGCTTACTCTGTGCTGCCCGTGATTGCTGAAGTGGCCCGCCGCACCGGTGTGCGCCCGGAGCGTCCTATGTCCATGGCAGTCATCGCCTCTCAGGTGGGTATTGTGGCCAGCCCGATTGCCGCAGCCACGGTTGCCATGCTGACCATTATGTCGACAAAGTATGACATTACCCTGGGACAAATTTTGGGCACAACCATTCCGGCAACCATGGTTGGCCTGTTCCTGGCCGCCCTGGTGACCAATAAGCTGGGTAAAGAGCTGAAGGATGACCCTGAATATCAGCGTCGTATGCAAGATCCGGAGTTTCGCCGCAAGATGGAAGAAACCACCACGGTTTCTGCTGTTGAACTGAAGCCTGGTGCGAAAATCTCCGTTCTGCTGTTCCTGTTTGGTGCCGTTCTGGTGGTTCTGATGGGGGCGATTCCCGGTTTACGTCCTCAGTTCAATGGCTCTGCCATGTCCATGGCGCACACCATTGAAATCATTATGCTGGCGGTATCGGCACTGATTGTCTGGCTGGGTAAAGCGGATGTTGCTGAAGCCAGCCGTGGTGATGTATTCCTGGCGGGTATGCGGGCAATTATTGCTATCTTCGGTATTGCCTGGCTGGGGGACAGCTTTTTCGCTGCCCACGATGTGCTGCTCAAAGGCGGTATCTCTGATCTGGTTCACAGTGCTCCATGGGCATTTGCCATCGCACTGTTTATTCTCTCTGTGATGGTTAACAGCCAGGGCGCGACTACGTCGACACTGATGCCTCTGGGTGTGGCTCTTGGTTTGCCAGTAGCCTCTCTGGTCGCTATGTTCCCGGCGGTTAACGGTTACTTCTTTGTACCTAACTACGGTCCGATCATTGCCTCTATCGACTTTGACAGCACTGGCACGACCCGCATTGGCAAGTATGTGTTCAACCACAGTTTTATGCTGCCAGGACTGATGGCGATTGTGTTCTCTGTGATTGCCGGTTTTGTGTTCAGCAGTATTGTGCTGTAAAGATAATGGCGCATTGATAGAACCACAAAGACACGAAGACACAAAGTTTTTATGGGTTTGTCTGAACTACGCCCGGCAAACAAAAAAGTCTTCCTTTGTGTCTTCGTGTCTTTGTGGTTCCAATGCTTGTAAGACTATCACAACAGCCGAAGCCTCCCGTGGGAATGCGATACCCGACACTCACCGTCAATACAAAGTCCATATTAACTGAGGGTTTAGCGTTTAGCTGACGGGTTCACCACTGAATTCAGGGGGAATCAGTAAGCGATATATTTATATATAAAAACAATATAGATATTGAATTTATTATTCTATTTTCACTGATAGTATTTCACTTAGAGCACAACAATAACTTCGCTTTGGGTCGAAATGCATGTCGGATCAAGACTTCAATCATCTAAAACAGCTGGAAGCGGAAAGCATCCATATCATCCGGGAAGTGGCTGCTGAGTTTGAAAACCCTGTCATGCTTTACTCTATTGGCAAAGATTCTGCCGTGATGCTGCATCTGGCCATGAAAGCTTTTTACCCGGGTAAACCGCCCTTTCCTTTATTACACGTAGATACCACCTGGAAATTCCGGGAAATGATTGAGTTTCGGGATCAGCTGGCACAAAGACTGGGTCTTGAGCTGCTGGTGCATACCAATCCGGAAGGTCTGGCGCAGGGCGTCGGGCCATTTACCCATGGCAGCGCAAAACATACCGATGTGATGAAAACCCAGGCACTCAAGCAGGCATTGGATAAATACGGCTTTGATGCTGCGTTTGGTGGTGCCCGTCGGGATGAAGAAAAATCCAGGGCGAAAGAGCGGGTTTACTCTTTTCGTGACAAAAACCATCGCTGGGATCCGAAAAACCAGAGACCGGAACTTTGGAATATCTACAATAGCCAGGTTGAGAAGGGCGAGAGTATTCGCGTGTTCCCGCTGTCAAACTGGACGGAGCTCGATATCTGGCAGTATATCCACCTGGAACAGATCCCTATTGTGCCACTGTATCTTGCCAAAGAACGCCCGGTGGTGGAGCGTGATGGCAACCTGATTATGGTGGACGATGAGCGGATGCCGTTGCAACCCGGTGAACAACCCCAGTTACGAAAAGTACGCTTCAGAACCCTGGGATGCTACCCGCTGACCGGTGCCGTAGAATCTGAAGCCGATACACTGACCGACGTGATTCAGGAGATGCTCCTGACCAGAACCTCTGAGCGACAGGGCCGGGTGATCGACCATGACAGTGCCGGCTCCATGGAAAAGAAAAAGCAGGAAGGGTATTTCTGATGTCACACCAATCTGAACTTATTGCCACCGATATCGAAGAGTACCTGAACCGTCATGAACAGAAAGAGATGCTGCGTTTTCTTACCTGTGGCAGTGTTGATGATGGTAAAAGCACCCTGATTGGCCGTCTTTTGCACGACACCAGCATGATTTATGAAGACCAGCTGGCTGCCGTAGAAAACGACAGTAAACGAGTAGGTACCCAGGGGGAAAAACTGGATCTGGCGCTGCTGGTGGATGGTCTGCAGGCAGAACGTGAGCAGGGCATTACCATTGATGTGGCCTACCGCTATTTTTCCACCGAAAAACGTAAGTACATCATTGCCGATACGCCCGGGCATGAGCAGTACACCCGAAATATGGCAACCGGCGCTTCCACCTGTGATCTGGCGATTATTTTGATTGATGCCCGCCAGGGCGTGCTGACCCAGACCCGTCGACATACCTACATAGCCAGCTTGCTGGGCATAAAGCATATTGTCGTGGCCATCAATAAGATGGATCTGGTGGATTTCAGCAAGGCTCGGTTTGAAGAGATTCGTAACCAGTACCTTGATTTTGCAGAACCGTTGCAATTGGGTGATATCCAGTTTGTGCCCATGTCGGCGCTGGAAGGCGACAATGTGGTACACCGCAGCGAACGGATGTCCTGGTATCGTGACAGTACGCTGATGGACGTGTTGGAAAATGTCGAGATTGCCCGGGACCGTAACCTGGATGACTTCCGTTTCCCGGTTCAATATGTCAATCGCCCTAACCTGGATTTTCGTGGCTTTTCAGGAACGCTGGCTTCAGGCAAGATCAAGCCCGGCGATCAGATCAAGGTACTACCCTCGGGTCAGGTGAGCACCATTGCCCGCATTGTGACCTGGGATGGCGATCTGCCAGAAGCCCATGCGGGTCAGGCGGTTACCCTGACCCTGACCGATGAAATTGATATCAGCCGTGGTGATATGCTGGTGCGCCGGGACAGCAGTGTTCAGGTGGCTGCTGATCTGGATGTGGATCTGGTGTGGATGGCGGAACAGCCCATGAGCCCCGGCAGGCAGTATCAGATCAAGTTTTCTGCCGGCAAGGTTCCGGGCAGTTTTGCCGGGGTTGATCACCGGGTTGATGTGAACTCCCTGGCCCATCACCCGGCAGAGCAGTTGGCTCTGAATGAAATTGGCCTGTGCCAGCTCAGGCTGACCAGGGCCGTGCCTGTGGACAGCTACCAGCGTAACCGCCAGACCGGTGCCTTTATTGTTATTGACCGGCTCAGTAACGCCACGGTTGCTGCCGGTATGGTACGGGGAGTCAGTGAGCGCACTCAGCAGGATTCGCTCGCCAGAGTCCATCGGCAACAGCGCCTGGGTCAGAAAGGCGGTGTGTTTAAAGTTGCCGGACAGCATGCCAAAATTATTGAACGACAGCTGTTTGATCGTGGGTTTTATCCATTGGTGATTGGCAGTGATGATGAACAGTGGGCTGCCAAGGCGGATGCGTTACTCAAGGCTGAAGTGGCCGTGTTGATTATCACGGAAGATGAGGTGGCGGATAATGCTTCTGTAGACTCGGTGGTGGATACCATTGTGGCCTCTCTGACTCTTCCATAAACACTTCCTCAGGCCTCTCTTCAACTGACAGAGAGGCCTCTCAAAAACGACTGTGTTAGAACGGCAACACGCCCATTTAAACCATGCAATAGTAAATGGTTTCAATGAGTTTGACGGGTTGTCGTGCCTCCGTACTCCGTTCGTCCTGAAGCCTGTCGAAGGACCCAAAGGGCCTAAAGGCGGAAACGCTGGACTCTGATAGATCGTGCCAAGCACCCTTCGACTCCGCTCAGGGTGAACGGAGATTGTACACGTCAAACTCATTCAAACCATGTACTAATCCCTCGGCAATAACACCTCCTCCATGGGAGGGCTGGCAGAATCATCCCGGGAACCGGAAAAGTCTGGTAGCGGTGGCAACAGGTAATTGGTAATTAAGGAGGTCGCGATTATAGCCGCCAGGCTAAAGGTAACAGAGCTCATTGATCCGGGCAGCATTCGCCGGAGGTACTCCGATAAAAACTCCGACTCTGAAACGAATTGCCGGGCATTTTCCAGGGAAACGCCAGCTTGCAGGGCGTCGGTCATGACCACTCTATCTAGTAGCTCGTCCAGGCCAATATAAGGCAGTAATGATCGTGCCAGGCGGTCAGCCAGTGGTTTGACAAAGCAGGGAATGTGGGCGTTGCAGTTAGTTTGGGGGCAACGCCGGAAGCAATCCCGCCGAATCAGGCAGTTACGGTGGAATGCGTGACCCCGGGCGCAGTTGACCATATCATCGTCAGCGGGTGGGGTGCTATCAGCGGGTGGGGTGCTATCAGCGGGTGGGGTGATATCAGTAGCCTGAGCGGCATGGCACAGAAAACAACTGCTGGTCGAATGTACATTATCCATATGGCAAGAAACTCCGGGTGATGAAATTCATCAGTTGCCAATTGTCTTTGAACTTTCTTTATTTAGACCCATTGTTCATTTAGACCCATTGTTCTCCCAAAAGGTTCAACGGAATGCTGTTGAAGGATGCCTGCTTTGACTGGTCAGCCAACCATTGGCTGCCGCCATGACCGCCTTGATGGTGGGTACGGTATTCTCAGGCAGCCTTTGATTTTTCGAACTCTGCGCTGCTTCAACCACTGAACCAGAAGTCAGCAGTGACTCACCGGATTAATCAGGTGAATTGGCGCAAAAGCCCTGATAATAGGTACAAATGCCGGTTCAATGGGAATCCTCGCTGATCCACTATTAGGCCAATCATCTACAATGATCTGGTTGATGACAGAAAGACATCCCCATTGGCCTGACAGCCTCCCGGGACAACTGTGCCCTTGGCAGATGCTCAAAGGCGGGATGCTGGAAATTACCGAGAACAGGAGTCGAAATGAAGGCCGATTTTTATCAAGGGCTGCGCAGGCAGCTGGATGAGCTCAAACAGGAAGGGCTTTATAAAAGTGAACGGGTGATCAGCTCCCAGCAACAGGCTGAAATCAAAGTACTCTCCAATGGTGAGAGCGGTGATGAAGTGCTTAACTTCTGTGCCAATAACTACCTGGGCCTGGCCAATGCACCGGAGCTGATTGAAGCGGGTAAACAGGGACTTGATCAATATGGCTTTGGTATGGCTTCCGTACGTTTTATCTGCGGTACCCAGACCGTTCATAAAGATCTGGAAGCTCATATCTCCCGGTTCCTGGGCATGGAAGATACCATCCTCTATCCTTCCTGTTTTGATGCCAATGGTGGTCTGTTTGAAACCATCCTGGGGCCGGATGACGCCATTATCAGTGATGCGCTCAACCATGCCAGTATTATTGATGGTGTGCGCCTGTCCAAAGCCAAACGTTTCCGCTATGCCAATAACGATATGGCCGATCTGGAAGCACAGCTGCAGGCGGCCGAGGCTGCCAGTGCCAAAACCAAACTGATTGCTACCGATGGCGTATTCTCCATGGATGGGGTTATCGCCAACCTGAAAGGCATCTGCGATCTGGCGGATAAATACGGTGCGCTGGTGATGGTGGATGACTGCCATGCCACCGGTTTTATTGGTGAGAAAGGGGTTGGTACTCCGGAGTTCTGTGATGTTATGGGACGTGTGGATATTCTCACCGGTACCCTGGGTAAAGCACTGGGTGGTGCTTCCGGTGGTTACACCTCCGGTAAAAAGGAAGTGATTGACTGGTTGCGTAATCGTTCCCGTCCATACCTCTTCTCCAACACGCTGTCACCGAGCATTGCTGCTGCTTCGATCAAAGTGTTTGAGATGCTGGCTGAAGGCGCAGAACTGCGCCGGAAGGTACGTGATAATGCCGACTATTTCCGCGCCGAAATGACCAGGCTGGGCTTTACCCTGGCCGGTGCCGATCATCCGATTGTACCGGTGATGCTGGGTGATGCGTCACTGGCTGGCCAGTTTGCCGACCGTATGCTGGAAGAGGGGATTTACGTGGTTGGTTTCTCCTTCCCGGTAGTGCCAAAAGGGCAGGCGAGAATTCGTACCCAGATGTCCGCTGCCCACAGCAGAGAGCACCTGGACAAAGCCATTGCCGCTTTCGCCAAGGTTGGTCGAGAGTTGGGCGTTATCCACTGAATTAAGCCATTGATTTACAAAACAGCCGGCTTGCTATTCTGAATAGCAGGCCCATTGAGAAAACTGACACTGTGAAGACATTAGCCAAAAGCAAAGCAGAACCAGGAATCTGGATGGAAGACCGCCCCATGCCAGAAGTGGGTTACAACGATGTACTGATCAAAATCCGCAAAACAGCCATTTGTGGTACTGACATGCATATCTATCACTGGGATGAGTGGTCGCAGAACACCATTCCGGTGGGTATGCACGTTGGCCATGAATTTGTCGGCGAAATCGTTGACATGGGTGACGGTGTGCGTGGCTTTGAGGTCGGTCAGCGGGTTTCCGGTGAAGGCCATATTACCTGTGGCCACTGTCGTAATTGCCGTGCTGGCCGCCGTCATCTCTGCAACTTTACTGTGGGTGTTGGCGTCAATCGTGACGGTGCGTTTGCCGAATACCTGGTGATTCCGGCGGTTAATGCCTTCCCGATTCCTGATGATATCAGTGATGACCTGGCCGCAATTTTTGACCCGTTTGGTAATGCGGTGCACACCGCACTCTCTTTTGACCTGGTGGGAGAAGATGTACTGATCACCGGTGCCGGCCCCATCGGCATTATGGCGGCAGCCATCTGTAAACATGTCGGTGCCCGCAATGTGGTGATTACCGATGTCAACGAATACCGTCTGGATCTGGCCCGTAAAATGGGGGCGACCCGCGCCGTGAATGTTGCCAATACCGATCTGCCGGAAGTGATGGCTGAGCTGGGCATGGTTGAAGGCTTTGATGTGGGCCTTGAAATGTCCGGCAATGGTCGTGCATTTAAGCAGATGCTGGAAAATATGAACTACGGTGGCAAGATTGCCCTGCTGGGGATTCCAGCCAGTGATACGGTGATTGACTGGAACCAGGTGATCTTCAAAGGTCTGGTGATCAAAGGTATTTATGGTCGTGAGATGTTTGAGACCTGGTACAAGATGACCAGCATGTTGCAGTCTGGTCTGGATATTTCTCCAATCATTACGCACCGATTCCCGGTTGATGATTTTGACAAAGGTTTTGAAATCATGGGTTCCGGGCAGTCAGGGAAAGTGATTCTGGACTGGTGTTAAGCCTAAGGAATTTTCCCTGAATAACTTTCTATTTTTTGCTACGGAGGCACGGACACACAGAGAAAAGAAAAAATCTTTTCCTCTGTGTCTCCGTGGCAAGGTTTTTTCTTATTGGATAACATCGGAAATGTGGAAGTTATTTCAGGACAGTTCTTTGATAGCAAAAAAGCCAGCAAATGCTGGCTTTTTTGTTGCCCATGATCAAGGTTATCAGCGAATAAAACGCAGAAACTCTTCACGCGTAGGCTGATTGTCTTTCATCAGGCCGCGCATGACCGAAGAGGTCATGGATGAGTTCTGTTTTTCCACACCGCGCATCATCATGCACATATGTTGCGCCTCAATCACCACGGCAACCCCTTTGGCGTCGGTGACTTCCATAATGGCGTCGGCAATCTGTTTGGTCATGTTTTCCTGAATCTGCAGGCGGCGGGCGAACATATCCACAATGCGGGCAAACTTGGACAGGCCGAGCACCTTACCATTGGGTACATAGCCAATATGACACTTGCCAATAAAGGGCAGCAGGTGATGCTCACACATTGAGTACAGTTCAATGTCTTTGATCACGACCATTTCGCTGATGTCGGATTCAAACACCGCACCATTAACGATCTCTTCCAGTGTCTGGCTATAGCCTCTGGTCAGGTATTGCATTGCTTTGGCAGCGCGAAGCGGCGTATCTCTGAGGCCTTCCCGATGAATATCTTCACCGACGGACTCAATAATGGCCTTGTAGTGTTCGCTGATTCTTTGAGACATTGGAAGAATTATCACTGCATGGTTATCGAAGTGGACGGCAGTTTAACACAATTAATACATAACCCGGAAAGCAGCTGAACGACTTTCTTTGCAAGGTTTGGCACAGGCTGAGCAATTTGAACAAGAAGAAGGGATGGCCAGGACAAACATGAGCGGCATAACAGTTGCTAGTGTTTTTGCTTGCAGGTATGGTTGAAAAACCATGAGCTAAAGCGCGGTTGCAATTGTCAGGTGGTTGAGCAGGATTAACCTGTGCCGGGCATCCCGTGCTGAAAATAATAACAACACAAAAGGAAAGATCTCATGCTGAAAAGTCTGAAAACAGTCGCTGCGCTGGGTGCATTGGCGGCAGCGGGTTTGGCACCGGTCGCCAGCGCTTCGGCAACGCTGGAGTCGGTGAAGGAAAAAGGTTATGTGGCCTGTGGTGTCAGCACCGGCCTTCCGGGCTTCAGTAACCCGGATGATAAAGGGCAGTGGAGTGGGTTGGATGTTGATGTCTGCCGTGCCGTTGCTGCAGCGACGTTGAAAGATGCTGGCAAGGTCAAGTTTGTACCGCTTACCGCTAAAGAGCGTTTTACCGCTCTGCAATCAGGAGAGATTGATGTGCTCTCCAGAAATACCACCTGGACCCTGACCCGTGATGCCTCCCTGGGCCTGAACTTCACCGGCGTGTCTTACTATGACGGTCAGGGCTTTATGGTGAAGAAAGACCTGGGTGTGAAAAGTGCCAAAGAGTTGGATGGTGCTTCTATCTGTATCCAGTCCGGTACCACCAGTGAGCTGAATCTTGCCGATTATTTCCGGGCTAATAATATGGAGTATCAGCCCGTGGTCTTTGATACTTCTGACAGTACGGCAAAAGGCTTTGATGCGGGGCGTTGTGATGTCCTGACGTCTGACCAATCTCAGCTTTATGCCTTGAGAGTTCGTCTGTCCAAACCTGATTCCGCAGTGGTTCTGCCCGAAGTGATTTCCAAAGAGCCCCTCGGTCCCGTAGTGCGTCAGGGCGACGACCAGTGGTTCAACATTGTCAAGTGGAGCCTGGCCGCCATGATTAATGGTGAAGAACTGGGCCTGACCTCTGGCAATATTAATGCGCAAAAAGCATCTGCTGATCCCAATGTACGTCGTTTGTTGGGTATTGACGGCCCTAAAGGTAAAGGTCTTGCCCTGGATGATGACTGGTCTCTGCGGATTATCGAGCAGGTGGGTAACTATGAGGAGATCTTTGAGCGTAACGTGGGTGCAGAATCACCGCTTCAGATCGATCGTGGCCTGAACGCCCTATGGAATGAAGGCGGTATCCTCTACGCTCCTCCCTTCCGTTAATTCAATCGTTATGACATATACCCCGCTTACACGCAGCGCGTGAGAGCGGGAGTATGGATAGTCCTGCATTTCTGCAGAACTTCTGAAGCGCGGGAACAAGATAAGAAAAAGGGAGTTAGGTCGTGAGTGATCCTGAGCACGTATCCCATAAAAGAAATGCAAAACCCTCCTTTTTGGAGAATATGTTGAAAGAGATGCTGAGGTTATGGCGTGATGCCTCCTTCAGACCGCTGTTGATGCAGGGAATTGTGGTGCTGTTGGTGGTGATGCTCGGTGTCTGGGTGATCAATAACACCATGAACAACCTGGAACACCGGGGCATCAGCACCGGATTTGATTTTCTTTCCCAGGAAGCGGGCTTTGGCATTATTCAATCGCTGGTGGCCTATGACGAATCCCACAGCTACGGCCGCACCTTTGTTGTGGGCATACTCAATACCCTGCTGGTGTCCGGATTAGGCATCTTCTTCGCCACCCTGCTGGGTTTTCTGGTGGGTGTTGCCAGGCTGTCGTCTAACTGGCTGCTGGCCAGAATGGCATCGGTGTTTATTGAAACCTTTCGCAATATTCCATTACTGCTGCAAATCTTTTTCTGGTATTTCGCCGTTCTGGCGGCGTTACCCCATCCCCGGCAAAGTTATGCCCTCGGTGATACCATTTTTTTAAATCTGCGTGGTCTTTTTCTGCCCAAACCTATTATTGAGCAGGGGCTGCTGCCGGTTCTGGTCAGTTGCCTGGTGGCCATTGGTCTGGCGTTATTGTTAAGGGCCAGAAACCGGCAGAGAAGAGTGGCAACCGGTAAGGGCATTTCCGGTGCGCCCTGGTATATGGCTGCACTATTAATAGGCATTCCTGCGCTTGTCTGGCACTTTTCTGGTGCATCGTTGGTTCTGGATACGCCAGCGCTGAAAGGTTTTAACTTCCGTGGTGGTATTGCCATCATTCCTGAGCTGGGCGCATTGTTACTGGCCCTGACCATTTATACCGCTGCCTTTATCGCCGAGGTTGTGAGAGCCGGTATTGAGTCTGTCCAGAAAGGGCAAAAAGAGGCTGCCGCATCACTGGGGCTAAAGCCAGGGAAAGTGTTGACCCTGGTGGTGATTCCCCAGGCGATGAAGGTGATTATTCCGCCATTGACCAATCAATATCTGAATCTGGCCAAAAACTCTTCACTGGCCACAGCGATAGGTTATCCGGACCTGGTCAGTGTCTTTGCCGGCACAACCCTGAACCAGACCGGGCAGGCGGTGGAAGTGATTGCCATGACCATGGCCGTTTATCTCACCATCAGTTTGAGTGTATCTCTGCTGATGAATATCTATAACAGACGTGTGGCGCTTATCGAGCGGTAAGGTTGAGAGAGAGAAATGATCAGTCACGATAGCAACATGATTCCTGCCCGTGAGCCACCGGCAACAGCCGTCGGTGTACTGGCATGGGGAAAAAATAATCTGTTTGCCAACCCGCTGAGTGCGCTGACCACGCTGCTGATTGCTTATGGTCTGTATTTATTGGTGCCACCGCTGGTGCAGTGGGCATTTATCGAGGCCACCTGGTTTGGTACCGACAGTAATGCCTGCAGCAGTGACGGTGCCTGCTGGGCTTTTATCACCGCAAGGCTTGATCAGTTTATTTACGGGTTTTATCCGGAAGAACAGCAGTGGCGGGCGGATCTCTTTTTTGCCCAGCTGGTCGTATTGATTGCCTGGCTGTCGTTTAAAGCGACACCCGGTAAAAAGTGGGTGTTGGGCTACAGCCTGGTAATGATGCCGGTGGTTTCCTGGTTTTTGCTTTATGGCGACTTGTTGGGGCTTGAGAAGGTGGAGACCCATCAGTGGGGTGGATTGATGCTGACGCTGTTGCTGGCGCTGTGCGGGATGATCGCCTCTTTGCCATTCGGTGTGCTGCTGGCCCTTGGTCGTCGTTCCAATATGCCGGTCATACGGTCTTTATGCACAGGGTATATTGAACTCTGGCGCGGTGTTCCCCTGATCACTGTGCTCTTTATGGCCTCGGTCATGCTGCCACTGTTTGTGCCGGAAGAGGTGGTGTTCGATAAACTGCTGCGGGCGCTTATTGGCATTATTCTGTTTCAGGCGGCCTACATGGCGGAAGTGGTGCGAGGTGGGTTGCAGGCGATCCCCAAAGGACAGTTTGAAGCGTTTAACAGTCTTGGCCTGAGTTACTGGCAGGGGATGATTATGATTATCCTGCCCCAGGCCATGAGACTGGTTATTCCCGGGGTGGTAAATACCTTTATTGCCCTGTTTAAAGACACCAGTCTGGTACTGGTTATCGGCTTATTTGATCTGCTGGCCATTATTCAGGCCGGGCTGAATGACCCCGCCTGGCTGGGTAACTCCATAGAGGGCTACCTGTTTGCCGGGCTGGTTTTCTGGGTCTTCTGTTTTGGCATATCAAAGTACAGCCAGCGATTGGAACAACAATTACACCGATAATGAAATCAGGGATGCCAATGGTATGAGTGATTATCTTGACGAGCCTCGTTTGCAAAAGCCATTAGCGAAAAGTGGCCAGCCAGGGGTGACGATTCAGCGTGAAGCCGCTGTTGAGCAGGCCAGCCTGATTGAGATCAGTGGCCTGAATAAATGGTATGGTCAATTTCATGTGCTGCGTGATATTAACCTGAATGTCAGGAAGGGAGAGAAGATCGTTATCTGTGGGCCTTCCGGCTCCGGTAAGTCAACATTGATCCGCTGCATTAATTGCCTTGAGGAGCATCAGGAAGGCAGCATTGTGGTGGATGGCACCCGACTGACCAATGACCTGAAAAATATAGAAACCATCCGTCGTGAAGTGGGGATGGTATTCCAGCAGTTTAATCTGTTTCCACATCTGACCATTCTGGAGAACTGTACACTGGCACCTATCTGGGTCCGTAAACAGTCGCGCAAGGCAGCGGAAAAGTTGGCCATGGAATACCTGGAGCGCGTGAGAATCCCGGATCAGGCCAATAAATATCCCGGGCAACTGTCTGGTGGTCAGCAGCAGCGGGTGGCGATTGCCCGAAGCCTGTGTATGAATCCGGAAGTCATGCTGTTTGATGAGCCCACCTCTGCCCTTGATCCGGAGATGATTAAAGAAGTGCTGGAGGTTATGGTCGAGCTGGCGCAGGAAGGGATGACCATGCTCTGTGTTACCCATGAAATGGGCTTTGCCCGGACGGTGGCTGACCGGGTGATCTTTATGGATGAAGGTCAGATTATTGAACAGGCTCCGCCGGAAGCGTTTTTCAGCAACCCACGTTCAGAGCGAACCCGCAGGTTTCTTGGGCAGGTGTTGAATCACTAGTGCATGGTTTCAGTGCAATTGTTGGGTTCCTTCTATCAATGACTCCCAGGCTCCGTTCGTCCTGAGCGGAGTCGAAGGGCGTAAGCTCCATACCCTGAATAAAGACTGTGCCAATCACCCTTCGACTCCGCTCAGGGTGAACGGAGATTGTGCACATAAAACTCATTGAAATGATGTACCAGGGAACTCAAACCAGTTTGGGGTTAATAAAAAAATACCGGCATGAATGGTTCACGCCGGTATTTTAGGTCACTTGGCAATCGAAATTAGAACTTGTAGCGCAGAGTGGCGTGCAGTGCCCAGGCGTTGGTGTCGTATTTGCCAGAGCTGGCTTCTGAAGTAGCGGTCAGGTCACCACCACCTTTTACCGTGTCATTTTTAGCGAAGTTATATTCTGCTCCCATATCAAGTGCCAATTTGTCACCCATCAAGGTAGTACCTGCACCTATGGTAAAGGTATGAGCACCAGCAGGAGTGGAGAAGGTTGGAGCCGCGAATTTTTCAGGCGTCACGGCTGTTGTGTAGATATAACCTGCTCTCAACGCCCAGTTGTCCATGCCGGTGTACTCAGTAGCAAAGCGGAAGTTCCACTGGTCATCCCAGTTAGTATTAATGCTGTCAACAGCCAGATTTCCTTCACTGCTGACAAACTTGATCGCTTCAATAGAGCTGTACTGCGACCAGGTAACTTCACCAAACAGCTTCCAGTCATCATTCAGGGTGTAGTCCACACCTGTGGAAATCTGGGTTGGTAATGCTGTTTCAGCGGTAGCGTTTACGCCTGCATAGTCCAAAGGAATCATCCCACCTAAACCCGGTGCACCTGATTCAAAACTGGCTTTCCCATCTGCTTCTATATTGACATCTGAGCGGTAATTCAGTCCCCAGCCCCAGCGGTTATCATCTGAGCGATACATTGCGCCAAGGCGCACGCCAAATGTGTTAAAGCCAGAAAGGTCGTTATAACCAGCAAGTGCACCAACAGGTCCGGCAAAAGGAGCAACTGCCAGATTAATATCAGCCAGGGCATAGGTAATACGGTAGGTGCCACCGATGGACCAGTTGTTATTGATCTGGTAGGCCAGGGCCAGACCGGCTTCCAGTATCTTAATATCGGTTGAATACTCGCCAGTCTTGCTTAAAAGGCCTTCACCAACCTTAACACCTTCATAACTGGTAGAAGAACCCCCTGCACCATAGAACCCATAACCCATAACCAACTGGTCATTCAGGCGATAAGCGCCCGTCAAGCCGGCATTGGGCACAAAGTTTGTCTCACCTTTCATATAGGTGTCACTGCCTGCTGCAGGACCATTGGTCTGAACAAAGGTAGGGGACACATTCAAGGCAATTTCATTGCCCTCAAGACGGGCCAGACCAGCTGGGTTATAGAAAACGGCACTGGAAGTATTAACGGAAGAAACAGCAGCACCCGCCAGGGCAGCGTATTTCGCGTCCCACATGGTTGCTTTTTCAAAGCCACCTGCAACGGCATTACCGGTGAATACGGCAAAAGCCAGAGAGGAAAGAACAAATAAACGGCCTTGGCGCGAAACCATAGACATGAAACTCCACAAAAGTCTATTGAGCAGTACGCTGACAAGTCGTTTCCTGAAATTGACTGTCAGTGGATGATACCGCTAAGAAAGAAGCACGCAGAAAATGTGCCGAATAAAAACTGAAAGGAATATTATTCAGATTTTAAAAAACTTTCTGTTATGTTTTGTTTCTAAAATCGACTTACCCGAGGGTGTTAAAACTGCCAACGAACCGATACGTGTTTACGACAATGTTATTGCGATATCCCTTGAGAAGAAAGTCAAACAGCGGGGGAGGCGTGATCGCCGGTTATGTTTTATGTGGGGGCTAAACCCAAATACTGGAGAGCGCCTTTGGGAGATTTCGCATCGATCATTGTTTTTTTCAAAGAACCGGAAACTGGACTGCTTCATAATTTTTCCAGTGCTAGTAATACCAATTCCACCTTCTAAATATGAACTGCGCAGCCATTTTGAACCGCTGGATCTTCGTTGGAATTCCTCGCAATAGTCTTGCTATTACTCGTCATTCCGCCTTGCCCAGCGGTCCAAAATGACTTGCTCGATCTCATATTTAGAAGGCGGAATTGGTATAAAGCCTTCGGTGAGAAAGAGTATTTTTATGAGTGCATTGACCCGGTCGTTGGAAAGTTGTTGGTCCAAAAGGAAGTGCCTGGTGAATATAAAGGCTGGGAAGTAGGCACGGTATCACCACACTTAAAGACTCTGGATAACGGCATACTGTACTTCAAGGCAGACAACCGGGTGATTGGTCGCTTCAATATTAATAGCCAGTGCGTTGAACATGCCCAGGTTCTGGAAGAGTTAACCAGTCAACGTTTCTCTGAGCCCCAGATATACGGCAACCGCATGCTGGTGACAGACGACAATAATTGTTTTCATGTGTATGAGTGGGTTGAGTAGATGAGTGATCGAAATTAAGTAAAGAGAGCAGAGCCATGTAAATTTGGTGTGAAGGCGACCACTATAACGGTTCAAGATGTAAGAACCTGAAACCCACCTGACCCAAGCGCCCGCCTTCTTTGGCCCCGATATGCAGCCATCCGCTGTCATCGACGTATATATACTGGTTTGGTTGTTATGCTGGCTGTTTTCAACATTCAACTATAAAAATTCCGTCCGCAGGTTGCATTCCTGGCAAGGTCTGCTTGGGGTTCTTGTGCTTTTCGGGGTGCCCTTGCTGGCCTCCGTAGGAGCCAGAATCGGATGAGGGAAATTGCCCTGTGCTTGCTGTTGTCCGTATCAGGAGCGTTGGCTCATGCTGAGCCGCCGGTTCAGTCCAGAAAGTTGCAAATTCTCTGGACTGGCCTGGGTTATCAGGTGGGTATTGACAACGATCCACCCTGGTCAGGTGCCCTGATTGAATTGGATGGCCAGTCTGTGTATGTGATTGAAAGCCCTGATGCCTATTACCCACCAACCGTCGTGCATCTTCGTTACTACCCTGAAGAAACACTACCACTGGGAGGAGATGGCCTGATGAGCATCACAGCACACGTAGCCCTGCAAGAAGCTCGCAAAAGACTCAAACTACCGGAATCCGCTTTTTCGGAGTTGATGCCCGTAGTCTATGGAGAGCTCCAAGGCTACGAGGTGGTGTACAAAGATCTGGCACAAAACAGCGAAGCCAAGCTGGCTTTTGTAACAAACCGGCAGGGGCAATTGATGACCCTGCTGGCATGGACGCTACCTGGAAAGATCACCCATGCTCAGCCTGCCCTGACACGGGTTTGGGAAAATATACAGTTTGTGTCTTTTGTTCGGTAATTCATTTACCGCTGTACGAATAGCAAAAGAACAAAAATAACAGGATCAAATAATGAAGGATGTCTTCAGCCGGACAAGGAAACGTCGCCAGTCGGGTGTTGCCATGTCTGAATACCTGCCCATCGTCGGGCTGATCGCCGTGATGCTTATTGGCGGCATGGGCTCAGTGGGTGATGTCTTGCGGGACCAGGGCAGCAAAATGGCCCAGGAAATGGCAGGAGATGATGCGGGCCACAGGTTACCGCCAAGCAATGGTAACGGTTCTGTGGACTTTCCCTCCGACACATCACCGGGCAGTGGCGATGAGGAAGAGACGCCCGACACCGGAGGTGGATCAGGCAGTGAGCCGGATTATGGTGAAGGCCCTGACAGTGGGAATGAAAATGGCAATGGTGATGGCTCCGGTGGAGACGATGACGGGAAACCAGGTGAGCAACCCGGTGGTGGAAATGATGGTTCAGGCGATAACAGCGAAGGCAAAGAAGCGCCATCGGATGGGGGGCTCTCTCGGGTTAATAGCTGGCTCAGCAATCAAGTAGAACTTTGCCTGACATAACGTTAGACCACAGTTGTTCCCAGCGCCCCTTGCTATGGATAAGAGACCTTGTTTCCAGCAGTACTTCTGCCCCGGCTAATTTCCACCTCATTCCTGAACCGCATAGCCGTTGTTTGACCAATGTCTTACATGCTGCTTCTGTGACTCCAGAACCGATCGGCCAGTTGTGTTCCAGAGCCTCTTGATACTTCATTAAGTGATGATTGTTGGTAAAGTAGGTCATGTAACGCTTTTATATCAATGCCGTCGTCTTTTTCGGGAGTTCTTCTGATTCAATTTCCTTCAGTATTTTCCCGGCCGCACCGCATGTGTGTTTCAAGTTATGGAGCCTATCTTCTAACCAGAGCTTTCTCCTGGCTTTGCTTGCCATATTCAGGTGAGCTGGCGGTATAAATAGTGTGCAATCGATCACCATTGGCCGAGTAAAGACTCAGGGTTCCACACATCGCTTCTCTCCAGCCGTGTTCACAGAGCAACATGCAGGTGCCATCCAGACCTATGGCAATGGTTTCGACGGGTTCTGGCAGGAGCGGCAAGTCATATTCGATGTCTTTCTGGTCTTCAATTAATGCACCTACCCTGTCGGATAAATGCTTGATATACGAGTTAGACAGAGTTCTTTGATGGTTGGTTGCAAAGTCTTCTCAATGGTTTTTGGTTTACGGGCAACGACAGAAGCAGGCATGGCGATAGATTACGACTGTGAAAAATGGTTCCCATAATAGTCGTGATTGGGGTGCACATAGGTTTCAATTATTCAGAGAGAACACCCCTGCATCAGATAGCAAATGGTGTGTTCGGTTGGATTTGTGCCCTTTGATTTTCTTAGACCGACCTCCAGATGGGACTTCTTGGACTTCTATCCAAGGCTTATATTCACCGGACTTCCACTTTTTCTCCCATTCAGTAGTCCTGCGAAGAACATCTTCTTCTGTTACGTCTTTGCGTTTCTTCTCCATACCTTCTCTTCCGGTCAATAATTAGCCCAGAAGAGAAGAAAGTCCAAATTCTGGAACTGTAAAGGATTTTATCCACATGCAAACAGTTTAATCCACCTGTAAACAGTTTTAATCCATCTTAACAAAAGGTTCGTTAAACAACAGAACCCAACTGGAAAATTGGCAGATACATTGCCACAATCAAGCCACCGACCAGTACACCCAGCACCGACATGATGATGGGTTCCATGAGGCTGGTCATGCCATCAACCATATTATCCACTTCTTCTTCATAGAAGGTGGCGACTTTATCAAGCATCTCATCCAGAGAGCCTGACTCCTCACCGATAGAGACCATTTGTATCGCCATAGGCGGGAATATTCCGGTGCTTTTCATGGCAAACTGTAGTTGCTGACCGGTGGATACATCTTCTTTAATTTTTCTTGCGGCATTGGCATATACGACATTGCCTGCAGCACCAGCGACCGAGTCGAGCGCATCGACCAGGGGAACCCCGGCGGCAAAGGTGGTTGACAGGGTTCGGCCAAAACGGGCAACGGCGGATTTATCCAGAATTTCACCAATAATCGGCAGCTTCAGCATCAGGCGATCCAGACCATCTCTGGCTGCCTTGGATGACTTCAGTGTCCGTGATATCAGGAAGCCGCCAGCGACCAAAGCGCCCAGGACGATATGCCAATATTCCTGGACAACCTCTGATATGTTGATGACAACCTGGGTAAAGGCGGGTAGCTCAGCACCGAAGCCCTGAAAAACCTCTTCAAATTGAGGGACCACCTTCACCAGAAGGATGACGGTAACGATCATCGCAATAAGCACTACGGCAATTGGATAGTTCATCGCTTTCTTGATTTTTGCCTTGAGGGCTTCGGTTTTTTCTTTATAGGTAGCGATTCGATCCAGCAATGTCTCAAGTGCTCCGGACTGTTCACCAGAGGCGACGAGATTGCAGTACAGGTCGTCAAAATAATCCGGGTGTTGTCTGAGGGAGTCGGCAAAAGTACTGCCTGAGGCTACTTCATTCTTGATCTTGCCAACCAGGTTCCTCATGGCCTCTTTCTCGATACCGCCGGAGGTAATGTCAAAGGCCTGAAGCAGTGGTACCCCTGCCTTCATCATGGTTGCCATCTGGCGGGTGAACAGGGCTATGTCCATGGGCTTGACTTTGCCCCCACCGCCAAGGCTCAGGGAGAGGCTTTTTTTAGAGACTTTGGTCGCCAGGATGCCCTGTTTTCTAAGCTCAGCCTTGACCAGCGCAGCACTGGCACTTTGCATTTCCCCATTGATCTTTTTGCCGGCTTTATCTTTGCCCTGCCAGACAAAGGTGGCTGTTTTGTTTGGTTTTGCGGCCATTGTATGCGCGATCCATAGCTGTTCTTCTTGATGAGCAGATTATAAGTTTACTTTCGCCCAGTTTATATCAGGGCGATCATAAAAACAGATAATCCTCTGAAATTGAGAGCTGATTACTGTTTGTTTCGGTCAAATACAGTGGGTCATTAGGGCCTGCTGAGGTTTCACTGCACGTTCAGCGGGATGTGCAGTCTGGCTTTTACAGCCGCCTTCAGGCTGCGTTGAACCGGTTTGGTTAGATCTCCCCGGTCCGCCTTGTGGAAGTAAGCTGCAGGAGCCAACAGGCCTGTTACTTTTGGTCAACAAAGCCTGGTCTGTCGTGTGTTTTTAATTGAAAACTTCGGTTCGTTGGAAACCGTCCACATTGATCGCGGTCAGGCTTTTACCCCAGACGCAGCCAGTGTCCAGGGCGTGGATATTATCATGACCACTGACCCCTTCCAGCGCTGCCCAGTGGCCAAAAATGATCTGCTCTCGAAAGCAGGGGCTCCCGGAAAAGCTGAACCAGGGCGCATAACCGTTTTTCGGGACAGACCCTTTGCTTTCGAGGTCCAGCACGCCATGGTCATTACAGAAACGCATCTGGGTAAAGTAGGCTGCGCTAAGCCGTAGCCTTTTCTTCAGCTTAAGCTCATCACCCCATGGCTGAGGCCTGGTGTTTTTGAAGATCTTTTTAAGCCATTTGACATGGTCTTCAGAGCGAAGAGCCTGCTCCAGTTCCCGGGCTTGTTCGATAGCCTGGTCAACAGTCCAGACAGGAGGAATACCGGCATGCACCATGGTGATCTTTCTCTGGTCGTCGTGGTGCAGCATTGGGCGAAAGCGTAGCCACTGGAGCAGCTCATCAGCATCAGGGGCTTCCAGCACTTCAGTCAGGGTGTCTTTGCTTTTCTGCTTGCGAATGCCACAGGCCACGGCCAGAAGGTGCAGATCGTGATTCCCGAGAACGGCGATACAGCTATTGCCAAGACTTTTCAGGTAGCGCAGTGTTGCCAGAGATTCTGGGCCGCGATTGACCATATCACCAGCAACCCAGAGGACATCATGGTCAGGGTCAAACTTGAGTTTATCCAACAGTTGTCGCAGAGGGTCATAACAACCCTGGATGTCCCCGACTGCGTAGGTGGTCATTGGCTGTTCCTGGGCTGTTAATGTTGTCTATCGATCAAGTAGTCGGCTATTCGAACAAAATCGGCAAGGGTCAGTACTTCTGGCCGGGCGGCAGGATCAATGGCCAGTGTTTCAAGCTCTGCTGCCTTGAGATGCTGCTTGAGTGTATTACGGATGGTTTTACGCCGCTGGCTGAAAGCATCCCGAACAACCTGTTCCAGTTTCAGAATATCTTTACAGGGATGAGGTAGCTCATGATACGGGGTCATTCGCACGATGGCTGAGTCGACTTTGGGCGCAGGCTTGAATGCTCCGGGCCCTACCGTAAACAGGTAATCGACCTTGCAGTAATACTGCGCCATGATACCCAGGCGGCCATAGTGTTTTTCCCCCGGTGCGGCGGCCAGGCGCTGAACCACTTCTTTTTGCAGCATGAAGTGCATATCCTGAATCATGCTTTCAAAGCTTAACAGGTGAAAGATTAACGGGGTTGAAATGTTATAGGGCAGGTTACCAATGATGCGCAGTGGCCGGTCATCGGTTTTCAGGCTGGCAAAATCAAACTTCAGCGCATCGGCTTCGTGAATATGAAAGTTCGGGTTCAGGCCAAAGCGCAGGAGCAGGGTAGGAATCAGGTCCCTGTCCAGCTCTACCACGTCCAGTCCACCGGCACGCTCAAGCACGTCGGCGGTCAGGGCTCCCTGGCCGGGACCAATCTCAACCAGATGCTCGCCCTGTTTCGGGTTGATCGACGCAACGATCTCACCGATAACGCCATGATCGTGAAGAAAGTTCTGGCCGAAACGTTTGCGGGCCTTATGGTAAGGAACGTCTGTCTGGGGCATGAGGGGTATTGCTCATCTGGGGCGAAACAGTCGATGACCATCAGCCATGAAAAATATATTGCATGGATATCGGTCAAACTGGCAATAATAACGCCCGACTGCTGTTTTTGCCAGAAGCCTATGCCGGGAAGGCAAGGAGCCTGTCGGACTTAAGACTGTCCTACTGCGGTTGCGATAAATTGGTCTAAAAATTCCTGCTTCTTCGTCAAATAGCCCCGCTATTCTCCTCAGAAGCAGAAATTTTTATCCTCAATTTCTCGCAATCCTCGCTACGGACGCTTAAGTCCGACAGGCTCCAAGCATCTCCAGTGCCGTTTCGATGGCGGTGTATAAACTGCCTGAGTCAATGTTCCCGGTGCCCGCAAGATCCAGGGCGGTGCCATGGTCAACAGAGGTGCGGACAATCGGCAGCCCCAGGGTGATATTGACGGCCTGCCCAAAGCCTTTGTATTTGAGTACCGGTAATCCCTGGTCATGGTACATGGCCAGTACGGCATCAGCCTGTTGCAGCAGTTTTGGGTTAAACAGGGTGTCAGCGGGTAAGGGGCCGGTCAGGTTCATCCCCTGAGCCCTGCAATGGTTCAGAACGGGAATAATGGTTTCAATCTCTTCCATTCCCAGGTGACCACCCTCGCCGGCATGGGGGTTCAGTCCACAGACAAGAATATGAGGCGTGCGGATCGCAAACTTATCCTGTAACTCCCGATGAAGAATGTGAATAACCTGGGTCAGGGAGTCACGGGTAATTGCTGAAGAAACTTCTGAAAGTGGCAAATGGGTGGTGGCCAGGGCGACTCTTAAGCCCTCTGTCGCCAGCATCATCACAACTTTCCCGGTGTGGGTCTGTTCTGCAAGAAACTCTGTGTGGCCACTGAAGGGAATACCGGCGTTATTGATCACTCCTTTATGAACAGGGCCGGTCACCATTCCATCAAAAAGGCCGTTCACGCATCCTTCCAGGGCTAACTTCAGGGTATCAAGAACATATTGACCGTTAGCGGGATTAACGGCACCAGCTGTTGCCGGGGTAGCCATGGAGACCGGGGCAACCACCAGGGTGTTTGCCCGGGAAGGTTCTCTGATATCCGGGCTAAAGAGTTGCAGGTCAACGGATAGGCCCAGCTGCATTGCCCGTTGTGCCAATAGCTCCGGATCGGCTGCGATCACCAGTTGCACCGGTTTGGAAAACTCGTGGCCCTGGGTTGCCAGCATCAGGCACAGGTCGGGGCCGATGCCAGCAGGCTCCCCGGCGGTAACCACCAGCCGGGGAATGGGTTGGGTGGTGACACCGGTCATATCAGAGCTGGATCTCAACGTAGGCCTGATCGCGGATTTCCCGCAGCCAGACTTGCAGTTCTTCTTCAAACTTGCGATTACTGAGCAGTTCTCTTACCTGGTTGCGGCGAACCTGGGTGCTGATGTCAGACTGTCGTTTGCCCAGCACTTCGAGAATATGCCAGCCGTAGGTGGTGCGAAATGGCTCGCTGACTACTTTTTCCGGAATGATGTTCATCACGGTCTGGAATTCCGGAACCAGTGTTTCTGGAGAAATCCATCCCATATCACCGCCATTGAGCGCAGAAGCAGTATCGTCAGAATACGCTTTGGCAAGCTCGCTGAACGCTTCCCCCGCCTGAACCCGCTGATACAGTTTCTTCGCCTGCATCTGGGACTCAAGGTTACTGCGAATTTCATTGGGCTTGATCAGGATATGGCGAACATGAACCTGACTCTGAACCACTTTTTTATTCCCCCTGGTATCCATAAGTTTGATGATATGGAAACCGGCAGGGCTGCGAATAGCGTCGGAGGTCTGCCCCGGGGTCATGTTAATGGCCTGTTCCGCAAAAAGCGTGGGGAGCTGGTCGGCTTTTCGCCAGCCGAGGTCGCCACCTTCCAGGGCATTCTGCCCTCTGGAATTGGCAATGGCCAGGGCCTGAAAATCTGCCCCCTGACGCAGTTGTCCAGACAGATCATCTGCAAGGCGCTCTGCACTCTGGACCTGGTCGGGTGTGGCATTGTCGGGAGTGGCAATCAGAATATGACCCAGACGATATTCCGTCTGCACTTGCGCCAGCCCTTCAGGAGAGCTCAGGAAGTTATCAATTTCCTGTTCGCTGACCTGGACCCGCTGGGCAACCTGGCGCTGACGAACACGGTTAAGAATCATTTCCCGGCGAATTTCTTCACGGGCCTGGCTGAACGACAGGCCATCCGCTTCCAGGTTTTGCCGGAACGCTTCCAGGGTCATCTGGTTGCGCTGGGCGATTCGGGCAATGGCGTCATTAAGAGCCCAGTCATCAATACGGATGCCTCCGCGCTTGCCCATCTGGATCTGAATGTTTTCCAGTATCAGCTGTTCCAGTACCTGGTTTTTCAGCACATCTTCCGGCGGCAGGTTGATATTTCTCGATGCCAGCTGGCGATGCACCGCGTCAATGCGGGCATCCAGCTCGCTTTGCATGATCACGTCCTGATCAATTTTGGCAACGATTCGATCCAGTTCCAGCTGGCTCCGGGCGATGCCATTCTGCGGGGTTTGCGCCGCATCATTTGACTGTGCGTAAACGCCACCGCTGCTGAAAGACAGCAGGCACAAGGAAGCCAGTGCCATGCTTTTTAATCCCTTCATCATCTACTTCTCATCCCCTGCGTAACCTTTAATACCTTTGATGTACTGTTTTGTGGTGCCACCGGTCAGATCCCCAAGTCCTCTCAGGACAAACTGCAGAAATACGCCGTTTTTGCTGTCAGGGTGATCAATGTTGTCATCATCCTCAACCCACTTGCGCCACAGTACACGTACCTGATAACAGCAACTGTTATATTCGACTCCGGATAATATCTCAAGGTTCCGCTTGTTGGTTAAATCGTACTGCCAGCGGCCCATGGCTGACCAGTTGGTGGTCACAGGCCATGCGATAGAGAGGTCGGTCTGGCTCAGGTTGTTGTCGGTGGTCAGACCGGTATTTTGATCCAGCTCGTTTTTAACAAAACGATCAGCCTGACTCAGGAAACGATAGCCAGCGTTCATGACACGGCGATCATCCGGTTTGTACTGGTAGTAAAGACCGTAGCTGTCCAGTTTGTTGTTACTGGTATCCCACATCAGATCCTGACGGATGTTCATACTGCGATTAATGTTATAAACCAGTTCCGATGCCAGTGGTGACACTGAATCCTGCATTTCTTCCAGCAGGCGCTTGGTCTCATCGCCCGGATCGGTATCCAGGTCCTGGTCAGTAACACCCTGGTCAATACCGGCAATAGGGCTGATCCACAGTTGACGATCTTCAAAATAGATGATCTGACCAATGCCAAAGCGCACCCGCTCAAAGCCATCATCTTCTATCAGCCGGGTTGTCAGGCCCAGGGAGAGCTGGTTGGCATCACCTAACCGGTCGTGGCCGGAGAAGCGGCTGTCGCGCCAGAGTGAGTTGTAGTTGAAGTTCATCAGTGCGGTATCAAACACCGGGTTCATCTCCTGCCCCTCTTTATAGGGGGAGTAGAGATACTTCATCCTGGGCTCAAGAGTGTGGGTGAATTCGGTGCCACCGATATTGGTGAAGCGGTCAAAGTAAAGGCCGCTGTCAATGCTGAATGTGGGCACTGTTGTCTTGGGTGACTCGGTGTAATCTGCAGCGGTGAAGTTGCCGTAGGCCCTATTCAGGTCAGTCTCTACCTCAGTTGCACTCAGGTCCGTCAGCCGGTATTCAACATGTTGCACCTTCACCGCCGGGCGGATAAATGCATAGCTCCAGTCAAAAGAGTAACCTGCCCCGGTTTCCAGGTAGAGCCGTTCACCATTGGCGCTTTTAATACCGTAACCTTCGTCGTATACGCTCTCGAAGTATTCGTTATCCGGTGTTGTTTTCGATTCTTCCTTAACATAATGCCAATTATCATCACGGGAGAACTTCGTGTAGTCGGCCACATAATTCAGGTTCAAGCGGCTACTGGCCAGCCAGTTACCAGACAGTTTGATCTGAGGCAGTTTGTTATAGATGTCATCTGACGTCTGGTTCATATTCTGGTATTGGTGAGCATCCACACTAAACTGCCAGCTGTGGTTGGTATCCCCTCCCAGGTAGCGGGTACTTATCCGTTGGTTCAGCGGTGCATTGGCAGACAGGTTGAGGCTGGTGCTGAAATCATCCAGATACTTTTTATCGCTGGCTTTGGTGTAGTCGACTTCTGCCGTCCAGCGGCTGGTCAGGTTGGTCTGCTGACGATAGTTGAGCAACCAGCGGTGGTCATTGTAATAAGGGTTCTCTTTTTTCAGCTGATCTTTGTCCAGCAATCCGGAAAGCCCCAGTTCACCCCGGGTGTTACCCACCAGATAGCGGAACTCGTTCTCCAGCATTACTCCCCGTTTGCTCATATATCTGGGCGTCAGGGTGGCATCATAGTTGGGTGCAATATTCAGGTAATAAGGGATGGCAAAGTCCAAACCGTTATCACTGCTTTGGGATAGCGTAGGGTAAAGAAAACCGGACTTTCTTCGGTCATCAATTGGGAAAGACAAATATGGCGTGTAGAGGATTGGCAGACCTTGCACACGGACGACGGCATTTTTGGCCAGACCCTGACCACTACCCATATCAAGGGTTACCTGTTGCCCGGACAGCTGCCAGCCTTTGTCACCTGGAGGGCAGGTGGTGTAAGTGGCGTCAGACAATTCAAGCGTAGTGTCTTCATTGCGGACGATGCGCCTGGCACTGCCTCGGGCTTTCTGCTCATGCATCACATAAGCGGTGTTCTCAAGGGTTGCACGGCCACTGTCGAGTTGTAGATCACCTTTGTCACCGACCAGCAGCACGCCACTGTCCCGAAAGCGAACGTTGCCTTCGAACTGGCCATGGTTCCGGCTTTTGTCCAGCGTGGCGTGGTCACTTTCAAACTGCCGACTGCCCTGGCGGACCGTAACATCACCCTTGAAGGTGGCAACTGAGTCTTTGTCATAACTGGATTCATTGGACTCGGCGACAATGGGTGCATTATTGCTATCCCCGCTATAGTCTTTGCCAGGTCTGGGCGGTTCGATATAAGCGCCGCAGCTATAGAAAGGCTCAGTTGACCTTCTCTGTGCCGAGAGGTCCCGGATAGGTTGCCAGTCCAGTTGTTGTTTGAGGGCGGCGTTTTGACCGTTGGTGGCAGGCTTTATTGGCGTCGTCGATTTTTTCGGGTTTCTGACCTGCTGTTTGGCCCCGGGCTTCGGTTGCGCCGGTTTGGATTTGCCGGTTGCAGGATGACAACTCCAATGACCATTAGCCAGTGTCTGGCAGTGCCATTCGCTCTGTTGACCACCCGAGGGTTCAGCGGCAATGACTCTGGCTGCTGGCTGGCTGGCAATAATGCTGGTTGCAATGACCAGTGTCAGTGCTTTTGGGGTAAAGGGTAATGGGGGCATATCCATAAGCTCAGCAATCCTGGGGCAACATTCTTATTTGGCGAGTAGGGGCAAGAAAAGGCTGCGTTAAAGTAATGGTCTGGTGTTGTTTATCTGGCGATATGAAAACGGCATATCCAACTTTCTTTTCAGAAGCTGGCCTCATGAATGCGGATACCGGGAAAAAAAACGATCGTCTCTTTTCGGGTTTGAAACCTGTGATGTTCTCGACATAACGAATGAGGTGGCTTTTCATGAAAATAAACTTGCTCGTTCCAGGGCCTGTTGACGTTTCGTTGCGTGCTCAGCGGGACGCGCAGGATCAATGCAGAAGGAAGGTTTAAACCTCATAATGTGCATACTGCATTTGAGTCGCAATATTCTATATCCAATTGCACAGGAAATGCAGTGTTAAATCCACTGGGAACTTTGAACACGAGAGCCTGAAATGTCAAATGTCGTTATTTCATTTTCTCCCGGGCTGGGAACCTTATGTCAATAGAGCCTAAGCGCCAATAGGCCAGAATAGCTCTCTGTGGTAGTCTTGGGTATTGATCTGACATTGCTAATGGGAAGCAAAAGCGTTGGCCACAACAATTTCAGAGCTTCAGAACGTTTCTGAAGCATCTTGCCGTCGGGAACAACTGGCACAATGGGTTGTTTCAGTGTTATCTGGCGGACAAAGCCCTGCCTTTGATCATGGGAACCTTGATGCAGGTGCTTCAATGCCTTTACAGGCCATTGGCAGTGATGCAGGTTTTCGAAAATATTACCGGGTTAAAACCCCTCAGCGGACGCTGGTTGCCGTAGACGCTCCTCCGGCAACAGAAGATACCCGCACCTTTGTTGAGATAGCATCACACTGGCGGGCAGGCGGGGTCCACGTTCCTGAGGTGTTTGCGGTTGATTATGAGCATGGCTTTATGCTTCAGGAGGATCTGGGGGATACGCCAATGCAGGTTTTACTGCAAGGTTCTGCCGCCGACCAGCACTATCCGCAGCTTCTGGACACCTTACTCACCGTACAGCAACAGTTGCCTGATAACCTGCCTCCCTACGATGAAAAGCTGATCCGCCTTGAGCTGTCTCTTTATCCCCAGTGGTTTCTTGGGGCGCTGATGGGATTTGATGCTGAAGATTCTCACATTATGCAGCCGCTGACGGGGCTGTTTTCTTCGCTGGTATCAACGTTTCTTGACCAGCCAAAGGGGACGGTTCATCGTGATTACCATTCCCGGAACCTGATGCTGGCACCGGATGGCAGTATTGGGGTTATTGATTTTCAGGGAGCGCTGCATGGGCCATTGCTTTATGACGTCGTGTCTTTATTGAGGGACTGCTACATAGCCTGGCCTGAAGAAAAGATAGATCGCTGGTTTTCCTCCTTTATTGCCCGTCACCCGATGTTGGCAGATTATGATCAGGAACAGCTGAAAACCTGGTTTGATCTCACGGGTTTACAGCGTCATCTGAAATGTCTGGGGATCTTTTCCAGGTTATGGTTGCGTGATGGCAAACCCGGCTACCTTAACGATATTCCAAGAACCCTGGGGTATGTGGTGTCCATCTGCCAGCGATACCCTCAATGCAAAGCCCATGCCGAGTGGCTGCAAAAGGGCGTTGAACCTTTGGTTAAAGGGCGGCTTAAACAGGTAATGGAGGAAGCCGGTGTATGAAGGCCATGATACTTGCCGCAGGTTATGGCAAAAGACTCAGACCCATTACCCTGTCCATTCCCAAACCCCTGGTACCAGTGGCAGGAAAACCCCTGATTACCTATCATATCGAGCGGTTGGTGCAGGCTGGTTTCAGGGAACTGGTCATTAATCATGGCTGGTTGGGTGAAAAGATTGAGGAGGCACTTGGCTCAGGTTCCGACTGGGGGGTAACTATTCAGTACTCTCCGGAAGGCGAGCCTCTGGAAACCGGCGGTGGGATTTGTCGAGCCCTGCCGCTGCTGGCTCAAGGCCAGGCGGGCGAAAGTGATGCTCCGTTTGTGGTGGTGAATGGGGATGTTTATACAGATATCTGTCTGAAAAATCTGCTGCTCCCGCAAGGCATGCTGGCGCATCTAGTGATGGTTGATAACCCGGACTTCCATCCGGCAGGGGATTTTTGTCTCGACGATGGGATTCTTTTTGAGAAAGCAGCAATGCCGGAAAAAGCCAGACTGACATTCAGTGGCGTCAGCATACTATCCCCGCGATTATTTGACGGGTGTCAGCGTGGCACAGCCTTTGCCCTGGCTCCGTTATTGATTGAGGCCATGCAACAGGGCCGGGTCAGTGGCCAGTACCACCATGGTTTCTGGACGGATGTGGGTTCTGTTGAACGGCTACAGGCACTGGAAGGCTATCTTCAAAAACAGCAGCAGGACCGGCCGCAAAGCCAAAACAATCTTCAAGATCAGAGCAGGACTTCATGACCGCAATAGTAATTGGCGCGTTGGTTGGATTCATGACCGGTGGACCCTTTGGCGCTATTTTGGGCGCATTTGTGGGTTCCTGGATTAACCGGACCTATTTAGGTGGGCAGGGAGCTGCTGGCTTCGGGACTTCTGCCGCTTATCGTCAAAAAGCCCAGACCGCCTTTTTCAGGGCAACGTTTCTGGTGATGGGCCGTGTGGCAAAAGCGGACGGCCGGGTAAGTGAGTACGAAATAGAAACAGCACGAGCCATTATGCATAACATGCGCCTCTCAGAAGAGCAGCGCAGGATGGCAATAGAGCTGTTTAACGAGGGCAAGAAGCCGTCTTCCGATATTGAAGGTGCGCTTCGGTCATTTCGTGAGGTGGCCGGTGCCAGCACACTGATTCCCATGTTTCTGGAGATTCAACTGTCGGCAGCCTATGCCGACGGTGGGCTGAGCCCTTCAGAAAAAGCGGTATTCAAGCAGGTTTGCAGTATTCTGGGGGTGGGCAACTTTGCTTTTGAGCAAATTCACAAACGGTTTATTGCCCAGAGAGAGTATTATCAGCAAGGTGGCTATCATTCCGGAGCCGGTGGCAACCGATCATCTTCAGGAATGGATCTGAAGCGGGCCTATGATGTTCTGGGCGTGCCAGACAGAGCCTCAGATGCTGAAGTCAAGAAGGCTTATCGTAAGCTGATGAGCGAACACCATCCGGATAAACTGGTGGCCAAGGGGTTGCCTGAGGAAATGATGGCAGTTGCCAAGGAAAAAACCCAGGAAATTCAGGGGGCTTATGATCAGGTTCGGGCAGCCAGAAAGGCCACGGGATAGTTAGAATAGGCAGCTGTCTTTATAATGATTTTAGATAGTTGCTACTTTTATACGGCCTTCAGGGGAACTTTTTCAGGATTAAGTTGACTAAATGACCAACAGACTAAATCTTAACTTAATCATCTGGAGGCCGGGGCTGTGATTTATTCAAAACGTAAGCAGTTTATGTACTGGTATGTTCCAGCCACTACAAGGATTGACCTTGATTCCAATCGTTCTGTGATCTATTGCTTTTCAGAGTTGCCGCGAAAGGTGAGATCAGCACTGAGAAGAAAAAAGAAGTATCTCATTTTCAAAGAAATTAATGAATTCTCCACCTCTATCGTTGAGAGGGAAGTCCAACCTTCTGTTTAATTCTTGCTTTAGATTCTTTGGGTGTTCTGTCATTTTTTGGAAATAATCGTAATTCCTGAAATGACTCAATAGAACTAAATCGGTTAATGAAGGTCTGATCTTTCACTGTCAGCAAGTCATCTCAAATGGGTGAAATCACGGGGTGGTGAAAGGTCGATGAATGTTACACTTAACGTCAAATATTATTGGGGCCTAAGAGATTTTTATCGTAAAGACAAACCCTACGATGGGTTTGGCAATGTAACAAAGCTAAATATATATTCAGATGTAAAAAAGGACGAAAACAGGAAAGTCCACCGTGTCGACACTGGCCGGATTGTAAGGGCGGTATCCTGTGATCATCCTATCCTGGTTGATCCGTGCAGGGTAGGCCGTTGCCTTGTAGAAATGGATTTATCCAGCCGTTATATGGTGGTTGGCGACGCGTGGTGTGGCACTGATTTTCAAGGAATTGTCAGAAGTTTAAGTGAGAAAAGGATTTGCGTCTTGACTGAAGTTCAACGACATGATGTTAATGCAGTAAAATCAATGCTTGAAAAAAGTTATTACACCGATGACGGTGAGTTAAAGGATACTACATTTACAGATAATCTGTCTCCGGAAAACATGGCTGAAGCGGGAATCGAATTCGTCAGGGATGGGGTCGTATGTTGCTATTATGGTTACATTGGACGTCGTAAACACTATATGAATATTTCTTCAGAGTGGCATGGCTGTCAGACTACACCAACGCTCAGGCATCAAGAGTTGTTTAATGGCCCACCTTGTATCGAGCTAAAAAAATACCAGTTTCCGATGTTGACCAATGAGTCTGGTGAAGATGCCACTGGAGCAACTTACCGGATGCTTATTCCTGGTGGTGTTGGCGGGCACCCACAAGCCGGTTGTAATGCAGCAATGCTGGTGACTAACAAAAATCATGAGTTACCTGTATTGAACAGAGAAACCGCACAGCACGAAGTGTTGCTGGTAATCATTGACACATTGAAGAAAAAGATCAAAAACAGGATTGAGAAAAGTAATATCGGTATTCTGGACTTCACCCAACAGGCTCAGCAGTTGATATACCTTGAGCATTTCACCCCCTTAATTGGCAAACTTCAGCTGGCAACAGAGCGATTGATCATGCTGATGAATCGGGTTCAATTGCAGTTGGTAGATAAAGATGACAAGGATACGATCAGAAAAAAAATAGATGAGATTGCTGAAGCTCTGAAAGTGGATGGCATTAAAAAAGAAATGGGCAAAATTATTGAAGCAATCACTGATTATGAAAAGGCAAACTTTTTGTCAGTAATGACTAAATGCCCTGCATATCTTAAGCGTGTGGGTGATATTGATGGTATGCCTGGTCTTGATATTGTCGAGCAAGAGCTGGTTAAGTTGAGCGAAACTTATTCCAAACATTTTTTTCAGAATGATTTTTTTAACAGGGTCATCAACACTTCGGATTTTGACGATTTATTTGCTAAATTTCAGCACCTTTTCTGGAACAGATCAGACGACAATAAGTTAATTGTTGATATAACGGCTTCCCGAAGTGAACTTTTGAAAAGCATAAATGCGGTTCACGAAAAGGTCGAAGAGCTGTTAGCAATCTACCTGGAGGCCTGTAAAAGCAACGTTTTTGTTGATTCAGGCAATCCTGCTCAAACTTCGCAAAGCCCCCTGTTAGGTGAGATTGTACCCGATTGGCTCAAACCGGCATCCCTTGCTAGTGGTCAAACGTCTATTGCCCGGGGAAAAACAAAAAATGCTTTTCGACTGCCCAACTGCTGCGTAACTGGCTGTTTGACTGATGCTAACCACCTCCTTCACTGTCATTTACCACTAATTGCTGGTCACTCTGCACAGTGAAAGTACCGGGCTATTCCGGCGGTGAGTTCTCAAGAAATGGGGTTGGCAATCCAGCCCGGATTCATGAACAATACCCGTGCTGGCTTGTTTTCAACAAAAAATAGTCAGCAGTTTGCAATACGAAAAGAGCCAACTTTGTTTTGAATACCAAGATCCATACGATGAAACTCCTGTAGTTATTTTCGACGCGCTTATGTCTTGTGAGGCCGGGCAAGATACTCTGTAGACTGCATCTCCTGCAGACGACTGCGCGTTCTCTTGAACTCAAACGACAGAGTACCACTGGCATAGAGTGCTTCAAGATGAACTTCACAGGATAAAATAAGTTTTACGCCACGGTCATAGAACTCGTCAATCAGATTGATGAAGCGGCGGGCCTGATCATTCCGGTTGGCATCAAATTGAGGGACATCCTGAACAATGACTGAATGGTACAGGCAGGCAAGCTCAATATAGTCATTCTGGCTGCGGGGACCATCGCACAGATCCGTAAAGGTAAACCAGGCCACATCTCTGCCTGACTTTACGGTGTTAATCGGGCGTCCTGATATTTCGATGCTCTGGCCCGACTCAATATGTTCCGGGTCAGCAGCCAGCTCTGAAAATATCCGCTCCAGCTTTTCATGGTTGGCCTTATTGAGAGGCCAATAATAGGTTTCAGCTTTCTCCAGAAGACGCAGGCGATAGTCAATATTGCCATCAACATTCACCACCAGGGTGTGCTTTTTTATCAGGTCGATGGCCGGAAGGAAGCGCGCCCTTTGCAGTCCATCCCTGTAGAGCAGGTCAGGGTCCACATTCGATGTGGCAACCAGGGTGACGCCCCGCTGAAACAGTTGATCCATCAAACCGGCCAGGATCATGGCGTCCGTGATGTCGGAAACAAAGAACTCATCAAAGCAGATGATCCTTGCTTCTTTGGAAAGACGTTCAGCGACGCTTGATAGCGGGTTTTTCTGCCCCTCCAGTGTCTTAAGCTCGGCATGCACCCGGCGCATAAAGTGGTGGAAGTGCATGCGCAGCTTATCCTGAAAGGGCAGGCAGTGATAAAAGGTGTCCATCAACCAGGTTTTACCCCGGCCAACGCCCCCCCAGAAATAGAGGCCACGTAATGGCTCACGGGGCTTGCCGAGGGCACCTTTGATCTTCTTGAGGAGTGATCCCCCGGGTGGTTGGATCAGCTGTTCATAGAGGTTTTGCAAGTGTTTTACCGCCTCAGCCTGGGCGGGGTCCCTGCTAAAACCTTTTTGGGTGATATCCCTGTGATAACAAGCTTGCGGGGTCATAATCAAATACTGGATAAAGGAGCGCTGCTTATTGTTTTCATATTTGCCAACGGGGCAAAAGCTGTCAATGTAACTGGACTACGGTCAGGTGGCAAGGCTTGCTGAACTGAACCTTTTCAGGCCGGGTTCGGTCATTATAGGCTTTGATGTTCTTTTATCACTCTTTGACGAAAGCAACTATACAAAGTAAGTGGGTTCTGCTCAAATCTGGCTTTTGCCGGTATGGGCTAGGCCAACTTCAATGGAATCTATACAATCTGTTTATAGGCAGGCGCTAAAGCACATGGCGTTGTGATTTAATGACAAGGGCGCGGGCCCCACTGAGTGAGGCGATACTGTGGAAAACATGAACGTACTTTGGTTTATCGGTAGTCTGGCGTTTCTGACGGGGATTCTGTGTGGTGCGCTCGTTTACCATTTACTGTCCGGTGCAAAATCCCGTAACGGCAGGCTGGAGAGCCAGCTGGATGAACTTCAGCAGGAATTCAAAGAGTACCAGGAGCGTGTGGGAGATCACTTCACCACATCAGCCCACCTGATCAATAAACTGACCGATACCTACCGGGATGTCCATGAGCATCTGGCCAATGGTGCGGAAGCGCTCTGTAAGGATGAAGAAGTCCGCAACCGGCTTGGCGACTCCCTGTTAAGCAGTAACGCACTGCTGTCCGGGAAGATTCATAAGCGTCGTAATGAACGCACGCCACCCCTGGAGCAGCCCAAGGACTATGCGCCTAAATCCAGCCCTGATGAACAGGGAGCGTTGGCTGAGGAGTATGGTTACGGTGAGTCTGCGAAAGAAGGAACCACCACCGATAAATAAACTGTGTCTTACAGGCTTCCTGTCGAGGAAGCCTGTAGTAGCTCTATTTAAGCTTCCAGGGCATCCAGATACTTCTCGGCATCCAATGCGGCCATGCAACCAGTACCGGCAGAGGTAATCGCCTGGCGATAGACATGATCCATAACATCCCCGGCGGCAAATACTCCCTCTTTTGACGTCAGTGTGGCATTGCCTGCCAGACCGCTATTTACCCGTATATAGCCATCTTTCATATCCAGCTGACCGGCAAAAATACCGGTGTTTGGCGTATGGCCAATGGCGATAAAGCAGCCCATTGCGGATATTTCTTCAGATTCACCACTTAGTACGTTTTTAACCCGGACGCCGGTGACCCCCATATCGTCGCCCAGAACTTCATCCAGAACAGAGTCAAGAACCAGTTTGATATTGCCGTTCTGCACGCGATCCATCAGTTTGTCCTGAAGGATCTTTTCTGAGCGAAATTGCTGGCGTCGATGAATCACGGTAACGGTTCTGGCAATGTTAGAGAGATAGAGCGCTTCTTCCACCGCCGTGTTGCCGCCACCGACCACGACCACATCTTTGTTTTTGTAAAAGAATCCATCACAGGTTGCGCAGGCGGACACCCCTTTACCCTTGAAGGCTTCTTCACTGTCCAGGCCAAGATAGCGTGCGCTGGCTCCGGTGGCGATAATCAGGGCATCGCAGGTATACGTGTGGCTGCCTTTCAGGGTGTAGGGCTTTTGGCTGAAATCCACTTCTTCGATATGGTCAAAAATAATTTCAGTACCAAAGCGTTTGGCGTGGGCTTCCATCTCCATCATCAGGCCGGGGCCCTGAAGCCCTTCCTGACCGCCTGGCCAGTTATCGACATCCGTTGTGGTGGTCAGTTGGCCCCCCTGTTGCATGCCGGTAATCATGACCGGGTTGAGATTGGCCCTGGCGGCATAGACAGCGGCGGTATAGCCCGCAGGCCCGGAACCAAGAATTAACAGGCGGGAGTGTCTGGTTATGCTCATTATGTACTCCATTAATAATGGGTAATGATTAAATGGCCTTATAATAGCTATAGCCTTTGAGCCATGGCAATTGGCAAAAATTATGGGTCTTATTGTCTGTCCCTATTGCTCAAGAGAAAAGCACAAGAGAAGAAAACAAGAGAAATAGCTGTTGCTGGTGTAATATTTCGGTTTCTGGCAAGCATTAACAATAAAGTGATGATACATAATACCCCTGCATCAGGCCCCGGTTACTTTATCCAGGGACTGAAAATGATTTTACTGCCACAATTGCGATGGTTTGTTTTGATTCCGCTGGTCATTAATATCCTGGTGTTTTCCGGGATTATTTATTGGGCATCGGGCCATTTCTCGCTGTGGATGGAGCAACTCACCGGCTGGATGCCAGAGTGGCTGGCGTTTCTGGAGTATCTGCTATGGCCGCTGTTTTTTCTGGCCCTGGCGGCCGTGATGTTTTTTACCTTTACCATTATCGGGAATTTTATTGCGGCCCCGTTTAATGCACTGTTGGCGGAAAAAGTGCAGCGAATGGAAGGCGCTGAGCTGCCTGATCTTAAATTGTCTGACTGGCTGACAATTGTGCCGAGAAGTATTGGCCGGGAGTTGCGCAAACTGTTGTATTTCCTGCCCCGGGCAATTGTGCTGCTGATACTGTCTTTTGTTCCGGTTCTGGGACTGGCGTTATGGTTTTTATTCAATGGCTGGATGATGGCTATCCAGTACTGTGACTATGCAGCGGATAACCGGGGTGTCTCATTTTCCGACATGTTATCACGATTGAAACCAAAGCTATCAACGTCGTGGCCTTTTGGTGCGGTTGTTAACCTGGCCATGTTGATACCGTTGATCAATTTGCTGATTATTCCCGCTGCGGTCGTTGGTGCAACGCTGTTGTGGGAACGGGAAATAGAGCAGCCTGTGACCGCAGGGTGACTGGATTTTTTTATAGGCAAGGAGTGGGTTTAATGAGTTGTCTTTTCTGTAAAATTGCTGAGGGTGATATTCCCGCAGATAAAGTATACGAAGATGATCAGGTGGTGGCCTTCAGGGATATTAACCCGGCGGCTCCAACCCATATTCTGGTCATTCCCAAAAAGCATATTGCAACCATGAATGATGCCGTCGCAGAAGACCAGTCACTGCTGGGCAAGATGATGCTGGTGGCAAAAGACATCGCGGCCAGCGAAGGGGTAAGTGAGGATGGTTTTCGCCTGGCCGTGAATACCAACAGCCATGGTGGGCAGTCGGTCTACCATATACACCTGCATTTGCTGGCGGGACGCCAAATGCAGTGGCCGCCGGGCTGATCGTGAGCTTTTGCGAAAGGCCTTAAAAAGAAGGGAACCACAAAGGCACAAAGACACAAAGTTTTTTCTGGGCTTGCCTGGTTCAGGCTCAGCAAACAAAAAAGGCTTCCTTTGTGTCTTCGTGCCTTTGTGGTTTAAATCATCTACTCGGTTTCGATAATCTCGTAACTGTGGGTGATTTCAACACCACCTTTGCCCAGCATATGGGCAACCGAGCAGTATTTTTCGGCGGATAAGTTTACGGCACGTTCCACCTGGGATGCTTTGATCTTGCTGCCTTTCACCACAAAAGACAGATGTATTCTGGTAAATACGGCGGGAATGGCATCAGCACGTTCGGATTCAATGTCCACATGGCAGCTGGTCACTTTCTGACGCGCTTTTTCCAGGATATTGACCACGTCCACCGAAGAGCATCCACCTAAACCCATCAACACCATCTCCATAGGGCTAGGTGCGCTCTTCTGGTGTTTATCGGCATCCATAACGATGGAGTTGCCGCTGTCGGTCAGTCCCAGAAAACGCTGGTTATCAACCCACTTGACTTGTGCCTTCATTTGAAATTCCTGTTCTCGTTTCTAGCCCGGATATTTCATAAACTGCCCCGAATCTCGCGCACGACCACATGGATGTGGGAGATAGGGCGACGCAGGATGCCAAAGCCGAGGACTTTGTCGCTCTAAGGGATTTTGTGAGGGAGCGCCGTACCGGGGAGTACGGTCGACCGAGCAAAACTCCCTTAGAGCGACAAAGGACAAGCGAGAGCGGGAGCACGTTTATGAAATATCCGGGCTAAGGCTGTTTGAAGGCTATTCTAAATTCTTTGAGTACAAACAGCCATTAGGGTAGCCGTAATAATCAGCCCTTGTTGAGTGTCATTGGAACCTATACTGAGGCTTATATGTTTTCTCAGGGGTTTCATAACATGGTTAATAAAGGTATCAGGTTCCTGGCTCTGCCGATCGCACTATCTGCTTTGCTGTCCGGGTGTTCAAATAATACGGGTCAGGGTGAAGGCAAGGTAGAGGAAAAGCTGGAAGTTGCGATGTTTCAGGTGACTCCGGCAGGTAATGGGCCAACAATAGGCAACGTGTTTATACATCATGCTGACGATGATGATGTCACCAAAGGGATTAGACTGCAGCCGGCACTGCATGATCTGCCACCCGGGGAGCATGGCTTTCATGTTCATGAAAACCCCTCCTGTGAGCCAGGAGAAAAAGGTGGCCAGAGCGTTGCTGCCCTCGCCGCAGGTGATCACTATGACCCAAACAGCACCGGTCATCACGAGGGGCCTGAAGGTTACGGGCATTCAGGGGATTTGCCAGTATTAATGGTTGATGAATATGGGAACGCGGTCAGCCCTGTTATAGCACCTCGACTTTCACTCTCTGAACTGAAGGGGCGTTCACTGGTGATTCATGCTGGTTCCGATAACTATTCTGACAACCCACCCCTGGGTGGCGGTGGTGCCAGAATAGCCTGTGGGATTATTCAATAGTTGACGTGATAAAGATTGGCCGAACCTCTCAGGGCCAATGGCACTGACTTAAGCGGAAAGCCTTGCCATAGTTAAAAGACTTTCACCTCAAAGGCACAAAGACACAAAGGAAGAAAAAAGAAATCTTTTCTTTGAGTCTCTGTGCCTTTGTGGTTCAAATTCAAATCTATCAACCTATATCAATGTCCCTGTTTACGGGGCTTATAGGCTTAAGTCAGTGCCATTGCTCTCAGGGCGGCCTTTGCATCATAAATAACTGCCAAACAACTTGCTGAGCGCTTCTCCCGGATCTTCCTGGCGCATAAAAGCCTCACCCACCAGAAAGCTTTTCACATTATGCCGGACCATGGATTCCACATCCTGCTTTGTGTGTATACCACTTTCCGTAACCACCAGCCGATCATCGGGAATCCGGTTCAGCAACTCAAAGGTATTATCCAGACTCACTTCAAACGTATGCAGATTGCGATTGTTGATACCAAGAATAGCGCCCGGTAATGGCAGCGCTCTTGCCAGCTCATCGGCCCCGTGCACCTCGACCAGAACGTCCATTCCAAGGGATTGTGCCAGCGCATTAAATTCATTGAGCTGTTGGTCAGACAGTGCGGAGACGATCAACAGGATACAGTCAGCACCAATCATCCGGGCTTCGTATATCTGATACGGGTCAACCATAAAGTCTTTGCGTAACACCGGCAGAGAGCAGGCATCCCGGGCGGCCTGTAAAAAGCGGTCACTCCCCTGGAAGAAATCCTGGTCCGTCAACACGGACAGGCAGCTGGCTCCGGAGCGTTCGTAGCTTCTGGCGATGTCAGCGGGCTCGAAGTGTTCCCGAATAATCCCTTTGCTGGGAGAGGCTTTCTTGATTTCCGCAATGATAGCGGCCTGCTGCTTTTCCACCCGTAACAGCAGGTTTCGGGCGAACCCCCGTGTTGGGGTGTTTTCTTCGGCCAGCGTTTTCACTTCATCAAGCGGCCTGGTATTGCGGCGCTCAGAAACTTCTTCATGCTTCCGTGCAATGATTTTATTCAGAATCGTCGGTAGCGACATGAATTGGACCCTCACACTGACCAGGTGGCTGCTTCAGCAGAAAAAACGCGTGTGAAGCTGGCCAGCTCTTTCATTTTCTCCAGCGCCAGGCCACTATCGATGGCGTCCCGGGCCATCAGAATGCCTTCTTCAAGGCCACCGGCAACCCCCGAAAGATAGATGGCAGCACCGGCATTCAGGGTGATCATGCTGGCGGCTTTTTCAGCGTATTTTCCCTCCTGTTTACCGAGGGCGTCTTTGATCAGCGCCAGTGATTCATGACTGTCTTTCACATCCAGCCCAATCAGGCTTTGGGAGTTGATATTGAAATCTTCCGGTTTCAGGGTGTATTCGCGGATGTTGCCATCCTTCAGCTCAGCAACGTGAGTTGCACTGGCAATACTGATTTCATCCAGGCCATCGACGGAGTGCACCACCATAACATGCTCATTGCCCAGTTCACGCAGTACTTCGGCCATAGGGCGGCATAGCTCCCGGTTAAAGACACCAATCAGCAGATTTTTTACGTTAGCCGGGTTGGACATGGGCCCAAGAATATTAAACAGAGTACGAATACCCAGCGCCCGGCGCACACCAACCACATTTTTCATGGCTGAGTGGTGGGCTGGTGCAAACATAAAGCCGACCCCCACCTCAGTAATGCAGCGGGCCACCTGATCAGGGCTGATATCCAGGTTGACGCCAGCCTGCTCCAGAAGATCGGCGCTGCCACTTGAGCTGGAAACCCCACGGTTACCGTGTTTTGCCACTTTGGCACCGGCAGCCGCACAGACAAATGCCGACGCTGTCGAGACGTTGAACAGGTGGGCTCCATCCCCGCCGGTACCGACAATATCCACCAGGTGCTCAGTGTTAACCTCAACCCGGGTAGCCAGCTGTCGCATAACCATGGCCGCCCCGGTGATCTCTTCAATGCTCTCGCTTTTCATCCGCATGCCAGTCAGAAAAGCCGCAATCTGGCTGTCACTGCACTGGCCTGTCATGATCTGTTGCATGACCTCGACCATTTCACCCCGGCTCAGGTCAAGATGTTGTACGACCCGGTTGATGGCTTCTTTTATCTGCATGTCTTCATTCCCTTAGCTCAATGGTTATATGGACTGTTTGAGAAAATTGGCCAGAAGGTCATGCCCTTGTTCGGTCATAATGGACTCCGGATGGAACTGCACGCCCTCAACGGGCAGTTCTCTGTGGCGAACGCCCATGATCTCGTCATTGCTGCCATCGGCAAATTGCGTCCATGCGGTGACCTCAAGACAATCAGGAAGACTCTCTTTGTCAATCACCAGTGAGTGGTAACGGGTTGTGGTGACCGGGTTGGCCAGCCCCTGGAAAACCCCGAGATCCTGATGGAAGACCGGAGAAACTTTACCGTGCATCACCTGTCGGGCGCGAACAATCCTGCCGCCATACACCTGGCCAATGCTCTGATGGCCAAGGCAGACCCCCAGGATCGGAACCTTACCCTGAAAATGTCGTATAACATCCATGGAGATGCCAGCTTCGTTTGGCGTGCACGGGCCAGGAGAAATAACGATATGGTCTGGCCTTAACTTTTCGATGTCATCAATGGTGATGTGATCGTTCCTGTGGACATCGACAGTAGCCCCCAGTTCCGAGAAGTATTGAACCAGGTTAAAGGTGAATGAGTCGTAGTTGTCGATCATTAACAGCATCAGTGTTTCATCCCTTTAATGAATCCGGTCTGGGCCATGGCTACCGCACGAAACAGGGCACGCCCTTTATTCATGGTTTCTTGCCATTCCAGGTCCGGGCTGGAGTCAGCAACAATACCGGCACCGGCCTGAATATGGAGCTGCCGATCTTTGATAACCGCTGTTCTGATGGCAATAGCGGTGTCCATATTGCCGTTCCAGGCCAGGTAGCCCACTGCGCCGCCATAGACCCCCCGTTTGACCGGCTCCATTTCATCGATGATTGCCATGGCCCGTACTTTGGGTGCCCCACTTAACGTCCCTGCGGGTAGCGTAGCTTTTAGTACATCCAGGGCATCCAGTCCACTTTTCAGTTCGCCCGTCACATGGGAGACAATGTGCATAACGTGGGAGTACCGCTCGATGACCATCTTGTCCGTCAGTGTTACTGAGCCTGTGGTTGCTACACGTCCAACGTCGTTTCTTCCCAGGTCGATCAGCATCAGGTGTTCTGCCAGCTCTTTGGGGTCATTGAGCAGCTCCTGTTCGAGCGCTTTATCCTTCTCTTCGGTATCACCCCGTTTTCGGGTACCGGCAATGGGCCTTACGGTCACCTCGCCATCTTCCAGCCGGGCCAGAATTTCCGGAGAAGAGCCGACGACATGAAACTCGCCCAGATCCATGTAGTACATGTAGGGGGAAGGATTGGTACTTCGCAAAGCCCGATAAAGGTTCAGCGGTGAACTGTCATAAGGGATTGTCATTCTCTGGGAGAGAACAACCTGCATGGCATCACCCGCCAGAATGTAATCCCGGATTGCACCAACCGAAGCTTTGAAGGCTGCTTCACCAAACCCTGATTGAAAATCATCTTCACAGGCGGGGTTCAAAGAGGCCTGGACCGGAGGTTGAATGTGGCTGGTTTGCAGCTGGCGCACAAGGTTATCCAGGCGGAATTGTGCTTTTTCCAGCGCGGCTGGCTGGTCAGGGTTGGCATGGGTAATCAGGATCAGTTTGCCACTGAGGTTGTCGAATACCACCAGTTCATCAGACACCATTAACAGGATGTCCGGTGTATGCAGTTCGTCCTTCGGGGCGCTTTGTGCCAGTTTGGGTTCAATGTAGCGAATCGTATCGTAACCAAAATAACCCACCAGGCCGCCGGTGAATCTGGGCAGTTCCGGCAACTCCGGCACTTGATAACGTTGCTGGAATGCCTTGATAAACGCCAGTGGATCGCTGGTGGTGTGTTCTTCGACAATCTGGCCATCGGTTTCGATCTGAATACGATCACCGTTGACCCGGAGCAAGGTGCGGCAGGGCAGGCCAATCATCGAGTAGCGGCCCCACTTTTCACCGCCCTCCACGGACTCCAGCAGGTAGGAGTAGCGGCCATTGGCGAGCTTGAGATAGGTGGTTAACGGTGTGTCCAGGTCTGCCAGAATCTCTCGTACAACGGGGATGCGGTTGTATCCTTCTCTGGTCAGACGCGCAAACGCTTCAGGCGTCATGGCAGCTCTCTCGAATAAGCTAACAGGATTATTGATTGAAATTATCTATGCTTGGCAACAACCATGTTGCCGTTGGGCTAAGTGAAATTGGCAGGCCTATGGCCAGCGCCAGGAGGTGAAAAGGAGGGACATTGAAGACAGGAAAGCGCCGAAACAGGTGTTTTGGTAGCTGCATCTGATGTGAAAACGCTTTTGGTGATGACTGTCTCGGTTTCGACAGTCTCGGTTTCGACAGAGTTTCACTGCAAACTCCCTACGCACTGCTAAGTTATTTCGGTGCTTCTCACTATATTGTGATCGAAAATGGTATATGAATGCTTCGACTATTACAAACCGAAGAATTGCTCCGCTTGTTGTCCCGGGTTGTGATGCTCGCCGCTCTCCTGTACCCGAGGGCATAAAGCACAGGGTTTATGGCAATTTTGTTTAATGATGCAGTGTGCAGCAGTTGTCTGTTATTGATTCTGATCAGTTTATTAGTACATCCACTTAATGAATGGGGTACCTTCTTGAAGTGGTTGAAACTAAGTAGTTAACCAAATGAAATCGTATTTTCTGATTAAGTGGGCAGCCACTCTGCAGCGTTACAACTCCGGTCACATAGCTAAGGCTATGCTCCCTTCGTTGTGCCTTGCATAGTGACTGCCCACTTAGCCAGAAATATACGATTCCATTTGGCCAACTACTTGTGCAGGGAAATTCACATGATAGAAAATTCCAGTTACACCCGGGGGCTGAATCAGGCTCAAGGCTTGATGCAAAGCGATCTCCATAATCCAAGAGCAATACCGGGTCAACGTACACATGAAGGTTGCTGGTCGTCAACGACCAGGAAAAAAATCACTGGTTACCTTATTAGCCGACCTTTGGTTTATATCTGCAATAAAACATTGTCAATTTATTTGAAAATCGCACTATGCAGGCAAGGGGGAATTGATAGCTCAGAAAAATCATTGAGTTCGGAGGAGACAGAAAAGGTAAATATGTTTCTGAGTGAGTTGCATGCTCGTGCCAGCGAGCTGATCCAGAAACTCGATATTAACGACGTGAGACAAGAGGTTAAGCAGTCTTTCATAGATCTTGACCTGATGGATTTGAGAGGTGAGTGGACTCAGGAAATATTCGAAATAATCAGTAACAACTTATCGAATGATATTTCGCAGGAAACGATAGAAAGGGAAATCAGTGAGGTTTTCAAGAATATCAAATCAAATGATTATTTGATGCATGCGATTCATAACATCATTAATGTCAGTGAAACGACCGAAGGCATGCTCGAAAAGGGCAAAAATGAAATTATTCATGAAATGGAATCAGTATTACCATTTGCTCTGGCGCTCAATTTACTGACCAAAGCACAAATTCAAAATACCGAAGTATTGGAAGTGTGTGTTCATTTGTGGAAAAAAAAGCGAAATGAAATCAGGAGGGCTACCAGAGGGCTGGGTTTCAAAAAAGCGATTAAGCTCATCTCCGTTGAGCAGCCTATTGTGAAGATGTTGAAAAGTCGAACGAAACGAGATTATCCCCATTCGCAGGGGCGTTGTATTTTGCCCTTTAATATCATTGAAGCAACCACCGTTGAGACAGCCAACGGCCGTCACGAAAATGCCTGTGCAGGCTTGACCCTGGCCCAGCATTATCCGGGAAAATACACCCAACGTGCATCTGAGTTGGATGAGCAGGGGCAGCAACCCCTGTTCAATTATCCGATGCCAAAGCAGTGGAGTGATCTCTACACAACCTGGAATATGAATTTTTGCGTCAACAGCAAAGAGCGACCCGAAATGCTGGGTAAGTTGTTGATACCTGCGGTGAGTGGTTATCAGGATAAGCCCAGGGCCTATATATCGTGTAGATCATATGCGTTATATACCACGCTTAACTATCTGTTTTTCAGAGCTGAGAAGTCGAATCCGGTACCCAGGCTGCCAACGGTTGCGAAGCAGGCATGGGGGCACAGCAATCGGGTTTGTTCACGTCTTTACCAGCGTGAGGTAACTTCGGAGGCCACTGTTTGGGAAAATGGAATGGCACCGACTGCATGACACCATTCCCGAACCTGGTTAAGCCTTCGTTGGGAGAAGTGTGGTTAATGACGCAATCACCAGGTCGGGCTTAGCCCGCTCAATAGGTTCACCATGATTATATCCATAAGCGGGCTTTCGACTTACCGGCGGCAGGCATTCCCATATCGAGCAGCATCTTATCCAGCGCGGCGGCAAGATCGGGCACGCTTTCCACCAGCGTGCCATCCAGGTCGTACATAACCAGGGAAAGGTTGTTCAAAAACGGATGGCCGTTGGAGCGTGATGTTTCCATGGTCTAAAGAGCCACTACCTCAGACAGTTCGGAACGCATTTGAGTCACGACATCCTTATAACTGTCAGCACCAAAAATGGCTGAACCGGCAACAAAGGTATCCGCACCGGCCTCGGCAATCTGGCGGATATTACTGGCCGACACACCACCATCTACCTGAAGACGGATATTCAGCCCGCTATCATCAATCAGCTTGCGAACCCTGCACAGTTTTTTCAGGGTTGAAGGAATAAACTTCTGACCGCCAAAGCCGGGATTGACCGACATCAACAGGATCATATCCAGCTTGTCCATCACATACTCAAGCACATCGGGGGATGTTGCCGGATTGAGTACCAGCCCAGCCTGGCAGCCACCTTCGCGAATCAGTTGTAAGCTGCGATCAATATGTTCAGAGGCTTCCGGATGGAAAGTGATCATACTGGCACCGGCTTCAATAAAATCACCGATGATACGATCGACAGGGGTCACCATCAGGTGAACATCGATGGGTGCAGAGACGCCATGCTTTCTCAGTGCCTTGCACACCATCGGACCCAGGGTGAGGTTCGGGACGTAGTGGTTGTCCATAACATCAAAGTGAATCCAGTCCGCTCCGGCGGCCAGAACATGATCGACCTCTTCGCCCAGGCGGGCAAAATCTGCGGAAAGGATACTCGGGGCAATAATATAGTCGCGCATGGTTTTCCTGATCTGCCTGTGTATGATTTTTGGCGATTGTAGCGGGTTGTCAGGGCTCTGTCAGGTGCAACCGGCTCTGACACATCGCAGGGATAGACCGGCCATTTCAGGCTGAGACCGTAGCGTAATGCCTGCACAATTATTCACAATGGTTGTCATCGTCTATGCTTTTACTTCGCGCACTGTGCTGACTGAGCATCTCGTTATCTTCTGGTCAACGGTCTATCGACTGGAGGAGGGATCGCCTCGAAAAAGGGTAAAGTTCATTTGATTGGCAGCATTGTTGGTGAGGCTTGTGGTAAAAATGAAGATGATTTTTTCAAGCGCTTTGGTGTGGGGAATGAGGCGATATTGTTGTATCGCACTGATTATCACCGGCCAGGCAATGGCGACTTATCAGGCCCAGTCTGACGACGTTGAGGCTTCAGACTATGTGGGCTCTGTGGAATTGAGGGATATCTTCGGTGTTAAGGGGGATTTGAAATATACCGTGGGGTGCCAGCAGGGGGTTGCCGAGTCCTGTCGAATAATGATTTCAGTCCCGTCAGAGGCGGAAGAGATTGATCAAATGGAGGAAGTGGAGGATAGAGCTTTTGGTTATGTCAATTACCTCTCTTACCTTAAACGAACCGGGCAATTGTTGTTGGTGGAGTATGAGGCGATATTGACTGAATCCGCATCTGAGGTTTCGGGTTACAAGGTGCGATTTACCACGGAAAGTAAGGTCAGGCGGTTGGTAAAAAAAATCGATTCAAGGACAATGCCCGCCCCTTTGCAGAAAAACCCGTTGTTACTTTTTTTAATTCTGGCAACCCATCAGTCAGCCCTTGATTTGATGCTGTCCCCGGAAAGAACGCTTTATATTATGGGCCTGGAGTGGATGGATCTTAAGTCACTGTACATCAGTAGCGCAGGGCGGGGGGGGATTTATGGTTATCGATATTACAAGTTTCCCAAGGATAATGAGCTTTTTCTCGATCTTGGCGGGCCTTTCAGTATAAATGGCCTCTCAGAAGGTGTCGGGTTCAGTTTTGCCGATAATGACAGAACGCAGCCTCCTGTGAGAATGGTGATCGGGTATCACGGGGATCAGAAAAACGGTTTTGTTAACAGGGTCTCTTTTATCGTCACTTACGCTGCCCTTGCCGGTGGTTTTGGTGTGAGTTTATGGAGTCGAAGTATTATTGGCTTCCTGCTGAACTCCCTGTTACTGGCCGTTGAAGTCCGAACCAGTGCTGCCTCCTCAGAGCTTGAGAGGCTTGGCAGAAGGGTGCTTCCGCAAGGTCTTCAGTTTAATCCGGACTTTCAGGGGCGGCATATTTTAAAAGTCCTCAGGGCTTCTGACAGCGATTTGCAGGTTGCTCGTTAGTCATGTCGCCGTGCTATGCAAATTAATGATGCAAAGGGTGGTTCCGGGTTTTTAACAGAGATCCGGTTCGCAGGGGGCTTTATTTCCTCTTGCCAAACGGTATAATACCGCTCCCGTTTCCCGATTGAGCGCCCAATGTTTTGAACAGGCCGGTATTGCTGATCTGGGGCTATTAGCCTGGCTCTTGCCCAGCAGGGAACGGCCATGTAGGAACAGGTATCGCGTCAGCGGTATCATAGAGGCGAATTTAATGAAAACTTTTAGTGCTAAGCCAGAAACCGTAAAACGTGACTGGTTCGTAGTTGATGCCGAAGGCAAAACGCTGGGTCGTCTGGCAACAGAAATCGCTCTGCGTCTGCGCGGCAAGCATAAGCCAGAGTACACTCCTCATGTGGACACTGGCGACTACATCGTTGTAGTAAACGCCGAGAAAGTACGTGTTACCGGACGTAAGTCTACTGACAAGATGTACCACCGCCACACCGGTTACATCGGCGGCCTGAAGTCCATCAGCTTTGACAAGCTGATCGATCACAAGCCTGAGCTGGTAATCGAGACGGCTGTTAAGGGGATGCTGCCCAAGAATTCTCTGGGTCGTGCCATGTACAGCAAGCTGAAGGTTTATGCCGGAAGCGAGCATCCACATGCTGCTCAGCAGCCTCAGCAACTGGAAATTTAATCAGGGGTGGTTATGTCTGTAACTCAATACTACGGAACTGGACGTCGTAAGTCCTCAACCGCACGTGTTTTCCTGAGAGCCGGTTCTGGCAGTATCACTGTCAATGGCCGTTCCCTGGACGAATACTTCGGCCGTGAAACTGCTCGAATGGTAGTTCGTCAGCCTCTGGAACTGACTGAGCTGACTGAAAAGTTCGACATCAAGATCACTGTATCTGGTGGCGGCGGTTCTGGTCAGGCTGGTGCTATCCGTCATGGTATCACCCGCGCGCTGATGCAGTACGATGAGACTCTGCGCTCTCCTCTGCGTAAAGCTGGCTACGTTACCCGTGACGCTCGTGAAGTTGAGCGTAAGAAAGTGGGTCTGCGTAAAGCCCGTAAGCGTCCACAGTTCTCCAAGCGCTGATATTGTGCTCAGACAACCGGCCGGTTTTCCGGCTGGTTGCCTGGATTACTGGAAAGCTTCCCTTTGTGCCTCTTTCGGGAGAGCGTATCGGGAAGTTTTTTATGCCTGAAACTTTTATTAAAAAAACCTGTGCCCTGTTTTGGGCATTTTTTTTATGCGTTAAAACCAGTATCATTACGCACTGCCGCTTATGTGGGTAAGTATAATGCGATGCGGCTTTATTGTTGGGGGTTGATTGCAGCTGTCAGGTTGTTATTTGAGGTGCGGGTGGTTCTGCGAGAGAGCTTTTGAGTCTTTGTTCTTTTCAGGCTGCAACCCGGATATTTCATAAACTGCCCCGAATCTCGCGCCGAACTTTGTCGCTCTAAGGGATTTTGTGAGGGAGCGCCGTACCGGGGAGTACGGTCGACTGAGCAAAACTCCCTTAGAGCGGCAAAGGACAAGCGAGATCGGGAGCACGTTTATGAAATATCCGGGTTAACAAAAGCCCTGTTTCAGAAGTAAATCTGTTATCACACCCATGAACAAAAAGAAGTCATTGGGCGTTCAGCCCGGATGGGGAGAGTAGGTTAATGAGTGACAACGGCATAAACAAAGGCCGGCGCCGCTTTCTCGTGGCAGCGACTTCGGTGGTGGGGGCTGCCGGGGCTGTAGGGGTTGCTACGCCTTTTCTGAAGTCGTGGAACCCGAGTGCAAAAGCTAAGGCTGCCGGTGCACCGGTAAAAGTCAATTTAAGCAAGCTGGAACCCGGGCAACAGGTTGTCTATGAATGGCGGGGTAAACCAGTCTTTGTGCTGCGACGTACCAAAGATATGCTTAATGAACTGCCATCACAGGATGGGCGTTTGCGCGACCCGAAATCAGAAAGCTCAGAGCAGCCTGAGTATGCCACCAATCCGTACCGTTCACGGACGGAAGATGTTCTTGTTCTGGTCGGTTTGTGTACCCACCTCGGGTGTTCTCCAAAATATCTGCCGGAAGTCAAACCCATGGAGTTTGATGCCAACTGGAAGGGGGGGTATTTCTGCCCCTGTCATGGTTCGCGGTTCGATCTGGCCGGTCGGGTGTATAAAGGAGTTCCTGCCCCAACGAATCTGGTCGTGCCACCTTACTCCTTTGAAGGCGATGATATTCTGATTATCGGTAAAGATGAGGAGAATGCGTGATGGGAAATAAAATAATGGCCTGGGTTGATGCCCGACTTCCCGTCACCCAGGCGTGGGAGAAGCATCTCAGCAAATATTATGCGCCCAAAAACTTCAACTTCTGGTATTTCTTTGGTTCTCTGGCCCTGCTGGTTCTGGTTAACCAGCTCCTGACGGGCATCTGGCTGACCATGAGTTATGTGCCCAGCGCTGAAGCCGCGTTTGCTTCTGTTGAGTACATCATGCGGGATGTGGAATATGGCTGGTTGATCCGCTACATGCATTCTACCGGCGCATCCATGTTCTTTGTGGTTATTTACTGCCACATGTTTCGTGGTCTTCTCTACGGGTCCTACAAGGCACCACGGGAGTTGATCTGGATCTTCGGTATGGCCATTTACCTGGCGCTGATGGGTGAGGCCTTTATGGGGTACCTGTTGCCCTGGGGGCAGATGTCCTACTGGGGGGCGCAGGTAATTATTTCCCTGTTTGGCGCTATTCCGGTGATTGGTCCGGATCTTCAGCAGTGGATTCGTGGTGACTTCCTGATTTCCGGCATTACCCTGAACCGCTTCTTTGCGCTGCATGTCATTGCGCTGCCGATCGTTATTCTTGGTCTGGTGGTTTTGCACATCCTGGCGCTGCATGAAGTGGGCTCAAACAATCCGGACGGTATAGATATCAAGAAGAACAAAGGACCCGATGGTGTGCCCCTGGATGGTATCGCTTTCCACCCCTACTACACCGTTAAGGATATTGTCGGTGTTGTGGTCTTCCTGTTTGTGTTCTGTGGCATTATTTTCTTCTTCCCGGAGATGGGCGGGTTCTTCCTTGAGCATGCCAACTTTGAACCGGCCAACGGCCTGAAGACGCCCGAGCATATTGCACCAGTCTGGTACTTTGGGGCGTTCTACTCCATCCTCAGGGCGATTACCTTTGATATCGGACCAATCGACTCCAAGCTGGGGGGGGTTATCGCCATGGGTGGCGCGATTGCCATTCTCTTTGTTCTGCCCTGGCTGGATCGCAGCCCGGTCAGGTCATGGCGTTACAAGGGCATGGTCAGCAGAACCAGCATTGTGGTCTTTGCCTTTGTCTTTATTTTGCTGACCTGGCTCGGAACGCAACCGGCTACTAAGACTTATACACTCATTGCCCAGATCTGTACGCTGATTTACTTTGCGTTCTTCCTGTTGATGCCTTTCTACACACGATGGGAGAAGACCAAACCTGTACCTGAGAGGGTGACCGGCTAATGAAAAGAATAATACTGACCATTAAGTTGTTTCTGGTTTCGGTGCTGTTTTCATCGTTGGCGGCAGCAGCCGGTGGGGGATACCCTCTTGATGAGGCCAATGTGGACCCTTCTGACAAAGCTTCGCTGCAGCGGGGGGCGAAGTATTACCAGAACTACTGTGCAGGTTGTCATGCGACCCAGTATCAGCGCTATGAGCGGGTAGCGGATGACCTTGGCATTCCCCATGACCTGATGATGGAGCACCTGGTGTTCGATAAGTCTGCCAAGATCGGTGATCTGATGCATAACAGCATGGACCCGGACGAAGCGAAGGTCTGGTTTGGTGCTACACCTCCGGACCTGACACTAGTGTCCCGCGTTAAAGGTGGGCCTGACTGGCTATATACCTACCTCCGGACCTTCTACGAAGACCCAAGCCGCCCTTATGGGGTAAATAACAAGGTCTTCCCGGATGTTGGTATGCCCCATGTGCTTTTGGGGCTTCAGGGAGTACAGATCGACAATTGCGGTGATACAGACCCAACGGCCCGTGACCCGCTGACCGGGGACAAGATCTGTGGCCTGACGGTTGATCCGGAGCGTAAGGGGAGTATGACGCCCACCGAATACGATCAAATGGCCTATGATTTAACCAACTTCCTGGCTTACTCTGCGGAGCCAATGCAAGAACAGCGTAAGCAGCTGGGTATTTATGTATACCTGTTCCTGGCGTTGTTCTTCGTGTTTGCCTATCTGCTCAAACGGGAATTCTGGAAGGATGTCCACTAAGCAATAGTCGCCGTTATCGGCTCTCTGAATCAACAAGCCCACAAAGGAATGCTCTTCTTTGTGGGCTTTGTTCTTTTTGTGATTATCAAAAAGCAGACAATGGCGGGTTTCATCTCTGGCTGTCAGTAGAAGGGCTTGCTAAGATTCCAGTTTTTTGAATCCCCCTCTGGTATTTAAGACGATGAGTAAATCACTTCGTGACCAGCTGATGAAAGCTGGCCTTGCGACAAAACAACAGGCATTACAGGCCAAGACCAGTAATAAGAAAAAGAAACAGCAGGCTGCCCGCTCTGGTGATATGACCGATCAGGAAAAACGCCGTATTGAGCTGGAGAAAGAGAGGCAGGCTCAGGCTGAGAAAGATCGTGAGCTGAATCGACAGCTTGAAGATGAACGTCAGCGCAAGGCGTTGGACGCACAGGTTCGTCAACTGATTGAGACTAATGTGCTGTCCCGTAATGGGGGCGAAGCAGAATATAAGTTTGTTTATGAAAACAAAATCAAGAAAATTTATGTGACTGATGAACAGTTAACCAAGTTGGAAAGGGGCTTGCTGGCCCTGTCGATACTGGGCGACGATTTTCTGCTCATTCCTGCGCCGGTGGCCAGTAAGATTGCAGAGCGAAAGCCAGAAGCGATTGTCATGCAGAATGATAAGTCTGGTGATTTGACCGAGGAAGAAGAAGACTGGTATGCGGATTATCAGATTCCGGATGACCTGATGTGGTAACGGGGGCTAACCCCCCGTTCAATTAATGGGTTCTCAAAATCTTACTTAATGAATGAGAACCATCGTTGGCTGCTCTGCCAACGGGTTAGCCAACCGTTGCCAGGGCTTCAATTTCTACCTTCACATCTTTTGGCAGACGGGCAACTTCAACCAGGCTGCGGGCAGGGAAAGGTACTTTGAAGTACTGCTTGTAGACTTCGTTAATATTGCTGAACTCATCCATATCGCGAACGAATACAGTAACTTTTTTCACCCGGTTCATGCCGCTGCCGGCCGCTTCCAAGACCGCTTTCAGGTTTTTCAGGCACTGATGAGCCTGCTGTTTGGTGTCTTCAGACACTTCTCCGGTTTCCGGATCGATTGGCAGCTGGCCAGATGTGAAAACCAGGTTGCCAAAGCGCATACCCTGAGAGTATGGGCCGATAGCCGGAGGAGCGTCAGGGGTTTCGATCACGTTGTCCATGATGATTAAGCCGCTTTGTTCAAGGGAAAGGGGCGAGATTTTAGAGATGTCGCGTGTGTTTGTCATCGGTTCAAAGTGAATTTAGGGGTTTATTTTTGACCGGTTTCCCAAAGATCATGACTGCTGTGTTTACTCTTCAGGTGTCGTTTTTTGGCAGGTATGCTTTGTGTAGAACTTGATGGCAAGGGGAAAACTCAGCCGAAAAGCCTCGTCTAGTGTTTTTTGAATTCTGAAAGCTTAATCTGGTCTTATATAAACTGCCATGGGTAGGTAGCTCGGTTTCCGGATTATGAACATCGCGACAAATTTCAAAACTGTCACATTTTTATCGTAAAGTGACATCATGGATACGGATCCTCTGATGACTGACGGATTGTTATCGGCACCTTTGAGTGAGGGTTAAATTATGTGGTTCCAGAAACAGGTTCAGCTGCGTCCCTACCGGAGGGGGTTTCATGTGGTTACGGACGAAATTATTGGTCAGTTACCGGAGCTGGAGAATTATAAGACAGGGATTTGTCATATCTTTTTACAGCATACTTCTGCTTCACTGACACTCAATGAGAATGCCGACCCCAATGTCCGTCATGATATGGAAGCCTACAGCAATCATTATATCCCTGAAAATGAAGAGTATTTTCTCCATGTGATAGAAGGCAGTGATGATATGCCGGCCCACATTAAATCCAGCCTGTTTGGTGCCGATGTAATCATTCCAATCAGGGACGGTTCGCTGGCTTTGGGTCATTGGCAGGGGATATGGCTGGGGGAACACAGAGACAGCGGCGGAAGTCGTAAGTTAATCATCACTTTACACGGTGAAAGTTATACGTAATGATAAAAAACAAGCATTAACAATGTATTTTTTATACAGGAGGGTGAACCAAACTGGCATTTTAACAATGCTGGACTATAACTATAAAAATTGGACAAGAAGTCAATCTCAATATTTCGGAATGGACATTCCGAAAACCAGTACCTAGAGGACATAGCTATGGCACGGAAAAAGCCGACTAAAGCTGCTGCTGGTTTTGATGGCGCTGATATAGGGTTTCTGGGGAGCCGCGACGAACCTGCTGAAGAGAGGACCGTCGAGTCTCGTAAAAAACTCAGGGCAAGTCTGGATGCCCAGGTAGAAGAGTTTTTGAAGAAAGGAGGCCAGATTGAGGAGATTCCATCGAACATTACCGCAGACCCACCGAAAAAGCCCTCCGGTGAATATGGTAACAGACCAATATAGTTTAACCGTTAAAGCCCGGCATTCGCCGGGTTTTTTTGCACATATATTTTATACCAGAAGCGCACGACAGCATGGATGCAAGACTGCCCATGAAAAATGATCAGTGAGCACTTCCAGAAGATTCAAACGACTTCTACCCAATTACCACCGTCGTAAGGCGATAGGTCTCCAATTGGCTCCAGAGATAATTCAAATCTTGCCGCGACGTTATGGAAAGCTTCTTCCGCTGCCGGGTCTACCGCAACCAAAAGTCCACCACTGGTTTGGGGGTCACAGAGAATGTGTTTCTGTTGCTCGGTAATATTGGCGGCTTTGTGGCCATAGCTGGCATAGTTTCTTTCCGTTCCGCCGGGAATGCAGCCCTGCTGACGATAGGTTTCCACATGAGGAAGAAGTGGCAGTTTGTCGGTATACAGCGTGGCTTTTACCTTGCTGCCTTCACAAACCTCCAGAAGATGGCCAAGAAGGCCAAAGCCAGTAACATCGGTGATGGCACTGATGCCATTCAGCAGAGACAGGTCAGCCCCCATGGTGTTCATTACGCACATGGAGTCACGGGCAATATGCTGGTGCTTCTCCTGCAACAGTTTTTTCTTTTGCGCTGTTGTGAGAATACCAACGCCAAGAGGCTTGGTCAGATAAAGTTTGTGACCGGCCTGAGCCTGATCATTTCTTTTCAGATGTTCAAGAGATACACGACCAGTGACGGCAAGTCCGAAGATGGGTTCAGGAGCGTCAATACTGTGGCCTCCGGCCAGAGGTATACCTGCAGCGGCACAGGCCTGACGACCACCGTCTACTACCTGGGCTGCGACTTCCGGCGGTAGCTTGTTAACGGGCCAGCCAAGAATGGCTATGGCCATTAAGGGCGTGCCACCCATGGCGTAAATATCGCTGATGGCATTGGTGGCAGCGATGCGACCAAAGTCAAATGGATCATCAACAATAGGCATAAAGAAATCAGTCGTGCTGATAATCCCTTCACCATTGCCCAGGTCAACAACGGCTGCATCATCTTTGCTGGCATTACCTACAACCAGGTTAGGAAACTCTGGAAGAGTAAGGTTGGTTTGCAAAATACCGTCAAGAATCTGTGGTGAAATTTTACATCCACATCCCGCACCATGACTGTATTCTGTGAGCTTCAGATCCTTCATTAATACTGCCTCTGAGCTAACGCTTTGAAATGCGCGTACTTTAGCACCGCGAAACCTTTCATTAAATGCCTTAAGGGCGAGAAGGTTGCACACCATTGCGGGGGCCCCATAGAAAACAGAGGTTTCTAATGTCATTTCTCTGTGATAAAAGGTAATTTTAGACGTCAGTGTTAGTAGATAACCGTATAAACCATATATTTTGGATTACATATGGCTCCAGGACCAGGTTGATCCAAAGCGAAAGAAGAATAGCGATAATTGATGAATCAGGAGAATCGGATGGGAGCACTAACTTTGCCTTGTTCTTCTATCGATGATTTGCTGCAGCAACAGTCGGCAGCATTGCAGCAGTGGCTTGCCAGCGGTGATCGCAAGATCGAAGGTCTGGTTGTTCGTAAATTTCCCGCTTGGCTGGAGTCTGATCAATTTATTAAAGCAGGTTCAGGTGCCCAGTTTGATACTGCGCGTTTTCGCCTGATGATGTGTAATAAATATGATATTTGGCGAGTTAATATAGATATGATCTTTCATCCCAGGGTGCGGCTGTTGGATGACGGCTCTACTGCCGGTCCCGGAATATTATTTAATGTGCTGGATGATGAAGGTCAGAGTGTTCTGATTGATTATTTTGAGGCAGGTGTTCCCGCCCCGGCGGATTCAATAACGCCGGAGCACTGGTGTACGTACTGGTTTAAGAAGCTGACCAGAAGTCATCACATCAATCGGATTTTCGCTTATAAAGAGTACGAAGCAGAAATTGATTGACTGTTTACCGGTGGTTTTATAGCTGACAGCAGCTTTTCAAACTGAAAAAGCTGCTGAGTAGCATAAGACGTTATCCACTTTTTGCTTTATTCAGCCATGCCTGGGAAAAGGACTGAAGCATTGGGATAACAACTGCCCAGATAATGGCCAGGATCAACAGCGTCTGCCATAAAGGCTGGGCAAGGGTTACATCACTTATTTTTGACCCAGCCAAATAGCTTAATGGTCCCCCAAAGAAGCCCAGTATGGCACCGTAGAGTTTGTTGGTTCGGGACCAGTCAAGGCTGTGCCTTAGAGTGGTGGCGAATATCAGCCACAGACAGGCCAGCCAGAGTGGTAAAATACGTCCAGCGTCATCCAGTTGAGAGTTAAACTTCAGGATTTCCAGATTTCCAAGAAAGCTATCGATAGCGCACCCCAGTAGCAAGGTAAGAGCCAGTATTTGTTTTTCCTTATGCCAGTTACCTATCCATAGCAAGTGGATAAAAAGGACTATTACGGCTGCAGCAAGGGCAATTTGATCACCCCCAAGAACACAGGCAAACCAGCCAAGCTGGAAAAGCAGATAATTAGCAATCAGTTTTATTTTGTCGTTTGTCATCATTATTAGAACACCAGTGGTCGATAGATAGGGTCCAGTTCTACGGTCAGGATGTCCCGAATGGTTTCCAAAGCGAACTGAACTTTATTGTCACTATCAGGGCTGCTGATACAAAGGCGTACGGCCTGGGGAACTGAGTAGCTGCCAACGGCAAACAGTTCTGACTGGAGCACTTTTACTCCTTTATTATTCAGATGTCGTACAAAAGTCTCGGCCCGCCAAGGTTCGGGTAGCTTGAGCCAGCCATGAAAACTATAAGTTTGTGCCTGTATATCGATACCTTTGAGGTGGTGGGTCATGAGTTTCTGACGTCTGGCAATGGCTTCGGTCTGCCAGCGAATCAGTTGTTCGGCAATACCGGATTCAATCCATTCACTGGCAACTTCAGCCATCAATGGTGGTGGCACCCAGCAGTCGCTCCTCATGGCCATAACCAGCCGTTCTCTCAGGTGAGCAGGGTAGCAGAGGTAGCCGGTCCTTAATCCACCCGACAGCGTTTTTGAGAAGCTGCCGCTGTAAATTACCAGATCAGGAGCAAGGCTGTAGAGCGATGTCAGTCGTTTATCGGAAGCGACGAATTGTACATCATCTTCCAGGATCAGCAGTTTGTGCCTGCGTGCTATCTCAATGATTTGCTCCCGCCGTTGTATTGGCATAATGAGCGCTGTCGGATTTTGCAGGGATGGCATTAGATACAGCAGTTTCGGGCGGTGTTGCAGGCAGCACTGTTCCAGTGCTTCTGGAATTAGGCCATGCTCATCCATCGGCAAACCTATATGGTGAGTTTGCCATTGCCTTGCCGCATTGATGAACCCCGGATAGGTAAGGGACTCGGAAACGATGGTGTCCCCTGGCCGGGTGGCTGCCTGAAGAGCCATCATATTGCCATGCTGGCCCCCATTGGTGATAAGAATATTGTCTGGATTTACATGGATCGACAGCGTTGCAAGCCATCCGGCAATGATACTGCGATGCCTTTCAAGTCCGGTTTCAGGCAGATAGTCCAGCAGAGAAGTCATGCGCAGAGGGTCTGATGCAATCATTTGCAGCGTCTCGGCCAGTATCTCTTCTCTCGGTGCCGGAACCTGAAGGGTCAGGCTCATATCAATAAGCGTAGACTCTGGTTTTTGAGGTACATTGAATTGGGCCTGCTGCCAGACCTTACCGGTAACAAAAGTTCCACTGCCCACTCTGGCGGTAATCAACCGTCGTCTTTCTGCTTCAGCATAGCCCCGGGTAATAGTACCAATGGTTACGTTAAGAACATCGGCAAGCCAGCGATGAGTAGGCAGTTTATCGCCTGAGTGTAATGATCCGTTTTTAACGGCCTGCTCGATGGCATCGGCGAGAGCCATATATTTGGGGCCGGAATTGAAGGAAAGGCTTTTCAGCCAGCACGGGAAGCTTATTTTTTTATCCATTGTCTTTTTATTATGTTTGAAATGATATCTTTGTCATGGTGACAATTTATTAATTGCACGCTTTTTTGTCCATGCATCATACTTCATTGAAGCCTTTATATCGTCGTTTGTTTGATTGTATGGGGGCAATTTTCAAGGGCATTATTAAAATTTACAGAGGGAAAAATGAATGAGATAGAGATACTCTGGTTGCCATTGGTAACCTTTGCCTTGAGTTCCAGTATTACACCAGGGCCCAATAATATTATGCTGGCAGCCAGCGGGGTAAATTATGGCTTTGCCAGAAGTATTCCCCATATGCTCGGTGTGTCTATTGGGTTCTTTATTCTGTTTCTTGGGGTTGCATTTGGACTGGGGAGTGTCTTTGAGAGGTATCCACAGCTGCAAACGGGTTTGAAATATATTGGGTCCATGTATCTATTGTGGCTGGCATGGAAGATTGCCACGGCTGCCAGTGTTTCAGAACAGGCGGACAGTAAAAGACCAATGACTTTTCTTCAGGCTATCAGTTTTCAGTTTGTGAATGTGAAAGCCTTGATGATGGCCGTCAGTAGCGCTGTTGTGTTTACATTGCCTGGTGATAACTACACGCTTTCTGTTTTACTGGTCGGGGTGATATTTACTCTAATCAATCTACCTTGTTGTTCAGTCTGGGTAGTTTTTGGCTCAGGACTGAGGCGATTTCTGAAAAATGAGCAAAGTTTAAGGGCTTTTAACTGGTCTCTGGCTTCACTGACAGCCGCATCGGTTGCGTTATTTTATGTCTGAGAAACTGTATCTTTTTTATCAGCCGGGACCGTAAATCCCGGGTTATAAAAAATGCCAGGTAAGTTATAAGGTGATCTGTCAACCATTACGCCTACCTCTGAATAAGGGATGACGATGATGCCCTTCTGCTGAGTAACATAGCAAGTCGCCAGGTGATCCACCGAAGCACTGGACATCACATTCATCAGCAGTTTTCTTCCTGTCATCAATATTAATTAGTGCTCCTTCAAAGATGTAACTGTCTTGAAGATCTTTGCCGGTAATGTGTGCAGCCAAACCTGGTTCCGAGAGCAGGAAGGTCTTGTGCATAAGTGTTTCGTTAGGGTCATAAAAAATAACCTTCATGCATCCATCCTGCTTCTTTAATCTCAGGGCCATTGCGTGGCCAAAGCTTTTATTACCTTTTGACCGAAAATAGAAATTCTTTTCATCGCCAGCAGGCATATTCCAATACTTTTCTACCAGTCCCGAAAGAGCCTCAGAAAACGCTCCCTCGTGGAAATAATATCCATCGGCATAAAAGGATCTGTTAGTAATTGGGCCGTTTTTTAATCCATCTGGATTACGGAGCGCATCCCTTAAAGGAAAATCAGGTGTATTTGCAAAGATTGTCTGTATCTTTTTCGGGGTGTTTATTATTTTAAAAGTCTCTTTTCCCCGACCAAACACTTTTGTGGCATAAGCCCAGGCGATGTGTCGGCAGACTATTTGTTCTCCAGGTCTTACAGTGTCAGTATCAGGACGACGGGCTTTAAAATTAAGGTCTTTGGGGAACCAGGAATTATCGGAGTTATACATGGGAATTGGAGCAATACTGCCATCCTGTTTGAAAGCAAGTTTAACTTTAAGCCTACGCCCTTCATCATGCAGTTTATCTATCTTATTGGAAACATAACTGGTTGAGCTCTTGCAGGCTGACGGGATGCTGATGTTATAAGCACTTATTGGCTTATAGAGTCTTTTGGTAAACCATGCATTTGGGTGTTCTTTCATCAGCTTTTGGGTGTTGCCGTCTAGAACGCTGACAGAATAACGGCCAAACAGTGCTTTGATGCCATTAACAAGGGATTTAATGACCCTGATTGGCAGTAAGGATTCTGAATGTCTGCACCATGAATGTGATAGTGCTGACAAAACACTAAGCTTGATATGATCCATTACATGATATCCCTTGCTTGATTCTCATAATTAATTTGCTTGAATCTTTAGAGTACAAAAGTTCTAAAAAGTTCCACAGCTATCCCTCAGCTCAGGAAAGAGTGATGTTTTATGTTTGAGAAACTGTATATTTTTATCAGCCGGGATCGCGCATCACGGTTTATGAAAAATGCCAGGTAAGTTATGGGGTGATCTAAGTAGTTAACCAAATGAAATCGTATTTTCTGACTAAGTGGACAGTCACTCCCGGCAACTGCTCCTGCGTTGCTCTAGCTCCTGCATCCATGCAGTCGTGCGGCGTTACAACTACGGTCACATAGCTACGGCTATGCTCCCTACGTTGTGCCTTGCATAGTAACTGCCCACTTAGCCAGAA
>NZ_PJPV01000090.1 GCF_002864045.1 Endozoicomonas acroporae
AACCGTTCCTTTAACCTCCCCCCCCCCGATGCCAGCGTAATTTTTATCACCATTGGTGAGAATATGAACATCTTTCGCCCAGATATTACTGACTGTGCCAGTCTCATCAACAACACAGGCTGCTAACCCGGTCGTCTTCTGGGAAGTTATATTGGCACCAGTAAAGTGAAGGTTACGGATGCGGCCTTTCAGAGTGTCAACAAAACAGTCAGACAGGTTGCTGATGGTACGGCACTGCCCATCGTACTCCCCGGTAAACGGATCGTTCTTATTACCAATGGACTGGTTTAGCTGGCTACCATCAATATCCGCCGTCTGCCGGTAAGTGCCATTCAGTGGATAGTCCGGATCAAGGCCAATCTTGCCCAGGGTTGTGGCATTCGTCACCTCAATCCACCCTTCGGTTTTACTGCCGGGAGGGGATGCAGCCGCCGCAGCGCTCAGGCCAGACAGGGCACCCAGTGCCACGGCGGCTTTCGGTAGCTGGCCAACGCCAACGGAGGCGGTGGCCGGTGGGCTGGTGCGTTGTGGTGTTTGCTGTGGTTTCTTTTTTTTCCTGCCTTTGTCGTTTGTTGGCGAGCCATCCACCGGGCTGTCTGCCTGGCTCTGCCCTGGTGGCGAACCTGTAGTCGTGCCGAAAAGATCCCTGAGCCGGGCCGCTGAGGAAAGAGTGACAAAGCCCTCCAGCATCGTGCTGATCTCCGCTGGCAGCACCGTATAAGGCGACACCAGTCGGGCAGCCAGTTCAACACCCTGGAAAAAGCTACTGTCCTGCCCATCGGGGCTGCCAAAAGTGAAGGCCGGACCTTTATCCGGTTGCGCCCCGGGGGGTACATAATCAGGATGCCAGGACTGCAAAAACGGGATCACACCGTCCCAAAAAGCGACCTTCACCCCTGCCCATACGCCCCATTTCTCCCCTGGCTGAACCGGTATGGAGCCCGATGCAGTGGCTGCGCCTGTTGACTGAGCGGTAGGTTGGGATATCACAGTTATTCCCTCAAAAAATAAGGGCAAGGGTAGACAAGGCTCAGGCGATGAAAGGAACCGTTTGAATTATTGGTAACGGGCAATGGGCAAGAAATCTTATAAAACAGGAAAAAGCCGGGGGGATCAGGTCCCGAACTGCGTCATGAGTCAGTCGCCAGCTGCCTTGCTAAAGTGTTTCAATATAATTCTGGCTGCATTAATAATCAGGCGCTCTGGCGGTTCTCATTCTGCGGGGATTGTAAATGCCAATCTCTTCATATATGTGTTCATGCTGGTGCCCCCCCTTATCCCCGGGTTCCTCAAGTAACATCATCGGTTGATCAACCAACTCCTGTGCCTGACCCGCTTTATTGACTGCTCCCAGCTCCTGCCAGTGACCGGCAGCGTCGGGGGATGATCTGCGACAACAATGACGATAGATGTACCCCCCCACCACACCTGCCAACACAAAAGACGCGGCAGCCGCAATACCGGCTATTGCGCCGGTACTCAGGGTAGTCGCCAGCGGTGCCGCACTGGCGGGCAGTGTCATGGTGGCCCCCGGGAGGCTTATGGTGGTGTTCGATGCCGGCGGCACCTTTGCTGGCGTGGTCGGTACTACAATAGTGGTGTTCGATGCCGTCGCCTCCGCTGCTGGCGTGGTCGGTACTACTGTTGGTGACGTTGGGCGGGAAGTTGGAGTGTTTGTAGAAGTTTTGGTTGGAATGGTTGTCGGTTCAGGAGGACAAGGTTTCTCAAAGGCATCGTAGACAGTGTCACTTGATAATGCCGAAGAATAACAGTGTGTGGGCTGGCAATCCGACTTCACCAGGCGGGGGTACAGGTCGGGGTCAATATCTTCACAGAAATGACCCAGCAACCTATCGCAATCCTTGGCTGTTATGTTATCGCGGTTAACGCGGACATTACAGAAAGTGGGGCTAGGCCCTGCCCCAAAATTATTCTGAAATTTGGCCTGGCTACTTTTGACGTCGCTTTTTACCGCCGTAGTCTTGACAACTTTGCCAATCCCATTACCGATACCGATACCGGCAAAACCAGAAGCACCGGAGTTTTTAACCGTGCTGTTGAATGACTTGGTGTTATCAACGCTTCCATGGTTTTCATGAGTAGTAAAAAACCCCGCCCCGATACCGCTATAAGCAGAATCACCGGAGGTTTCCACTGTGCAGTTGATTGCTATGGTGTTGGCAGCCCCTCCCATCCCCGCCCCAACACCGGCTGTTGTACCGCTGGGACCGAAGTCTTTCACCTCACAGTTCATTGCTGTGGTGTCGGTAGCGTATCCTTTACCCACCCCAATGCCGATCTTACCCTTGAAACCGTGGTTTTCCACCTCGCAATTTATTGCCAGAGTCTTGGTAGCTATATTATATCCCGCCCCGATACCGGCATCAGTCTCATTACCGAAGGCTTTTATACTGCAGTTCATTGCTTTGGTGTCGTTAGCATTACCAGACCCCGCCCCGATACCGGCATTAGCCTTCTTACCGAAGGTTTCTATCTCACAGTTAATTGCTCTGGTTTCGGTAGCGGTACCAGACCCCACCCCGATACTGGCATTACCGAAAGAACCGTAGTTTGTCACATTGCAGTTGACTGCTTCGGTCTTAACGACTCCTTTCCTATCATCAACACGCCCCGCCCCGATACCGGCATTACCTCTGGAAGTTTTCACCTTGCAGTTCGTTGCTTTGGTCTCTAAAACCTTGCCCTTACAAACACGCCCAACCCCGATACCGATACCGGCATTTCCGAAAGAACCGGAGTTTGTCACATTGCAGCCCTTTGCTATGGTGCTGCGAACCCTGCCCTTATCAACACGCCCCGCCCCGATACCGGCATTACCTCCGGACGTTTCCACCTTGCAGTTCGTTGCTTTGGTGTCGAAAACGCTGCCATTATTAACACGCCCCACCCCGATACCGGCATCACTGGAGGTAGTATTCACCTTGCAGTTTTTTGCATTCGTGTGTTCAACCTTTCCACCATTATGCACATATCCCGCGCCAATACCGGCATACGCAAATGAACCGGAAGTTGTCACGCTGCAGTTTTCTGCGTTTATTTCCTCAACAATTCCTCCATTAACATTGCCCACGGCAACACCTGCGCTTTCCCTATCACCTTTGGTAACAAGGACAGAATCTTTAACGGTAATTTTCCTGATCACGGCTTTGCCTGACATGTTACAAGCGGCTACCCCGATTGAAACTGTCTTCTTACCTTCTTCCTCTATCCTTGCATCTTTAAAGTGCAGGCGACGAACTTTACCCTCCAGATTTTTCATCAGACATCGGCGAAGACCACGAATGGTCTTACCCTTACCATCGTACTTACCGGTAAATGGTCGTTTTCTACTGCCGATGGAGCGGAACGAGCGGGTAACATTAATATCCGCAGTCTGCTGGTAAGTACCATTCATTGGGTAGCCCGGATCACCAATCTTGCCCAGAATTGTGGCATTCGGCACCAAAATCGGTTCTTCTGTATTACTGCTGGACGAGGATGCAGCCGCCGCAGCGGTCAGGCTGGACAGGGCACCCAGTGCCACAGCGGTTTTCGGTAGCTGGCCAGTGCCGATGGAGGCCGTGGCTGGTGGGCTGGTTCGTTGTGGTGTTTGCTGCGGTTTCTTTTTTTTCCTGCCTTTGTCGTTTGTTGGGGAGCCGTCCTCTGAAATATCTGCCCGACTTTCCGTTGGAGGAGAACCTTCAGTCGCTCCGAAAGCACCCAAAAGATCCCTGAAACGGGTGGCTGCGGAAAAGGTGACAATGCCCTCCAGCATCGTGCGGATTTCCGCTGGCAGCACGGTATAAGGCGACACCAGCCGGGCCGCCAGCTCAACCCCCTGGAAAAAGCTGCTGTCCTGCCCATCGGGGCTGCCAAAAGTGAAGGCCGGACCTTCATCCGGTTGTGCCGACGGCTGCGTCCCGGGAGGGATATAACCGGGATGCAACGACCGCAAAAACAGGATCGGAATGTCCCAGGTGGCGACCTTCACCCCTGCCAAGAGCCCCCAGTTTTCCGTTGGCTGAACGGGAACGGAGCCAGAAGCCATGGGTGCGCCTGTGGACTGAACAGCAGGTTGGGATATCATAGTGATTACCTCGCAAAATGAGGCAAGGATAGACAAGACTCAGGCGGTGAAAGGAACCGTTTGAATTATGCGCAACGGGTAATGCACAAGAATCTTATAAAACAGGAAAAATGGGGTTCTACCTTGGCAAAAAGGTTCGGTATGCATTCCCGGGGGGGGAGAGTTTGTTGCAAAAGTTATAAAAGCCTTGAACCACAAAGACACGAAGGCACAAAGGAAGCCTTTTTGATTTGCTGAGCGTAACTCAGGCAAGCCCAGAAAAACCTTTGTGTCTTTGTGCCTTTGTGGTGTCCTTCTTTTTAAGTCCTTTCGTAACACCCTCGGGAGCGTGGAAGTCCAGACCGCTGACCAAAAAAGCCCGGACAAAACCGGGCTTATGTATGGTGGTAGAAAGTGATTAAAACAGACGCCTGAAAACGTCGTTCAAACCCTTTCAAAAATGGTAGTGATACCCTGACCAAGACCAACACACATGGTTGCCAACCCGAGGGTGCCGCCATTCTGTTTCATCACATTCAGCAGCGTTCCGGAAATTCGGGCACCGGAGCAGCCAAAGGGATGACCCAGAGCAATGGCACCACCATTGAGGTTAACCTTTTCCTCCATCTTATCCAGCACTTTAAGGTCTTTCAGCACGGGCAGTGCCTGGGCAGCAAACGCCTCATTCAGCTCGATATGATCGATATCATCAATGGTCAGGCCGATACGCTTGAGGGCTTTCTTACTGCTGGGAACCGGTCCATAACCCATAATGGAAGGGTCAACTCCGGCAACCGCCATGGCCCTGACCACCGCCATGGGCTGCAAACCGAGATCTTTAGCCCGCTGGGCAGACATCACGATCATACAGGAAGCGCCATCGGTAATCTGGGAAGACGTTCCTGCGGTCACGGTGCCCTTGGGGTTAAATGCAGGCTTAAGCTGTGACAGTGCTTCTACCGTTGTTTCCGGGCGGATGGTTTCATCCCGGGTGAAAAGAGCGAGGTTTCCGTCGGCATCGTGCCCCTGCATGGGGATAATTTCATCTTTGAAATGACCCGCTTCGGTGGCAGCCCAGGCCCGCTGATGTGAACGGGCACCAAATTCATCCTGCGCCTGGCGACTGATGCCGTGCATAGTGCTCAGCATTTCCGCGGTCAGCCCCATCATACCGGCGGCCTTGGCACCGTATTTGGACAGTCTTGGATTCGGATCAACACCGTGCATCATACCCACATGCCCCATGTGCTCTACCCCACCGACCACAAAGACATCACCGTTATTGGTCTGAATGGCCTGAACGGCTGTTTGCAAGGCACTCATGGAAGATCCGCACAGACGGCTGACCGTCTGGGCACTGGAGGTATTGGGAATGGGTGTCAGCAGCGACGCCATTCGGGCAATGTTCCAACCCTGCTCCAGGGTCTGGTTGACACAACCCCAGATAACATCTTCCACCTCCGCCGGATTCACTTCAGGATTGCGGTTAAGTACGCCGGTAATCAACTCGGCAGACAGGTTGTCAGCACGCACATTACGATACATGCCACCCTTGGAGCGCCCCATCGGGGTGCGCCCGTAGTCAACAATTACAGCATCTCTTGGATTCAGGCTCATGGTATTCTCTCTTTTATATTCCCTGAAAATGGTTCAATAACTAAAGACTCACGTGTTTTTTCAAAGAGCCATCAACCGTAGAAGGTCTTGCCTTCACGAGCCATTTCCCGGAGTTTATCAGTAGGCGCATACAGTGGGCTGATATGAGCGTACTTGTCCGCAAGCTCAACAAACTCCGCCACGCCCAGACTGTCAATATACTTCAGCGCACCACCACGGAAGAGAGGGAAGCCAATCCCCATAATCAGGGCCATATCCGCTTCAGCGACGGAATCAACAATACCATCTTCAAGCGTACGCACGGTTTCCATACACAGTGGTATCATCATGCGGGCGATGATTTCCTCATCATCAAAGGATTTACGCTCAGCGCAAACCTCACTCAGCAAGTCATAAACCGCCTCATCAACCACCTTCTTCGGCTTGCCTTTTTTATCCTGCTCGTACTGATAGAAACCGGCACCGTTTTTCTGACCAAAGCGCTGGTTTGCAAACATCACATCAATGGCGGTTTTAAAGTCACGCTTCATGCGATCCGGATAACCTTCGGACATCACACCTTCTGCATGGATACCCGTATCAATACCCACCACATCCATAAGATAGGCAGGTCCCATTGGCCAGCCAAAGCGCTCCATGACCTTATCCACCTGCTGGAAATCAGCACCATCACGAACCAGGGCGGAGAAACCACCAAAGTAAGGGAACAGGACACGGTTCACCATAAACCCGGGGCAGTCATTAACCACCACCGGCGTTTTACCCATCTTGCGGGCGTACTCAACCACGGTTGCTACGGTGGCATCACTGGTCTTCTCACCACGGATAACCTCAACCAGTGGCATCGCATGAACAGGGTTAAAGAAGTGCATGCCACAGAACTGTTCCGGACGCTTCAGGTCCCTGGCCAGTTCATTGATGGAAATAGTGGAGGTGTTGGACGTCAGGACAGCGTTCTCTGACACCTGGTTTTCTACGTCGGCCAGAACGGCTTTCTTGACCTTGGGATTTTCCACAACGGCTTCAACAACAACATCGACGCCCTCAAAATCACCATAGGACAGCGTAGGTACAATCTTATTCAGTACACTGCCCATTTTGTCGGCATCCATCCGCCCCCGGGAAACCCGCTTGGAGAGGAGTTTGGTAGCTTCGGAAAGACCCAGGTCCAGACCTTCCTGATTGATATCTTTCATCAAGATGGGCGTACCTTTCAGGGCAGACTGATAAGCGATACCACCACCCATAATGCCCGCACCCAACACCGCCGCCTTGTTGGTTTCAGCGGCAATACTGGCAGACTCTTTGGCTTTTTTCTTTAGGAACTGATCGTTCAGGAACAGGCCAACCAGGGCATTACACACTGAAGACTTGGCCAGTTTAAGAAACCCTTTGGCTTCTACTTCAAGGGCCTTGTCGCGGTCCATGAAGGCATGTTTCTGGATGGTTTTGACTGCCGCTATCGGTGCCAGCATGTGTGGCCCGGCCTGCTGTTTTACCACGGCAGATGAGGTTTCAAACACCATCATCGATTCAATCGGCGGCAGTTTCAGCTTGCCTTTTTTCTCTTGCTTTCTGGCCTGATAATCCAGTTCACCATCCAGGCAGCGACGCACCAGGGCTACTGCAGAATCTTTCAGTTTCTCAGGCGCAACCACGGCATCAACGGCTCCTGCTTTCAGCGCGGCATCGGGGCGATACTCTTTGCCACTGGCAATCCACTCAACGGCATTATCCGCACCAATCAACCTTGGCAACCTGACGGTACCACCCCAGCCCGGATAGATACCCAGCTTGACTTCCGGCAAGCCAACCTTAGCCGCTGTGGAAAGCACCCGGTAATCGGCACACAGGCAGATCTCAAAACCGCCTCCCAGGGCAATGCCATTCACGGCAGCGACTGTTGGTATATCAAGATCTTCAAAACCGGAGAAGACCTTATTGACCGCCATCACTCCGGCCAATAACGTTTCATCATCCTGCTTGAAGGTCTGGGTGAATTCATTGATATCAGCACCAACGATAAATACATCTTTACCACTGGTGAGAATAAGGCCTTTGACCGTTTCATCAGCACGGATGGCCTCCAGCGCAGCATCCAGATCCTCAATAGCGGAGTGACTGAACTTATTGACACTTTCGCCTTCGAGATTGAACTGCAGTTCGGCGATACCATCTTCCACAGGCAAAACCCTGAATGCCTTCCCCTGGTAGATCATGAACTTCTCCTTTCGGATTGAAGATAGACAGGCTAACCATACTGTGGCGACCAACCTTTCATTAACAGGGCTGATGCGAGTGTTACATGAACTATGGCAGCTATCTGATTATTATTGCTTTACTTCCTGACTTGACCCTGGTCTTTACCAAGTGCATCCCAGTAAATTCATACGACTGTTTGAATTTAGTGCCTACCTTCTGTGAATTAGTATTTAAAGTCAAGCCTGAAACACCATGAAGATGCCACCTTTGTCAAACAGTTACACAAGATGACTCATCCAGAAAATAGCCACTTCCGGATCATGGCTGATGGAAAATTACCGGACAGACAGCTAATAAAACGATGAATAAAACCAGGATAGGCCTTACAATGGAAATGCCATGACTTTAGAAGCATTCATGCCCTCCATGAACTCCTCAATCCATCTTATTGATGATCCTGAGGAATCGCGACAGCGGTCTGGCCATCCAGATGTTACAGGGCGGATCACTTTTTGCATCTATTCAAGAAGGAAGACAGCTTATGAGCCTCTACAAACATATTCTGGTTGCGATCGATTTGTCCGACGAAGCCGATGAGGTGCTCGATAAAGCCAAATCCATTGCCGAAAAACACCAGGCAAGACTGACCATGGTTCATGTTGTCGAGCCACTCAGCGTTGCCTATGGCAGCGATATCCCTCTCGACCTCACCACCTTGCAGGATGAAATCACCGAACAGGCAAGAGAACGCATCGCCCGCCTGGCCGATTCCATCCAGCTGAAGAAAGGTGAACAGCATGTGGTCTATGGCCGACCCGAGCGTGAGGTGCACCGGATTGCCGAAGAGTCAGACGTTGACCTGATTGTGGTTGGCAGCCACGGCCGTCATGGACTGGCATTGATTTTAGGTTCTACATCAACCAGCATCCTGCATGGTGCCGGTTGCGATGTACTGGCAGTGAGAGTCGGTAAAAACAGTTAATCCTGTTATAAAAAAAAGAGCCACATTCGACATCTGTGGCTCTTACGACCTACATATTATCCAACTCTTCCCACCGTTCCATTTTCTGTTCTATCAGCTCATTAAGTTCAGCCAGTCTGTTAAGCACAGTCTGGACTTCAGACTGATCTCCCTGATAAAAACTCGACTCAGCGGTTTGAGCTTCCAGCTGACCCAGCTCTTCTTCAAGTGCCTCAATCTCCTCCGGCAAAGCGTCAAGCTCGCGCTGCAGTTTGTAGCTGAGTTTCTTTTTCACCGGCTTGCTGGCGGCTTCAGGCTGACTGGGTGGCGCTTTTGCCTTTTCCTCTTTTTTCACCACCTGCGGTTCCGCTACCAGGCTGGAGATCGAACCGCCCTGGTGCAACCAGTCAGCAAATCCACCCACATACTCACTGATATGACCACCTGGTTCAAACACCAGAGTACTCGATACCACATTATCCAGGAATGTCCGGTCGTGACTGACCAGCAGAATGGTGCCAGTGAAATCCACCAGCAAGGATTCCAGAAGCTCCAGTGTCTCAACATCCAGGTCGTTGGTGGGCTCGTCCATTACCAGCAAATTGGCGGGTTTACTGAACAAACGCGCGAGCAATAATCGGTTTCTTTCCCCACCGGAAAGCGCCTTGACCGGCACACGACAACGACCGGGTGGAAACAGGAAGTCTCCCAGGTAGCCAATCACATGCCGGCTTGAGCCATTGATGGTGATACTCTCACGCCCTTCAGCCACGTTATCAATCACGGTTTTTTCAAGGTCCAGCTGATTGCGCAGCTGGTCAAAATAAGCCACCTCAAGCCTGGTCCCCATTTTGACAGATCCCGCTTCCGGCTTGAGATTGCCCAGCAGGATACTGAGCAGCGTTGACTTCCCTGCCCCGTTGGCACCAATCAAGCCAATCTTGTCACCGCGCATCAACCGGAGATTGAAATCGTTTATGACGGTATGCTGATCAAACGACTGGGCAATATGCTTGGCCTCCAGCACCAGCTTACCTGACGCTTCGCCCTGCTCCAGTCCAAAGCTGGCGTTGCCCTGCACCTCACGGCGCTGACGACGCTCCTCCCGGAGCTTTTTCAGGTCCCGAACCCGCCCTTCGTTACGGGTACGGCGAGCTTTAATCCCCTGACGAATCCACACCTCTTCCTGCGCCAGTTTTTTATCGAACAGGGCATTTTGCTCAGCCTCTACTTCAAGGGCATGAGCCTTGCGCTCCAGAAAGGTTTTATAGTCGCACTCCCAGCTGGTCAGCTGCCCGCGATCCAGCTCAATAATGCGGGTCGCCAGCGACTGGAGAAATGATCGATCGTGGGTAATAAACAGCAAGGCTCCGGAGAAATCTTTCAGCTGTTTCTCAAGCCAGTCAATGGCAATAATATCAAGATGGTTGGTAGGCTCATCCAGCAACAGCAGATCAGGGTCGCCCACCAGCGCCCTGGCCAGCTCCACCCGCCGACGCCAGCCACCGGACAGTTCTTTCATCTGTTTTTCCGCCGGAAGACCCAGCTTTTGAATAACCGTATCCACCTTCTGGCTGAGGCTCCAGCCATCCACGGACTCCAGCTGCTGCTGGACTTTCTCCAGTGCTTTCATATCAGCGTCAGTGCTGATATTCATGGATAAGGCATGGTAACGACTGATCAGTTCACCGACCGCCTCAAGGCCTGAGGCAACCACATCATAAACTTTCTTTTCATCCTGGTCAGGAAGGTCCTGATTCAAAACCCCTACCTTCAGACCAGGCTTACGCCAGAGGGTGCCATCATCAGGCAGGATTGTGCCGGACACCAGCTTCATCAGGGTAGATTTGCCTGCGCCATTGCGGCCCAATAAGCAGACTCTCTCACCTTTTCGAATCTGAAACTCGGTATGATCCAGCAGGGGTTGGTCACCATAAGCCAGGCTGACCTTTTCGAATCTAAGTAACGGCATTATCCATCCAGGAGGTGAAGTCCTTTGCCAGCTATCCGCACCTGCAAAGGTTTAACAACCGAAAGTGTTGAAAAAAACAAATTAGAATAACGCCAACCACCGGCAATGGGTAGCATGTATCACTGTTTTTTCAGGCAAATCGCGACAATCAAAGCCATCAGCTGACAAAGCAATAAAGGCACAAAAGCCAGCTGGTAGTCCTCAATGGACAAGGCACCCAGGCCATCATGCCCGAGCCCCTCCAGGATAAACCCGATAATCAGCTGCATAACCGGACCTGCCAGCAACATGGAACCATTGGTAATCGCCAGCAGGACGCCAATCCGTTCCGGTGGACTGATGCTTTTCACCACAGAGAATGCCAGCATATAGCCAACACTGCTGATCCCTGCCATAAAGCAGATCATGGCCATAAGCATCATGGAACATGGGCAGAAGATCAGCAAACTGAACAACACAGGAGAAGCGATAGCGCAAACCACCATCACCTTGCGCATGGATCCAACCAGGCAGGCCAGCCAGCCCAGCAGAGGAGCACCAATAGCGGCACCGACAAAAATCAACGCAACCATATCAGCCACCGCTTCCTGCTCACCGGGAAAACGTTCATAGAAGAAAGGAATCCCCCACAAACCAGCAAAACTGGTGATGACGGCAAACAGGCCAAAACCATACAAACAGCACAGGATTAAAGAAGCCCGATCAAATGGCGTCTTTGCGCTGGGGTCAGCCTCAGAACCACCCCCACACGTCACATCATGCAACCTGGCATCACTGACAGAGACCGGCGGCGTGCTTTGCACAAACACGGCAATCAGGGCAGCAAGTACAGCTCCAAAAATGGCGGCGGCCTGCATGGCACCCTGCCACCCATAAGCGTCCATAAGATTCGGCAGTATCAGTGGGCCAAGTCCGCCACCGGCCAGACCAAACGCTTCAATAGCCCCCGCAAGGGTTGGAAAATAACGCTCCGGAAACCAGCGACTGGCCAGATTCATGCACACCACAATCACCGGGGAGGTCATCACGCCCATAAACGCCCGGGATGCGCTGGCTGACAACAGGGTTTCAGAAACACTGAACCAGTAACAGCCAATCGCCATAAATACACAGCAAACCACCAGCAATAGCCGGGCATTACAATGATCTGCCAGGTAGCCTCCCGGAACCTGAAACAGCAGATAAAAGCAGAGGAAACTGCTGGTTAACCAGCCGATATCTGCCACATCAAGATCGAAAGCCGACATCAACTGAGGCACCATCACCGATGGTGCCCCCTGAAGCATAAATTGATACGAACAGAACAATGCTGCTATTGAGCAGATAATAATGCCTCTGAGGCTTATAGAACTTGTCGCCACCGTACTTACTCCCTAACTATCCCTAATACCCTTTCCCTATATAAAATGTCTTCAACATGGGGTCAGAGCAGGGTTAGATTAGATGACAATTAATAAGTTCATTAAAAAATCACCAGAGTAGACAGAAATTTGAATCTATTAACCATAAATGGCGTTAAGAGGCAGACTTAAAGCCCGAAAACAGGGGAAAAATAATATTTTCCAGAACCAGAGAAAATGCTCTGGAATTCTGAAAGTAAACGGCTGTTCTTATACGAACCTGAAGCTCCTCCTGCTAGGGGATAATACGCTCAATGACCCGACCCATTCCGGGAGCAAGAATATCCGCCTCCAGAACCAGAGCCATCCCGGTTTGGAAGGAAGGGCCAACCTTAGGGGTTCCGTCGCATAGTAAACCGGCCAGATAACTGACTATGGGCATATGACTGGCCAATAGTACTACACCGGAATCCGGGAGAGCGTCGAGTACTTGTGCCGGGTTACCATCAGGCTCCAGCTCGTCCAGCGTTGCAACCCTGAGCCCAAACGCCTCTGCCGCGATATGAGCCGTTTGCTGAGCCCGAAGATACGGGCTGGCAAACACACAACCTACCCGCTGAGCAGCCAATAAAGCAACGGTGTCCCTGACCTCACGGACCCCCTGCTCAGTGAGCTCCCTTTCCTTATCCGAAGGGGCAGACCATGATGCCTGACCGTGGCGCATAATGATAAGTTTCATGATTTAATCATTATCCGATCCGTTCAGTTCTTTCTCACCATTGCCTGACGCTCTGTCTCCACCAGGGGCAGGCCAGTCTGAGAATGGATAGGGTTTAGTATCAGAGTTGTAGGTCAGGAACCCGGCAATCTGGTAAATGTACTGATTCACACCGGCACTGAATTTTAACAGACGGTTATTGGGTTCGCTCATAATAAACCCGTGAACCGCCTGAACAATAGCCATCAGCATCACCAGAAAAGCAGCAAGATAAGCCACGACGCCGAAAACCAACATAAAGACCAGCCTCAACCAACGAGACTCTGATTTAAGGTTATTAACCACTTTCTCATCCATCACGCTTCTCTCCATAGTCTGTTAAGCCCATATTCTCTAAAAAAAAGTATTATTCAGCTACTGTGTGGACATAAACTCCACATCGGTTTTCTGCTCCCGGAGCATCATTCCCTTAACCAGCGCACCGATGGCATTGCCCTCAAAAATAATGCTGTACAAACCATCCACCAGGGGCATATAAACTCCCAGCTGATCGGCCTTTTGCTTTACCTGCTTCAGGGTGTTCACCCCTTCTGCCACCTGTCCCAGTTTCGCCTCAGCTTCATCAAGCGAACAGCCTTGTCCCAGGGCATACCCAACCCGGAAATTTCGACTCAGGTCAGACGTGCAGGTAGCCACAAGATCACCCACCCCGGCCAATCCCAAAAATGTCATCGGATTAGCGCCGAGCGTTACCGCAAAGCGACTCATCTCCGCAAGGCTCCGGGTAATCAGCATACTTTGGGTATTCTCACCCATGCCCAGTGCCGCTCCCATGCCAGAGACTATGGCATAAATATTCTTTAAAGCACCTGCCAATTCGACACCATAAACATCTGTGTTGGAGTAAACCCTGAAGTAATCACAGTGCAAGACCGACTGTATAATCTGGCAAAGGTCTTCATCGTCACTGGCAATCACCGTGGCTGTCAGAGCCTTGGCAATGATTTCACCGGCCAGATTGGGTCCGCTCAGAACACCGATACGAGGGTTTTCCAGCTCTTCCATCAGAATCTGACTCATCAGATCGAAGGTAACGGGTTCGATACCTTTCGTGGTACTGATTACTATCTTGCCACACAGCAGTCCATTGGTTTTTTTGACCACCTCCCGGAAAGATTTGCTGGGAATAGCAATAAAAACGATATCAGCATCAGCGACCACCGCCGACAGATTCGTGCTTGCGCTAACGGAGGGATGAATCCTGAACTCGGGAAGATACCTGGCATTCACATGGTCATCATTAATACTCCTGACCTGCTCTGCATCTCTCATCCAGAGCTTCACCCTGTGGCCATTGGTGGCGGAGATATCAGCCAGAGCCGTACCAAAACTGCCGCCACCAAGAACAGCGATTGTATATTCCCCGGTACCGCCATTTTCTGCGGTGCCATGTGCCCTGTCTGTCATATAGTTAATCCCGTTTTACCCGAAAAAACTGCATCAAAATCTCTTGAGGTTTTGGTAAAAGCTTTATTTAATCACACTAGTGCACAGAAGATAGCTATCAGAAACTGAATTTTTTTCGATTCCAGGTAAGCTTCCTCAATATTGTACGATTGTACAATGCTAGAAAACCATTTCTGACTGTATTACCTTTACTTCCCGTGTAGCAATGTAAGCCAAACGCCTTCACAGACTCTTTGGCCTTTGCCGGTACTTTGCCAAATTATGCCAGTGATGCAAAAGGCCTGACGCTGATCAGTTCTCTGGTAATAAAATGCTATGACACTTATCATTGGCCACTGTTTCAGTGGCTCAGTGTTGTCTTTTTGTTACAAAGAGCCCAACAGCACTATGACAGATAAAAAGCAATGGTATAGTTCATCACCGGAACGATAGTAATGCATTTTGCAAGACTGTCAGGAATAAGCGGGGTCATCGGCCCCTGATGTGAATGCCTTATCGGCAGGGAAGTCCCAATCAGACTCCCGGGTGTCATCACTGGCCTGATACCATGCAGGTGCTGGACCTTCCAGGAACCAATAAACGAATGAAGCAACCATCGAAATCTGGCCTCAGACACGAAGCCGTTAGCCAGCAAGAAGCTTTCAGCAAAGAAGATTTGTTACGCTGTTCACAGGGCGAGCTTTTTGGTGCTGGTAATGCTCAGCTACCAGCCCCTGATATGTTGATGCTTGACCGCATCGTTCGCATTTCTGAACAGGGCGGAGCCTATGGCAAAGGCGAGATCATCGCAGAACTGGATATCAATCCGGACCTCTGGTTCTTCTCCTGCCACTTCCCGGGAGACCCTGTTATGCCCGGCTGTCTCGGACTTGACGCCATGTGGCAGCTGGTTGGTTTCTACCTGGGCTGGATGGGCAACCCCGGCCGGGGACGTGCCCTTGGCAGTGGTGAGGTAAAATTTACCGGCCAGATTCTGCCCACCAGCAAAAAAGTAACATACCGTATTGATATTAAACGTATCATCGCACGCAAACTGGTTCTGGGCATTGCTGATGGATCAGTCAGTGTTGATGGCCGGGAAATTTACACCGCGGAAGGACTGCGGGTAGGTCTTTTCCAGAACACTGACGCTTTCTGATTCCCCTGCTCCCTCTTGCCCACTGGACGGGAGGGAGTGCCGGGATCTGACTCTGGTTTTTTCTGACTTAAACAGGCTATTCAGGTTGACATCAATGAAACGTGTTGTAGTTACAGGGATTGGCATCACATCCTGCCTGGGTATCACCCAGGATGAGGTAGCCGAGAGCCTTAAACTTGGGCGCTCCGGTATTCGCTTCAATGAAAGCTATAAGGAGCATGGTTTCCGCAGCCAGGTGTCCGGCACAGTAGACATCGATTTCGAACAATTTATTGACCGCAAAACCCTGCGCTTCATGGGCAACGCCGCTGCCTATGCCTATATTGCCATGAAGCAGGCCATTGACGATGCGGGTTTGACTGAAGATCTGGTTTCCAACCCCCGTACCGGGCTGATTGCGGCTTCTGGCGGAGCCTCGTCAGAAAATATTGTCGACTCTGCAGACATCATGAGAGAAAAAGGGGTCAAGCGCGTCGGCCCCTACCGGGTTACCCGCACCATGGGCAGTACCGTCTCGGCCTGCCTGGCCACCCCGTTTAAAATCAAGGGCGTTAATTACTCAATCACCTCTGCCTGTGCCACCAGCGCGCATTGCATTGGCAATGCCATTGAACAGATCCAGCTGGGCAAGCAGGACATCGTCTTTGCCGGTGGTGGTGAAGAGGAACACTGGACGCAAACCGGCCTGTTCGATGCCATGGGGGCACTGAGCACCAAGTACAATGACACCCCTGAGCAGGCTTCCCGTGCCTATGATGCTGACCGGGATGGCTTCGTTATCGCCGGTGGCGGCGGCATGATTGTGGTGGAAGAGCTGGAGCACGCCAAAGCCCGTGGTGCCAGGATTTATGCAGAAATCACCGGCTATGGTGCCACTTCCGATGGCTATGACATGGTAGCGCCGTCTGGTGAAGGCGCTGCACGCTGTATGCGCATGGCCATGGAAACCATTAACGCCCCTATTGATTACATCAATACTCACGGCACCAGCACCCCGGTCGGTGATGTGGCCGAGTTGAAAGCGCTTACTGAGGTATTTGGCGACCAGATGCCAGTGATCAGCTCCACCAAATCACTGTCCGGCCACTCTCTGGGAGCTGCTGGCGTCCAGGAAGCCATATACTGCCTGCTGATGATGAAGCACAACTTCATCACCGCTTCGGCCAATGTCCAGAACCTGGATGAAGCGGCTAAAAATCTGCCCATCCTGACCGGTGAAGCCCGCGAACAAAAACTGAACCGGATTATGTCCAACAGCTTTGGCTTTGGTGGAACCAACGCATGCCTGGTATTTGAGCGTTACCAGTAATCATTTTTCCTCAGGGCTTCGCAATAGACCCTGAGGATCCGGTTTCTGTCCATGTACAAAGTAGATAAGCCAACCGCTATTCAGTAGATATCAGCCCTGATGATACGTCCGGGCAACTTAATCCTGTCATAACTCTGTCGCTTAAGTGAAATCGCCCCGGAACAGTCACAATTATCATTCGGAAAACCGGGGGAACGGATAGCACTGCCGTAATATCAGTCCCGAACAAATGACGGCACAATAGGACAGGACAAGGACAGGACAAAAACTTTTCAGGTAAAAGTGCCTCAAACAGCCACGGGCTGCACCGCAGCAACCCCCTGACAGGCATCAGAAATCCGTCGTTTTCTTTTTAACCTTTTTCCGAGCCAGTAAACACTATGCTCAGCATTTTTGATATTTTCAAAACGGGCATTGGCCCATCCAGCTCGCACACGGTAGGCCCAATGTGGGCAGGACACCGCTTCCTGAAGGAGCTGGAAGAAAAAGGCATCCTGTCAAGAATCTCATCCATTCGAGTTGGTCTTTATGGCTCGCTGGCGCTGACGGGTGTTGGCCACGGCACCGATAAGGCCACCCTGCTCGGCCTGGCCGGTTATCGTCCGGACACTATTGATCCCGATGAAGCGGATCAGATTTTTGCGCATATCAAAACCAATAAAGTACTTGAGCTGGCCGGTAAACACGCCATTGCCTTTGATTACGATTCGCACCTGATTTTCCATAACGGCGAAACACTGCCTGAGCACCCCAATGGCATGCGAATTTTCGCTTCCGACAACAATGGTGTAGTGATTTATTACAAGTCTTATCTCTCTGTTGGCGGAGGGTTCGTGGTCAGTACCGATGAGTACAATCAGCCAGAAGCGGCCAACCGCACTGAAGATTCCGGTCAGATTCCCTATCCTTTCAGAACGGCCGCCGAGCTTCTTGATCTGTGCCATGAGCACAACCTGACCATTGCGCAGTTGACCATTGACAATGAAGTTGCCCGACATCAGGGTGATGTGGACCTGGTAAACGACAAGATTGATGCCATTTGGACAGTCATGCACGCCTGCATCGACCGGGGCCTGCGTATGGAAGGCACTCTTCCGGTCAGTGGCCTGAAGCGCCGAGCCGCGAATATGCATAAAAATCTGACCAGCAACCCTGAAGCCATGCTGATGGATCACTTTGCCATCATGGACTGGGTAACCCTGTTTGCCATGGCCGTTAACGAAGAAAATGCCTGCGGGGGCCGTGTGGTCACGGCTCCGACCAACGGTGCTGCTGGCGTTATTCCGGCGACGCTGGCCTATTACACCCGCTTTATCTCGCGAAATAATCAGCAGGGAATTCGTGATTTTATTGCCACAGCCGCTGCCATTGGCTCGCTGATCAAGATGAATGCGTCGATTTCCGGAGCCGAAGCGGGCTGTCAGGCTGAAGTAGGCTCTGCATGCTCAATGGCCGCGGCAGCGTTGGCCGCCGTTCAGGGTGCCACCATGGAACAGGTGGAGAATGCCGCTGAAATCGGCATGGAGCATCATCTGGGCATGACCTGCGACCCCATCGCAGGATTAGTGCAGATTCCCTGCATTGAACGCAATGGCATGGCCGCCATCAAGGCCATCACCGCGTCCCGTCTGGCCATGCGTGGCGATGGTGACCATGCGGTGTCGCTGGACAGCTGCATTGAAACCATGTACCGGACAGGGCTGGATCTTCAGGCCAAATACCGGGAAACCTCATTGGGTGGCCTGGCCGTGTATGCCAGGGCACAACCGATCAAAATCGTCAGAATGGTATCCTAGTTCATGCTCTGTTTTTAACCGCGAAAACCTGGGTCTTTTTCGCTTCCTCAGCACTGGAGATACATTTTTCAAACCACTGATAATGCAATGCCTGGGAAGGGAGAACGCGTAATGACGGGTTTGGGTGTAAAAGATCATTGATTAAGCAAACCATCGGCTCAAGGTAGCTTTTTAAGGCCTCAGCCGTTTGGGTCAGTGTATTGAAATCCTGGATATTTGGATGGATTGCAGAAGCTACTCTCAAGCACAGTTGCTCCAGGCTTTTTTTATCATTGGGTATGGCCTTATGGTAAGTGTTATCAGGCTTTACGGTTTCGTATCTCTGCATGGCGTGGGAAAGTGCCAGAGCCCGGGCTTGACGCTCTGAGGGAAAAAAGGTGCATAGTTCGGCATCGTGACAGAAGCTGACGGCTGTTCCGGTTTCCAGCTCTTTCAGAACTCTGTAGAGACTTTGACCATAAGCAAACGCATCGTCTGCTGTTTTTGCCGGGATATGTGCGTTCAGGTCTTTCAGTAATTTGAACGTATCCGGTGCGGCGAAATCCTCACTGCCAAAATGCGAACTTTCTCCGGCTACTGCTGCTTGCCCGAAGTCCAGCTGTTTAACGCTTTGAGTATTCTTGTCAAACATACAGTTAAATGGTTTAACATCAGAGTGAACAATGCCTTTTTTTTCAAGATGCGCCAGGGCAAACAGTTGCTGCTCTTGCAGATGGGCATAGGCATTAAAAAATTCGTCAGGCGTGATAATTCCTGTTTTCAGCTGGTGTATGAGTGTGATGGTCAGCGTTTGCAGATTTTGTCCATCTATGAACTCGAAAAGTAATCCTGACCGGTTATCGACCTCCTCAAAACCGTAGCAATTTACAATGTTTGGATGGTCGCCTACTTTTTTCATTATCTCTGCTTCCCGGTTTAGCGACTCTATAGCCGCTTCGTGATGGGAGTTTGTTATTGGCCTTTTCAGGGCAAACTTTTCAGAGTGTCCATGAACATCGGTTGGTTCGACCAGGTCGACAATCGCAGTGGCACCGTATCCAAGTGTTTTAGTGATTGAAGCCTGTTCACTCAGTATCGAGTGGTCACTGCTTTCCCAGAAAACTGAATCTTCCGAACCCTCAGAGCATGGGGTCAGGAGTACTCCGGTATCATCGATTGATGACCCGGAGCGGCTGATCAAGGAGGTGCTGCGACTTTCATAGCCAAGGTCATTTTCGGTTGTGGGGATGTGTTTTGTGACAGGTGGGGTTTTGGTGGTATTCGTGTGCTGGCGGTCAGCCTGGTCGGTATAGGCTCGATTCCCCTCCTTTTCAGAGTTGATAGTGGGAGGAGTTGAGGCAGAAGGGTTGAGTGGTTTCATTGCCTGTAAAGTTTAGTAGCCCTGATAGAGCAACTTATCGACATGAAAGGCAACGACTTTGCCAAAAAAGCCGGATTCGGTCTGAAACTTCCTGCATATCAATGAATTACAGTTCATCATCATCGCAAATAACCGCTGCTGCTGGAAATTTACCGGATCCGCCCCCAAGGCAGGAAGTGTAACAGCACTGGACTCAGGATTAGCAAGAAGTTAATTAAGATGTTTCCGGGCCAGGATATCTATCGTAAGTCACCTTCTTATCCAAAAGTTTTATTTATAATAATCATTAAAAAGACCAATAATTAAATGAATTAGAAATTGGCGCAATAAAAACAATCAACCATGGAAGAGCTTAAGTACTCGAACGGAGAAGTTGCCATGATAACTGCATCGAAAATCGCCCAGGCTTTACATATTGCGAATAATTCAGAAAATGAAAATACTAATAAACCTGAAACAGGAAGTTTTAAAAATCATTTAATAACTTGTTGTGCAGAAACTATTTATATGCCTGCCAGTTCAGATATTTCTAAACTCGGCAGTGACTCCCGAACGTATAAGAGCATGCCGAATATTGCACTTTCTGTCAAAAAACCAGCAACCCCTCCCGCTGCACCGCCGCCGCCACCAATAATGAAACAACCTGACACATGGGCGCAAATCAAACGCAACATCAGTGCTGAACAAAAGGGAAAGAATAAAAAACACGAAAAATCAAATAAAGAATTTATAGATGAACTGTTTGAGAGACTGAAAGAACGCAGGAAAGAAACAGAAGGAACGGAAAAGGTCCTGGAGTCCAAACCACGAAAGTCAGAATCCCAGCCCGTGGAACCTGTCAGGGTTGCTCCAAAGCAAATTGAAACTGTTCCTGTGGTTCCGGGCATAATTCCTCCACCACCACCGTTGCCTGCTGTTTTATCGGGTAAGAAGGTGATAAAAAGCGACAGGAAACCGGCAATAGCACCAAAACCAGTGGTGATGGGATCTAAATTATCCCCCCCTCAACAATTTCAAATGTCTAAGAATGTGCTCGAAAGTATCAAGTTGAAGAGGACTGGGAGGAATTTGGAATCTTGACAATTCAGGCAGAGATGACCCATCAAAATTGTTAATATGTCATCCGTTTGATAGCAAAAAGGCGAAGTCATCACTTCGCCTTTTTGCTGCTTAACCCGCTATTTTCAGACTGCCATTTCCAGCAACAGCTTGTTAAGACGCTGAACATAAGCCGCCGGATCGTCCAGTTGACCACCCGCCGCCAGGCTGGCCTGGTCAAATACCACCCGGGTCAGGTCGGCAAAGCGATCTTCGTCCACTTCTTTATCCAGTCGGCCAATCAATGGGTGTTCCGGGTTAATCTCAAAGATCGGTTTGGATTCTGGCATGCTCTGGCCGGCAGCTTCCATAATGCGGCGCATCTGCATCCCCATATCGTTCTGCCCAACCACCAGACAGGCTGGAGAGTCCGTCAGACGATGGGTCACCCGAACCGATTCGACATCAGCACCCAGCACATCACTGATGCGCTTGACCAGATCTTCATGCTCTTTAGCCGCCTCTTCCTGGGCCTGCTTCTCTTCTTCAGAGTCCAGCTTACCCAGATCGAGATCACCACGGCCAATATCCACGAACGATTTGCCGTCAAACTCGAACAGATGGGACATAAGCCACTCATCGACGCGGTCAGAAAGCAACAGAACTTCCAACCCTTTCTTGCGGAATACCTCCAGATGTGGGCTGTTAGCCGCCGCTTTGGGCGTCTCTGCGGTAATGTAGTAGATCTTGTCCTGACCCTCTTTCATGCGGGAAACGTAGCCTTCCAGGGATTGATCCTGCTCAAGTCCCTGGCTCTCAGTGGATGAGAAGCGCAGAAGTTTGGCAATCCGCTCACGGTTGGCATAGTCTTCCGCTGGCCCCTCTTTGAGCACCTGGCCAAACTCTTGCCAGAAACTGGCGTATTGTTCAGGCTCTTTCTTAGCCAGTTTCTCCAGCATATCCAGCACTCGTTTGGTCAGCGCGGTTTTCATGCTGTCAACGGCCGGGTCTTTTTGCAGGATTTCCCGGGAAACGTTCAGGGACAGATCGTTGGAGTCCACCACACCCTTGATAAAGCGCAGGTACATGGGCAGGAATTCCTCTGCCTGATCCATGATAAAGACACGCTGAACATAGAGTTTCAACCCTTTCTGCATATCGCGGTTATACAGGTCAAAGGGAGCTTTGGCAGGAATATAAAGCAGGCTGTTGTATTCCAGTTTGCCTTCTACCCGGTTGTGGCTCCACTTGAGCGGGTCGGTATGGTCATGACTGATGTGTTTGTAAAACTCTTTATACTCTTCATCCGTGATGTCGCTGCGGGAACGGGTCCACAGGGCTTTCGCCGTATTCACCGTTTCCCACTCGGGCGCTTTGTCTTTCTCTTCTTTATCTTCTTCCTCTGTCGCTGGCATCTCTTCCTTGCGCATCAGGATTGGCATGGAGATATGGTCGGAGTATTTGCGGATGATATTACGCAGGCGCCAGCCATCAGCATACTCTTCAGCCTCAGTCTTCAGGTGCAGAATAATGGTGGTACCCCGTTTGTCCTTCGTTATTGGCTCAACGGTAAACTCACCGGAACCATCAGACACCCAGCGCACGGCCTCTTCTGTGTCTACCTTGCGGGTTTCAACGGTCACCTTGTCTGCAACAATAAATGCGGAATAGAAACCGACACCAAACTGACCGATCAGCTGAGAATCTTTCTTCTGGTCACCGGTCAATGTTTTCAGGAAGTCCGAAGTACCGGATTTGGCGATGGTACCCAGATGGGTAATCACATCGTCACGGTTCATGCCAATGCCGTTATCGGCGATGGTGACGGTGTTGGCGTCCTTATCGTAATCCACCCTGACGTCAAGATTTGGGTCACTTTCCAGCAACTCACTGTTCTTGAGTGCCAGGTAACGCAGCTTGTCTGCGGCATCGGAAGCGTTGGAGATCAGCTCCCGTAAAAAAATCTCCCGATTGGAATAGAGAGAGTGAATCATCAGGTGCAGAAGCTGTTTCACCTCAGTCTGAAAGCCCAGCGTTTCTTTTTTCGTTTCGACTGCCATTAGAACCTCAATCCAGGTTAATCAACACATTGAGTATTTTGATAGTCAGGAGATATGGGCAGTGGTGGAGATTTCAACCCTCTTTCGGTCTTTGGTTATTAAATTTCATTTTATCATCAGTGGCTGTTTTCATATGGTGGTCAATTGATGCAAAATGCACCCTTGGAGCCTGTCGGGCTTAAGACTGTCCTACGCGGCAACTGCTCCTGCGTTGCCCTAGCTTCTGCATCCATGCAGTCGTGCGGTTGCGATAAATTGGTCTAAAAATTCCTGCTTCTTCGTCAAATAGCCCCGCTATTCTCCTCAGAAGCAGAAATTTTTATCCTCAATTTCTCGCAATCCTCGCTACGGGGTCGCCTAGACGGACGCTTAAGTCCGACAGGCTCCTTGTCGGTTATTTGGTTAACT
>NZ_PJPV01000091.1 GCF_002864045.1 Endozoicomonas acroporae
GGCTCCTCGTCCTTTAGTGTGGATTTCCTTATGAAATATCTGAGAGAATTCGGGCTCTTTTTACCTCATCAGAAGTAGTATCCAGCCATGGATGGAAATCAGGTTTTTATACTCGGCCTCGGCTTACAATTTCCCTGGAAACTGGTTAGCCAGCATCTGGATACTTCAACCAAACCCAGTGTGCTCACACTTAATGTAGCTGCTGATCGTGGTAGTCTCTACCCTTGTCCCTGCTGTGGCAAAGCCTGTCCTGCACATGATTTCAAATCACTGACTTGGCGGCACCTGAACTTTTTCCAGCATCATTGCCTCATCACTGCGCAAGTGCCCCGAACCAACTGTGAAGAACATGGCGTCCGTCGTATCAATGTTCCCTGGGCCCGAGCAGGCAGCAAGTTCACACTTCTGTTTGAGCAGGCGCTGTTAATGTTGTCTCGGGAAATGCCGGTAAAGGCTTGCGCCGAATTCATTGGCGTCACCGATAAACGCATCTGGCGGGTTATCAAACATTACGTCAGCAGAGCTCTGCTGGAGATGAGTCTGTCCGAACTGAAAGCCATCGGTCTTGATGAGACTGCCTCAAAACGAGGCCACAACTATGTGACGGTCTTCATCGATATGGATCGTACCGATAAGCCGGTACTGTTTGCCACGCCGGGCAAAGGCAAGCAAACGGTCAAGGATTTCAAGGCCTTCCTCGAGGACCATCAGGGCAAGGCAGAGAATATTCTTGAGGTGGTTTGTGACATGTCCAAAGCATTCTTGGCGGCCACCAAAGTGGAACTTCCCCATGCCAACGTGACTATTGACTGGTTTCATGTTGTGCAACTGTTTACCACGGCATTAGACGACGTTCGCAAGGCAGAGCGTAAGTTACAACACCAGCCGAAAGAGCTTCGCTGGGCAATTCTGAAGAATGCCGATGGCCCGTTGACTGAAAAACAGGTTGAAGCCCTTGCCGAACTGGAAACCAGTGATTTACATACGGGAACGGCCTGGCATATCAAGGAAAAACTGCGTTGGATCCGTAAGGCTGAAACGATCAGGGCAGCTCGCTGGCGTCTTAGCCACTTTATCAATTACGCCCGGAAACGGCTGGGTGAGATTGAGATACTGGAGCCCGTGCGCAAAGCACTGGAAACGGTGGAACGACATGCCGACAAGATTCTGCAGCGCTGGTATTCAACCTATACCAATGCCCGTATGGAAGGGTTGAACAGCTTGTTCCAAGCGGCCAGAGCAAGGGCTAAAGGTTACCGGAACACAGGCACGTTCATAACGATGATTTACCTGATCGCCAGCCCTGTGGCAGACATCCTGAAATCCATATGAAACGGCGAAGAGCCAAATAATCTGGAGCGTCCACCTAGAAAAAGGAGGCTCAAAGGCGCTCCAGGTGGGTGCTCTCTCAGAATAATCAAAACGCTGATACTGGTTCGTTTGCTCTATGCACTGCCATAAAGCGCTCCCAGAATTGCTCCCATCGTTCCTTGGTTTGACTGAGAGCCCTGATTCCT
>NZ_PJPV01000092.1 GCF_002864045.1 Endozoicomonas acroporae
AGCACTTTAGCCGATAAGTAGCTAACCATATGAAATCATATATTTCTGACTCCTTGTGCTGGCACTCTGCTTCGTTACAACTCCGGTCACATAGCTACGGCTATGCTCCCTCCGTTGTGCCTCGCATAGTACCAGCCCAAGTAGCCAGAAATATTCGATCCCATATGGCCAGCTACTTAAGAATAAAAAACTTGCCGTTTTTCTCACATACGCCGGAGACTGAAAGCTCATCATGCTAACACTCAATGAAACACACGATGTCAACCTGACCAGCTGGGTTACATCAGCCAATAACAAAAACAGTGATTTCCCCATTCAAAACCTGCCCTTTGCCATCTTCCGACGTAAAGGCAGTGGTGAATCTTTCCGGACAGGTGTCGCCATTGGCAACCAGGTTCTGGATCTTGCCGCCGTTTCCCACACCGCAGTATTTTCACAGAAAGGTGCTTCAGGACTGTCCAGTGAGGCCCTGGAAACGTGCGGTGATGAAACCCTCAACCGATTTATGGGGCTTGGCCTTGAGCACTGGTCATCCCTGAGATCGGCGTTATCCAAAGCCCTGCGCGCCGGAGCCCCGGCAGAAGCGGAACTGTCGGGCTGTCTGGTTGCCATGGACGATGTGGAATATCGCCTGCCCTGCCAGATTGGTGATTACACCGACTTTTATACCTCCATCCACCACGCCACCAGCGTAGGTTCACTGTTCAGACCCGATAACCCATTGCTGCCCAACTACAAATGGGTGCCCATTGGCTACCATGGCCGTGCATCCTCTATTGATGTATCAGGCCAGAATTTTCATCGCCCCTGCGGCCAGACCAAAGCGCCGGATGCTGACACTCCCTCTTTTGGTCCCTGTAAACGGCTGGATTATGAACTGGAAATGGGGATCTTCATTGGCCCCGGCAATGCTCCGGGAGAACCGATCACGCTGGATCAGGCTGATCAACACGTATTTGGTCTCTGTCTGTTTAATGACTGGTCCGCCCGGGATATTCAGGCCTGGGAATACCAGCCACTGGGGCCATTTTTATCCAAGAGTTTTGCTTCCACCGTGTCCCCCTGGATTGTCACCCTGGAAGCGCTGGTGCCTTACCTGACCAGCTTTGAACGCCCCGCCAGTGATCCCCAGCCACTGCCTTACCTTGACTCCCGGAAAAACCGCCAGCAGGGCTCCATTGATATTCAGCTCTCTGCGCATCTGCTGAGCAGACAGATGGAGCTGGCAGGAGATTCACCTGCGAAACTGTCCCAATCCAGCTTCCGTCATTCCTACTGGACCATCAACCAGATGGTGGCACACCATACCGTAAATGGCTGCAACCTCCGGCCCGGTGATCTGTTTGGCAGTGGCACTCAGTCAGGCCCAAACCCGGAAGAAGCGGGTTCCCTGCTGGAGCTGTCCCATGGTGGTAAACAACCTCTGCCTCTGCCCAACGGTGAAACCAGAACATTCCTCGAAGATGGCGACACCGTTATTTTCAACGGCTGGTGTGAAAAAGCAGGACATGCCCGTATCGGCTTCGGTGAAGTGCAGGCGACAATTTTACCGGCTCAAGTGGTTCTGCCTGCCGGGACTGGAGAATAAACACCATGAAACTCTACAGCTACTTCCGCTCCTCGGCTGCCTATCGGGTAAGAATTGCCCTGAACCTGAAAGCGCTTGATTATCAACAATCGGCCATCAATCTACTGAAAGGCGAGCAGAACTCGGAGGAGTATAAACATATCAACCCCCTGGGACTGGTACCCACATTCACCACCGATAAAGGAATGCTCACCCAGTCTCTGGCCATTATTGAGTGGCTGGAAGAGTCATTCCCGGAACCCTCTATTATCCCCGGAGATCCCTGGAAAAAAGCCCAGCTACGTAGCCTGGCTTACCAGATCAGCTGTGACATTCACCCGATCAATAACCTCAGAATACTGAAATACCTGCAACAGGAACTGGCGGTAAGTGACGATGCCAAAACACAGTGGTACAAGCACTGGATTCACACAGGTTTTACCGCACTGGAAGCACAGCTGGATGACCAGCCCTTCTGTTGCTCGGCACAGCCCTCCATAGCCGACATCTGCCTTGTACCACAAGTGTTTAATGCCCTGCGCTTTAAGATGAATATGTCAGACTTCCCAAAAATCCATAAAATCTACCAGCACTGCAATACGCAGCCTGCCTTTATTGATGCGGCACCGGAAAACCAGCCGGACGCTGTGTGAGGGATTATTGTCGCCACCCGCTGCCCGCAAAAGCTCAGGTGGTTCCGCTTTTCGGGTAGCGGGAGGCGGGCAGCGTCTGTAAAAATATTCATCCGAAAAAGCGTAACAGTGTCCGCGTCACCAACTCTGGTTTCTGGGCATGAACCCAGTGACCCGCTCCCGGTATCACCCGCATGGATGCTGATGGAAAGAGTGCCAGCACCTGCTCACGGTGTTCCGGCAAAATATAGTCAGACTCGCCGCCCTTGATAAACAGGGTTTTATTGGCAATCCCCGTATCAGACTGCTGTCCGGCAAGAATTTCCATATAATGCGCCATAATCACAGGCAGATTCACCCGCCAGCAATAGAGCCCCTGCCCATCACGGTAGAGGTTTTTCAGCAGAAACTGACGCACACCTTGTTCTGGTTCATAAGCTTCCAGAAAACGGTCCGCTTCAGTACGGCTGTTCAGCGTATGCAAAGGCATGGACGACAACCCTTCAAGAATACTGTCGTGTCGCCTTTCCTGATAAGTAACCGGCGCAATATCGATCACAGCCAGCCTGGTGACGCGCTCCGGTGCCATCAGGGCAATGGTCATCGCTACCTTACCGCCCATGGAATGGCCAACCAAATGCACTTTCTCAAGCTGGTTATCATCCATATAGGCCAGAACATCTTCAGCCATGACCGAATAATTCATAGCCTCATCATGGGGTGAGCGCCCATGATTGCGCAGATCCAGCCCATGAACACGAAATGATTCAGCAAGACCACGGTTGATCATCCCCAGGTTTTCCCCAGAGCCAAACAGACCATGCAAACTGATCACATCAGCCCCCTGCCCCTGCTGCCTTGCGTACAATTTCATATTTTCACTGCTTCTCTTAAAGCCCGCTGACAAACGGTAAATACTGATCAGGAATTCTACCTAAACGTCAGTACAACCGCCTCTGCATTTGGTACAAAGATCATAAATTCAGCTTTGCCAGAAAAGCCAGCGGCTTATTTATGATGATCATCACCGCTGTCCCGGTAAGCAACCTAACCTCCAAGCAGGAAATATAAAGCCATCATGAGTGATCAACACTTCAACCTGGATCAATATCTGGAAGAACTGAAGCCCCTGATTAACGTCGATTGTGGTACCTGGACCCCCGCCGGTGTCAGCAAGGTTGCTGATATCATGACCGAAAAATACCAGGGCATCGGCTGGCAGGTTACCCGTCATACCTTTAATGAAAAAGTAGGCCCCGGCCTGCTGGCGACCAATAAGCCGGATGCCGAAGAGTACGACATCATGCTGATCGGGCACCTGGATACCGTTTTCCCGGAAGATACAGTGGCCGAATGGTCTCTGACCCATGATGGTGAAAAAGCCTACGGTCCGGGTGTGGCTGATATGAAATCCGGCCAGCTCAATATGTTCAAGGCCATCAGCCAGCTGCCAGAAGACGTCGCTGATCGTCTGAGCATCTGTGTCTGTATGAATCCGGATGAAGAAATCGGCTCCATCTACTCTGGCGACTGGCTCAAGAGCATTGCCAGCAAGAGCCGTTATGTACTGGTGGCTGAAGCTGCCCGTGCTGATGGCTCACTGGTTAAAGCCCGCAAAGGCATGGCCTCTTACCAGGTGGAGTTCAAGGGCAAAGCAGCGCACGCGGGTAATGAGCCCGAGAAAGGTATTTCAGCCATTACAGAGCTGGCGCACTGGATCACCACCCTGAACCAGGAAACCAACTTTGCAACTGGCACCACACTGAACTTCGGTGTTGTTAAGGGCGGTTCCGCCGGTAACGTGGTACCTGACTATGCGTCCACGGTCCTGGATATCCGTTTCTGGGATAACGATGACTACGCCCGCCTGGAAAGTAAGATCCAGCACATGCTGGAAAACCCGTCACTGCCGGGGATTGACATCGAGCTGACCTGCGAAGCCCACAAGCCGGCCTTTACCCCGAATGAAGGCAGTGAAAAGCTGATGGCCCTGATTGAAAAAACCGGTCAGGATATGGGACTGAACATTACCTGGCAGGCAGTGGGTGGCGGTTCCGATGCCAACCTGACCGGCTCACTGGGCGTGCCCACGATTGATGGTCTGGGCCCGATTGGCGGTGCCATGCACAGCCGTGATGAGTTTCTGGTACTTGACTCCATTGAGCCCCGTCTGACACTGCTGCGCAATGTGCTGATCAACCTGGCGGAAACCATTGGCCGATAACATCAAAAGCTAATAAATCAGGGCTCATCAATCACCGGTGAGCCCACAGAAGTAAAAACAAAAAGTAAAAACAAGAGGAACTAACGGGCATATTTCCGGTCTAGAAATTCAACCTCGTTAAGTTTTGTTTTATTGTAATGGACCCTAAAAATACCAGTTCTCAAAACACATATACTACTCCCCCTGGCCATAACCATCTTCTCTATCTGGGTGAGCAGCCACAATTAGAACCTAATGCCACTCATGCACCGAGGGTATATAACCATTGGCTGGTAGATCATACTCAATTACCGTTATACCACCCGGTGTATAAGGTTGCGGTATCCAGTGCATCTACTCCGGTTTTACAAAGACAGATGGCGCTTAGAAGCCAGACAGAAAGTCATTTACCCCGTAATAAGCCATCCTGCCTTCATGCTTTTTTAGAGAGCAGGGCAAATGAGTCCCCCGTCACATGGCTTAACAAGGAACAAGGTATTCTTAAAATAAATGACTGGTACCTGACAGAAGCCCAATGGAAGCAAGATCAACGTCTAAAAGGCGTCCTGAATCCCAGTGAATTACGTAATGCTTTATGCCACTCAGAAGATATAGACACCCTGCCTGGTCAGCACTACAAACTCTCGTCGTACAGGGGCGACCTGGTTACCAAAATGGCTACTACCAGAGCATTGCGTCATGCGCCCTACAATATGCCTGAGCGACGTACAGGGTCAGAACGGGGCTTATCTACACGCTCTACGGGCACAGGACTGAACATAACCACACAGACTCAACATGAAACAGCAAGATCACCACAGTTGTATGCCTGTACTTTTTTGGCAAGACAGGCGGATATTGGCCTATCTGTTCAATGGATTAATAAAGACCAGGGTTTATTTAAAGTATTAGATACTGAGCAAGTGAAGAAAGCATGGCGTTTACTTCAGCAGCAATTTAACGTAGTTAATGGCGAAACATTACAAGATGCCCTAATAAAAGAGATCAAAAAAAATGATATTGAGTGTGAAAGGCTTACCGATTCACATGAAATCATTTTCAAACTTAAGTATGAACACTACTCAGCTGACACCACTTCGTCAATAAAGAAAAATCAATCCACTGCATTATCCACTTCAAAGCAAACTTACCAAGCACCAACAAGAAGCTGCGAAGGTTGCCTGTCTTTTATTTTTTCAAATGCTGATGGACAGCAAAGCTTTGCAACATGGTATGACAAAGCAGCGGGTGAGCTTATTATCGACAAGAATAAATTGACAACCAAATGGCTATCAACCAATCCATCCGGGTATCGTGAACGAACTGACTTTGATTTCGTTGCCCGGTTTTTTGCAGTACAGAACTACTGGACCTACGATGACAACCGGAATATTTTTTCTTTAAATTTACGACATCCTATGGTCCTGAATGCCTTAAAAGTAACGACTCAGGAAACACCCTGGCGATCATCATCCATCCGGGCATCTGCCCCATCGGATCTGGCAAATCACAACAAACCGTTATCTGCATCTGAAGCAGGAGCTAGTCATCATACCCAGGGTACGGGAAAAACCAATCTTTTGGCGGCTCAGAAAAACCCGATGCTTGAGTGGATTAAGCAAGATGTTAATGAAAGCTGTAAATTCACCAAATGGCATGACAAAACGACAAATCAGCTCATACTTAACCTTTTTGCGCTGCAAGCCTACTGGACTACCAAACTGGAATTCTTCAGTCTGGAAAATATTCCATCCAATGCAGCTCATCAAGGTATCTCCCAGTTGGTAGAAGAAGGCTTATGCCATTATGATCATGGCACCAGACTTCTCACCTTATATTAAATCCTTCACCCCCGTCATTAATCGACAATACGATTATAAAAACCTTCGTCCTGATAGCCGAGTTACTGGCTGTCAGTCTTATTTAATTTACTGTAAATCTCAACAGCCAGAAGATGCATTTCCGGCATGATTTGAAACATCAGCTGTAACTGTTGCAGCAATAAACGGGTTTCAGGCCGCTCATCGGTTAATTCCGCTTTAGAAAAACGTCCACGACTTTGCACAGAGATCCCCATCAACTGTTTCTCCAACAATCGCAGATGGTTATCCATGAACTGATATTGTGCCAGCAGCCCTTCGTGAAAAGAGTCTCCAGCCAACAGCATCCGGTGTGCCCCCAGAGTGGAGATATAACTCAGCATGGCATGGGAAAGGGTCAGGAAGCGAAAGCTCTCATCCTTTGCCCGCTGATAGCGGGCCGGTTCAGTCAGCATATTCATAATGGCGGCATTGAGCCGGGCATCCATATTGTGCGCATGACGACGCGAAAGACGATAGGCCAATGTATCCCGTTTACCCGTCTGGTACTGCGCCATAACCTGAGCCAGATACTCTCTATGCCTGGCTATGGTCAATGCCATAATCCGATTCAGCCGCCGGGATTCCCAGTCCGGCAGAATAAACACAACCGCAGTGACGGCCAGCAGGCAGCCCAGCAGGGTATCCCCCAAGCGAGGCATAATCACAGCAAAGCCCAATCCCTGCTGATTAAAACAAAACAACACCAGCAAGGTAATAAACGCTGTTGCCAGATCATAGCGTACGGTACGAAATGCAAAAAACAGAATTCCGCTGATCACCATCAGAACCAGCTGACCTTCCTGCCCCGGAAAAAGGTACAAAAGTGGTATGCCGGTCAGGAGCCCGGCAAGCGTGCCAACGACCCTCTGGGCAAGTTTCTGCCGTGTAGCACTGTAGCTGGGCTGACAGACAAACAGGATAGTCAGCAGAACCCAGTAACCGGGTTGCAGGTGCAACCCCAGAATCAGCCCGTAACCCAGTGTCAGCGACGTTGCCAGACGAAGGCCATGTCGGAACAGAGGGCTGTCCAGGCGACACTCATGCCAGATACACAGCAGGTGAGCCTTGATTCCCCTGGGGTTGGAATCAGCCAATATGCGCTCGTCGGCGGATATTTCTGAGTCCGGGTGTCCTACAGATGATATTTGTAATTCCACTGTCGTCAGGTTTGTCAGCAGATATTCCAGCTGAACCATCAGATGTCGCCACTGAGGGTTTTCCTGTTGTTGCAGATATTTCAGCGACTGCTGCAGCTCATCAAGAACCGCTGCATTCTCGTTATCATGCAAATACTCTTGCCCCACGGTCAGAGACCGGGCTATGGCCCGGCATGCCTTAGCCTGAACTCGCAACATTTTCTGAAAGCGAAAAAGAATATCGCTGCGGGAAAAGTGCTCTGCCAGATCCTGATAACGATAATGGGAGGAACTCACCCGTTCATGGATATCCTGGGCAAGAAAGTATATGTGCAGGAAAGGCTGAGCGCTCACGCTGTCCTGTCGGCGGACTCTCTGGAGCAAAGAAGTCTTGGCCTGGTTCAGGGCATTGACAACACTGACATTTTTTCTGGCCAGCTCCAGACGCAGAGGCTGAGGGTTCATATTGGCGACGGGATCAAACAGCTGATTTTTACTGTCAAGATAACCCGCCAGCTCTTTGAATATATTGGCCAGGGATTGCTGTACCGGGCGATCAGGCCAGAGAATATGCCAGACCAGAGACAGCACACCATACCAGAGCGCACCACTGAGCAGCAGCTGCGGCTGCTCCCACAGGCTCTGGCTTGCCCCCGCACCCAGCATGGTGTAAACCGCCAGCAACAGCGAGGCAAAGGCCATACTGCTGTACCTTGGCCCCATGGCACCGAGCATGGTAAATCCAAACGTCGAACTGCACAGCCCTACCGCAAAAAGCAATGGATAATCAAACAGCAGCTCAATGGACAGTGATGCCAGCAGAAAACAGGCCAGCATCATGATCAGCGCTTTAATCCTTCCCCAAAGGTTGTCATCCACTTCAGCCAGGGCAGCGGCAATCACACCCAGAACCATGGGCGTGATGTCATCAGGTGATCCCCGATACCAGGCAGGCAAGGTAACGCCAGTCAGGGCAAAAAAGACTTTTACACTGTAATTAATCCGGTCGTTTGCCCAGTAATTGCGGAAAAAGTGGAAGATATCAGGGAAGAACATGATGGTGAGCTGGTTGCCGGACGATTGATCTAAAGTTTGTGAGGATACCCGAAAAACGCGTTGAGACTAAGTGACGATGGCCGTAACCCCAGAGCAACGACTTTTTGGCACGGGTTTTATGGCGCTTCACTCAGCAGCATTCAACAAAAAACCGGGAAAAATCACTCCCCCCTCAATAAAAAAACATAAAACACTATAAATACGCCATCAAAAAAGATAAATTATAGAAAAAACGCCTTAAATTCAAAATAAAAAACAACTAAATCACAAAAAACAGGAATTCATCCTGTTTTATTCTGGCCCTGTTTTTTTTTATTGACTGAACCCCGGTTTTACCAGAAATTAGCACTGCAACGCCAGTTCCACTCTCTTGTAGACCAGCCTCTGTGAACGATGGTTTGCAGATGAGGAACGGCTGTTTGCTATTTGTCTTGACCGGCATTCAGAGCAGGCAGAGATGGAAGAGTATCCAGACTTCGAAGAAGAGTTTAAAAAAGCGGCCAAAGCTAAAAAGCGTTATCGCACCCGCCAGGCCGACTATGAGAAAAAACGGTCGAAAGCGGAGCTTCACCTTGAACGCAAACGGTTGCGGGAGTTACTCGGCGACGAGCACCTGGTCTTTGACCACTGGTAAACTGACCCCCGTTATTGATCAGGATCCCTCCTCTACCCAAGGGCTGCTGTTGATCAGCCCGCTTTGATTTATATTGCTGTTGACAAGCGATAACCCGGACCTCTTTTGTGACGATGGAAAAGCGACCATGAGCAGCACACCCGGCTCATCGCCAACCATGGCATGGTGACAAGGCATGTTCATGGCAAAAGACGAGCACTACTTTTATAACATCGTTTTACGTATCTGCTGGTCTGCGTATATTCAGTAAAAAGCGCTCTGGTAAGCCATACTTTTTCTCAGCCTTTTAATTTGAATCAGTCATGAACCAGGTTTTCAGCCAGAGCGCAGAATGACCTTTTATCAGGAATTACCCAATGCGAATTGCGCTACTTTCCCGTAACGAGCGGTTATACTCATCCCGCCGCATCATTGAGGCTGCAGAAGCCAGAGGTCATACCATCGATGTTATTGATATTTTGAGTTGCTACATGAATATCAATGACAAACACCCCAGTATTCATATGAAAGGGGTGGAGCTGCCTCATTATGATGCTGTGATTCCACGTATTGGTGCCTCCAACACCTTTTACGGGACTGCGGTTATTCGCCAGTTTGAAATGATGAACTGTTACTCACTGAATGAGTCCCTGGCCATTGCCCGCTCCCGTGACAAGTTACGGTCAATGCAACTGCTGTCGCGTAAAGGCGTGGGCTTGCCGGTTACCGGCTTTGCCAGTGGCCCTGGCGATATCCCCGACCTGATCGATATGGTTGGCGGTGCCCCCCTGGTGATCAAATTGCTGGAAGGCACCCAGGGTATTGGCGTAGTCCTTGCCGAGACCCGGAAAGCGGCAGAAAGTGTCCTGGAAGCATTTATGGGCCTGAAAGCCAATATTATGGTTCAGGAATACATCAAAGAGGCCGGCGGTGCGGATATTCGCTGTTTTGTCATTGGCGACAAAGTCATCGCTGCGATGAAACGTCAGGCACCTGAAGGCGAGTTCCGCTCCAACATTCACCGGGGCGGCAGTGCCAGCCTGGTGAAGCTGACCAAAGACGAGCGGGCTACCGCAGTAAAGGCGGCAAAAGCCATGGGGCTGAGACTGGCAGGTGTGGACATTCTTCGCTCCAATCGCGGCCCCCTGGTGATGGAAGTCAACTCCTCTCCGGGGCTGGAAGGTATTGAGCGGGCAACAGCCAACGATGTAGCCAACTGCATTATCGAATACCTTGAAAATAACTATCGCCGCACGAGTAATACACGAATTACCGGATAAATTCACTTCACCAACCCACCATCACTCTGATTAAAAAAACGCCCGAGTGATGCTTTGCAATCCCGGTCTCTTCCTTATCAGGCCTGATGACCGGGGCTGGAGTCTTCCATGGAAAGAGCACAACCCCTAGAGCTATTTGGCCATACCATTTTGCCAGGTACACGACAGCACCTTAATATCCCGGTCGTCAGACTCTACACCGATACGCCCATTGATCTTCGGATTGAGGTTATTCACGGTCGCAAAAAAGGCCCATGCCTGTTAGTGACGGCGGCCATTCATGGCGATGAACTCAATGGCGTGGAAATCTGCCGACAACTCCTCGGCTATAAAAATCTGGCGAAAATCCATGGCACCCTGATTGTCATTCCCGTAGTTAATCAGCTCGGATTCATCCAGCAAATTCGTTACCTGCCTGATCGCAGAGACCTGAACCGCTGCTTCCCGGGGTCCAGCAAAGGGTCTCTGGGCGGAAGGCTCGCCAACCTGATTACTACGGGCATTTTTCCACACGTTGACTACGCCCTGGACCTCCACACCGGAGCCATTCACAGAACCAACCTGCCACAGCTGAGAACCGACCTGACCAACGAGCAATGTCTTGGTCTGGCCAGAGCCTTTGGTGCGCCGGTAATCCTCCACTCATCCCTGAGAGATGGCTCTTTCCGCCATGCAGCCAATGAGTACAACATTCCGGCACTGGTTTATGAAGCCGGTGAAGCATTACGACTGGAACAGGCTTCCATCAAGCTGGGTTTTAAAGGCGTTATGCGTGTTATGCGTCATCTGAATATGCTGCCCGGGAAACCCGCCAAAACACCGGCTATTCAGCCATGGGAGTGCAACCAGAGCCAGTGGCTGAGAAGCTCAAGGGATGGATTGGTGTTACTTCATATCAAACAGGGTCACCTGGTCAAAGAAGGGGACACCATGATGACCATTGTGAATCCGTTTGACGCCAGCGACAGTGAAAGCATCACCGCGCCGTTTGATGGCGTTGTTATTGGCCTCAGCCAGCTGCCACTGGCCAATGAGGGCGACGCACTGGTTCATCTTGCCAAAGTCAGCAGTGCTCTGGCAGATACCGAGTATGACCAGGAAGTGGTTGAAGAAGTGCTTGATCTGGGTGTTGCCCAGCTGCCGGTACCTGAAAATCACGATTAAACCGTAATTTACCGCCTCAAAACCAGGTGCATCAACACAGCCCCGGCATATCTCAGAGTGGCAGAATAGGAATCAGCACCAGTTCTGGCCACGTGCAGAGCCCTTGCCTGAATAAAGGGATATGCTGGCGGTTTTGTTGGCTGCCTCACTGGTGGCAAAGGCGATGTTGCTGGCAACTGACAATAAGGATTAGCAGTGGATGAACCATAACCAACGGCCGGACCTGTCGGCCAGGTTCGGGCAGCAATACCGAAACCTGCCGGACTACACCTGGGCAGAATATCAAAATTGGCAGGCATGACCAGCTGCAGTTCAGGCTGGAAGGAATCTTCAGTTTGTACCACTGAACGCCAGGCCGAAACCGGCGTTAGCCAGTCATTTTTCTGCAAGCTACTGTAGTTCAGATTAAGCACAGGCTGCCTGCGGGCGACATCAAGTTCCGCAAGGTATTGCTCTTTATCTACTTTCATATTGCGACAGGATGCTGCGTATATATCCTCCATCGTCAGGTTGGAATGATCTTTATTCATCATTTCTATCGCAAAGTTGATAAACAATTTACTTTGCCAGATTGAATCCATATCAACACACCATTTGCCCCCGTGAGCCTGAACCTCAGAGAATACATAACCATAACTTGCCATCTGGTCTGCCGAAGGCCATTTCGGAAATTTATCCAGTATGCAAATGCCATCTTCGTTGTAATAAGAGCGCACTCTCAGATGGTGCTCAAAGGCTTGCGCATCGCGGAGTTCAGAGAAACCGTGGAGCACGATAATATCCCGGTCGGACAGTTCCCTGATTTTCTCTGGCTTCAGGAATGATTCATGGGGTAGTTGATGTCTGAAAAGCAGTCGGGTGCCAGAGTTCAGCGCAGCAATTTTTCGTTTTCCTGAATCAAAAGAGACCAGGCAACAGCCAACGTGGTCAACGGTTGCCTGTTCTATGAGACGGTTACTGGTACCATCACTGGTAAAGGTCTTATGCCCGGAACCATGACGCCAGAATAAATCAGAAGACGGGTGGTCCCGAAAAACATTTCCGTCATCGTCACAACCCCAGACTTCATGAAACATTGAGAAATGTGAAGAAATTGGTCCCATTAAAAACCCCCCTCAACTATCTTTTTCCGACTACTCACCTTTAAAAAGTGTCATAAAGTTTACTGACCATACGATAATGAAAAAGTTTCACCGTTGACTTCCGGAGTACCTGACTTTCAGTACCAATAGAATGATGCCAACAGCCTCTACAATTGCAGAAACAACCGGAGTTTATCGCCATAATCCAGTTGCACAGCCCGGGAATAACACCGGAATAATCGCCCGAGTGCCCTGGCGAAAAGTCCGTACCTGTACCATTGCGTTTGTCGGCGCGGGTTTTATCGCTGCTGCGATCGCGTCCGGTGCTTTTATACCTACCGCGGTTTTTGCCACTGCCGGGCTTATTTGCCTGGCAACTGCACTTTGTCAAATCCTTAACCCATCGTCATCAACTCAGCGTAACATTGCGCAACTTTCGCCAACACCGACAGCAGGCTCACCGGCTCAGGCTGAATCACTTCTGCCCGGTTCGCATTGCCTTGCAGCGAGTAATGACCGCCAGTCCGCTACCCCGCCCATCCGGACAGTCATCACCGGAAACAGCAGAGAATTGCCTGCCATTGCCGAAACTCTGCAGGGCATCCTGAAGGCCCTTGGATCGGTTACGCATACGTTTCCCAGTTTCTCCCGGTTCTGCTCCGCAGAGGTCTCCAAACGTTTCCTGGAGCTGCGCAAAAGATCCAGAGATGTTCCCTTTGAGCAAAATCTCAATGGTGGGGCCTGTACCAGGGCCAGTGCCGCTAACTTTAGAAATTATGCCCTCTCCAAGCACAGCAATATAAGCTGTCACCAGGCATACTGCGCCATGCCTGGCCAGGCATACCATGCCAACTACATCGACATGCATTACGGTCGTTTCATTGCGGCACAGGGGGCCGTCAACAGAACCCATAACCGTTTCCTGCAGCTGCTGGCAGTGAACGATACGGCCATCTCCGTTGCCCTGGTCACTGAGAATGAACTCAAAAGCCGTGATAACACCCGCATTGGACCAACCGACATTGATCAGCCGAAAACCATTCCTGCACTGGAAATCACCACCACAACAGGAACGGAGACATTGCCTTCCGTATCAGTAAGCCTGGTCGGTTCAATGGATCTGCCAGATATGAAGCTGAGGATTGACCAACTGGAAATTAATGGCAAACCGCACTTTCGCATCAATGAAATGGGGTGGGTTGATGGAACAGCCAACAATCCGGTGAGGCTGGCAGCCATCACGATGATTGCCGAAACCTTGAGAAGACACCCGGCAGTGCTGGAACGGGCAAATAATCCGATGGTGGTTAACTGTAACGCGGGGGTAGGCCGGACCGGTACATTTATTGTCGCCAGCGATATCATTCGCCACTATGGGCAAAATCCACAAGGGGGCCCACTGGATATAGACAGTAAGATTCTTGCCGCCAGACAGCGCAGATCTTTGAAGTTTGTGCAAAACTCCCGCCAGTACCAGAACCTGGTCATATTACAAGAGAACCGAAACGCCATACTGCGGGCTATGTTGGAGGCAGGGGTGTGAACTACTCACCCTTGACAGGTTCACGCCTGACGAGTTAACCCGCAGGTTGCCCCACGGATAAACCATCAAGAGGCCAGGAGCCTGACCGAGAATAGACTGCCCTAAGCGGCAACTGCTCCTGCGTTGCACTAGCTCCTGCATCCATGCAGTCGTGCGGTGGCAGCAAATTGGTCTAAAAAGTCGGAAATTTTTAGCAAATAGAACCACTATTCACTAAAAATTTCCGACTTTTTATTCTCAATTTTCTGCCATCCTCGCTACGGGGTCGCCTAGACGGGCGCTATTCTCGGTCAGCCTCCTGGCGGTTAAACGGACACAGCCGCTTTGATATGGGGATGGGCTTGATAATTCACCAGCTCAAAGTCATCAATGGAAAACTCAAACAGATCACGAATGGCCGGGTTTAGCTTCATCCGGGGTCGCTGGTAAGGTGTGCGGCTTAACTGCTCTTCTGCCTGTTCAAGATGATTTGCGTACAGGTGAGCATCACCAAAGGTGTGAACAAAATCACCGGGCTCCAGGTCACAGACCTGGGCAATCATCATCGTCAACAACGCGTAGGAGGCAATATTAAAAGGCACTCCCAGAAAGATGTCAGCGCTGCGTTGATACAACTGGCAGGACAACTTGCCATCCAAAACATAAAACTGAAAGAGGCAGTGGCACGGTGGTAGCGCCTGACGCCCCATAGCGGCATTGTCTTTTGGCGAGTAGGCGACATCCGGAAGTACCGATGGATTCCAGGCGCTGATCACCATCCGCCTTGAATCCGGGTTGGTTTTGATCTCATTCAATAGCCACTGAATCTGGTCGACCACTTCACCATTGGCCCCCTCCCAGCTGCGCCACTGTTTGCCATAAACCGGGCCGAGATCACCGTCGTCGGTTGCCCACTCATTCCAGATCCGGACACCGTTTTCCAGCAGGTAGCCGATATTGGTATCCCCTTTGAGGAACCACAATAATTCATGAATGATTGAATTCAGATGACACTTTTTGGTGGTCACCAGTGGCAAGCCCCGGGAAAGATCAAACCGCATCTGATAGCCAAACACACTGTAGGTACCCGTGCCGGTTCGATCCGCTTTGAACGTGCCATGGTCTTTTACATGGCGCAGGAGGTCCAGATATTCTTTCATCGTTTTTTCGATCCACTATTTCTTTGCTTAAGCTCTGGGCTGTTATTCGCCCTGGTCTTTGCCAGCCAGGTGGCGTCATCACTATTCATACCATTCACCAGTGAATGGTGACGATAACCCCAAACCATAAACACTATACCCATAACGACCATCGGCAAAGACAACAGCTGCCCCATGGTCAGCCAGTCGAAGGCGATAAAACCAAGCTGGGCATCCGGCTCCCGGACAAACTCAACGGCAAACCTTGCCAGCCCATAGATCAGCAGGAACAGTCCGGAAATGGCCATTCTAGGCCTGAGCTTTGCTGAAAACCACCACAGTATGCCAAACAGCACAAGCCCTTCCAGGAAGAACTGATAAAGCTGGGAAGGGTGTCTTGCCATTTGCCCGGGATCGGTGGGAAACACCATGGCCCAGGGCACCTCGGAGGCTCTGCCCCAAAGCTCGCCACCAATAAAGTTTCCTATTCGACCAAGGCCCAGCCCCAAAGGCACCAGTGGGGCAATAAAGTCCGTCACCTGAAAAAAGCGTTTACCCTGAGAACGGCCATAGAGCCACATGGCCACAAGCACCCCAAGCAGACCACCGTGAAAGGACATGCCACCATCCCACACTTTGAACAGCCAGAGTGGGTCTCTGTCAAAATAGTCAAAGTGATAGAAGATGACATACCCGAATCGACCGCCCAGGATAACCCCGACAGCCCCATAGAAAACCAGATCACTGACCTGTTCCGGACGCCACAGGCCGCCGGATCTTCGGGCACGAATACCACCCAGCCAGAGTGCCAGTGCAAAGCCTGCAAGGTACATCAGGCCATACCAGTGCACACTCAAAGGGCCAAGACTGAACGCCACGGGATCTATCTCAGGATACGCAATCACAAACCATTTCCGATCAGTAAAATACAGTTCAAGTGTACCAAGGTAACTGGCTTCTGAGCCAGTCGGAAACAGTTGAATTAAAAGGAAAGTCGTTGATGTCGTCGCCCATAAACCTGTCTTAACGGGTTAGCTTTGAAAATATACTGTCGTCCAGCTGTTTGGCCTGGGTGCCATCCAGTTTATAGCCGGGCAGGCCGGTATTTTTCATCTGAATCATTATATGACCACCGTAGACCATAAACTGCTCCGTAAGGCCGGGAGTACCGCAGGTTGACATCGACTGTTGAACTGCCTCAGAGAGCCCGGTTCGATCTTTATTGCTTTTGCAACCGGTGAAAAGGTCCATTCCCATAATGGCGGATAGCTCTCTTAATTTTCCGGAGAAATAAAAGGGACCTGCTTGTTCGGCAACCTGTTGCAGACCGCCAGGGGTGTTGTACAGCGCCCATAAATCATCAGCCAGTTCCTTTGCCCTGTATTGGTTGCTGGCGGATAGTGCTGGCAGCTTTTCTCCCAGTAAGCCGCCGTACTGATGGTTTGAACCGACTAATTGCTGCAGTGCAGCGCCATTGACCTCCATCACCGTTTTCCAGGTGTTGGCATTAGCCATCAGGATTTTGCCAGACAATGATTTCTGCCTGTCTGCCAGGGCCAGTTTATTGCAGGGTGCAACCAGCATGACAGGCCGTGGCCTGATTTTCACGGCAGCGGACCTGCCATCAGCGTAATGAATGGTCAGCGTGCGCTCTTTATTGGACATTTCCATTAACTTTTCGTGCAGCTTTTCAGTCCATTCTTTCTCATTTTCAAGGCCTGCAGCTCTGGCAATACGGCTATCACGGATATGATCCGGGCTCAGCAAATTCAGGTACAGGCAATCCAGCTGAATGGGGCGGTGATCGGGTTTTTTCATGGCATTTTGTAACGCCGGTTTGTGGTTGTGAAGCAGAAGGGCGGTAAAGATTTCATCGAGGCGCTGGTCGGTTATGCGATCAACATTCTCTCCTTTTTCCTTGTAGGCATAAGGGCAGCCGACCCGGATATGCCTGGCCGTCTCCTGACCATCAACTTGCATGGTGTAGGCCAGCATATTTATTGCATGAGGCGAGTTCCGCTCCATTGAAAGAGCCAATTTGTCATGATAGCCATTTGCGAAAGGGTCTCTGTTTTCACGTTCAGCATCAGCAGTGTCAGCACGGTCATCGTGGAAACGCATGGACGCTGCCGGTGTGTATTCAAGAGTGACCTGGTGCCATCGATCATGCTGATAAATATGAAGACGACTGCTGAACGACTCGCTATCCTCTGCCAGAACCTTCATAAGTTCCTGTTCAAATAGATCGGCATTAAATCGTTTCTTTAGCTGCTTGTGCAGTCCGGTGAGTTCCTGAATGGCGTCAGGAACGCACTGGGCCGTCGTGCCGGTACTGGTCTGTGCGATTGCCCTTTTACTATCAATAATTGCAGCGATTTCCCCGTCAGCATTTTTCTTTGCAGACTGAGTGTTGGATAACCGCCTGACCACTTCGGCATAGATATTCACCTGTGTAAGATATTGCTCGCCGCCTCTGAAATCGTATTTGCCGGCATCCCGTATATATCTTTTCAAGCCCGCTATATCATCTTCAATAGCGCCAGTCATTGCTATCAGTCTTGCGCTGAGATGTTCGCTGCCACTGCCAACCAGCTGCCTTGCCTGTTGCAGTGGGCCGCCCTCAATGTCGGGCCAGTGTGGCGCTATCCACCTCATATCCGGACCATTTTCCAACAATGAGCGTTGCGCCCAGTGGATGAACGATTGCACTTTTTCCCGGTGTGCCGTTAGCTGGTCAGCCAGCTTTTCTATTTTCTCCGGGGTATTTATGGTTGTGATGGCAAGCTGTGTGGATCGGCTTTGCACATCAGTAGGAGATGGTTTGCAGCTAACGGTCGTAATGCATATTGGTGGTTTTTTTATTTCGTTAAGTCTCGATATAAACGGTTCAGGGTTATTGACCCTGGGGAGTAGCTGATTGATATTTTCCAGAATTTCTTTTTTTCTGGAGGGTGGGGGTAGTGCTCTCTGCTGGCTGGTTCTTGAATCTTTTATGTCTTCAGTAAGCTGGATCGCTGTGCTAATCAGTGGTTGCAGGTTATCTATAATTTTTAGTCGGCTGTTGACAGGAATTAAACAGAATATGTCACCTGATGGCATTGCCAGGGTGATTGTTAAATCTTTTGGCAAATTCAGTTGTGTGACCAAATTTTTATAGCTATTGAAAGCTTTTTTGTCGGAGAGATCATTGTTCAAATCACCATTATTTATGGACTCCATTAACGATTTCAGCGCTCTACCAGACTCACTGATATAGTAATTCTCTGAATTTTCCCGATGAATTTTCGCAAGCTCTCCATCCGTTGAGAGTAGCTCTTCCAATTCCTGCTCTGGCACAGGGCTGTTTTTTTCATCCACAAGGGAGCTTGCATTAACTGACTTTATTGTTTCAAAGCTGGTGATCGCTTTTGTTCCCTGCTGCCCATCATCTGCCTGTATGCCGGGCTCTTTCAGCCTGACAGGTGCTACATCTTTCTGGAATTTTTTTTTCGCTATTTTACTTTCTGGTGTAGGAAAATCGTGGGTAAAGCTATTGGAGCCAGGCTTGTTGGGTTCAATGGGAGGGGCCATGGGTAAATCCTTTTAGCTAAAAACCGCAAAGTTCAAAAATTCAATCTCAATACTGAATGTCTGATATATCGCCATTTTTAACACCCGCTAAACCTGTTTCCTATCAGCTTTGCGGGCCTGATCCGCTGACTTCAAAAAACAGCAATTAAGTTTTCACGTGTTTGGAGTTTTCGCTCAGTCACAAATTGAAAATTAGCAGAAGCACAATCCGAAAAGCTCACTATAATTGCTCAACATCTTCTAAAAAAAGCTGAGCCATTGCTATGAATCTTTCCGTCCCTGGCAGCAAACCTGCAATTGATATTCCTGCAATTGATATTGTTGTGGGCTCTGAGTCAAAAATGAAAATTAGTGCCGTAGAGAAAGCTTTTGCTCGCTACCAGGTTAATCTGATTGCAACCAAAGCACGTTCCGGAATAAATAGCCAGCCCGTTGAAAACGAAACCCTTACGGGAGCTGGCAACAGAATAAAAGACGCGAAAGCAAAATACCAGGCAACAGCTCATGACGCTGATTTTTTGTTGGTAGCCATTGAAAATGGTATTTTCCATGAGCAGGTCAACGGTCAGAAAGTATGGTTAGATAAAGCCGTCGTTATTATCGAGACATCCGGGGGCATGCAATACATCAAGGAAACATCACCAGTACTATTGCCTGCTGAGTGTGTGACTATCGCCAGACAAAGGGGATTTGAACATACAACGGTAGGCCAGGTTATGGCCGAAATAGACAGTACGGTTCAGCATGATGACCCCCACTCAAGCTTGCCGCCTTTTAAACCCCGTCAGCAATATCTGGAAGAAACACTGGTTAAGATGGTAAATATCTTAGAGCGGGAAAAACGGATAAATTAAGTGTGAAATGCTACGCCATATTCAGCATTACAACTGGATAGTGAAAGGATCAGCCGGTTTTAGACCAAAAACTGTATTCCAACAATAAACAGAAACAGGGCAAACAGCTTCTGTAACTTATCTGTCGCCAGTCCATGAGCAATACGGGCACCAATTCGCGCAAATAGAACACTGGTCAACACAATACCCAGGAAAGCAGGCCAATAAACATACCCGGTAGCCAGAGCAGGCAGGCCTGAACTCTTCTCACCCAGTGCCATGTTGGATAAGGCTCCCATCACAGCAATAGGTAAGCCGCAGGCCGCCGAAGTACCCACCGCCTGCTGCATTGTCAGGCTGATTTTGCGCAAAAACGGCACAGACAGAGTCCCACCACCAATACCAAACATACTGGAGACAGCCCCAATGACAACACCGGCACTCACCAGCATTGATTTCCCCGGCACTCTGACACCTTCATAAACCTTAAACCCGAACCACATTTTTGCTGAAACCAGGATCGCAAATACGCCAAGAAGCTTCTGTAACAGGTGTCCACTCAGATTCACGGCGGTATACACCCCGAGAAAAGCACCGGCAAGAATACCGACACTTAACGTGGCAAATATCCGCCATCGAACAGCTCCGGCATACTGGTGCGCTTTAATGGAGCTTACCGATGTGACCACCATGGTAGCCAGGGATGTGCCTACCGCCATATGGGTCAAAACCTCAGGGGACATACCCTGGACGGTGAAGCTGAAGATCAGTACAGGAACAATAATCAGCCCCCCACCAATACCAAATAAACCGGCCATTAGTCCGGCACAAGCCCCCAGGACAAGGTAGAGTAGATAGAGCATTGCTATCCCTTACAAAAAAAACAGATTAACAATTATACGACGATAATCTATTATCAGGTGAGTCTATTTTCAGGGAGCGCCTGTTAACCCGGATATTTCAATGATGATAAGCAAATTCAATAAAATATTTTTTTTAGATTTTTATGAAAATCAACCAACTCTTACGACCAATATTTATACGACTAATATTTATACGACAAAGTATATTCAAATAATCGAAAAACTAATTTAGAATGGCTGGATGCCTATTAAACAGCTGGCTATTTTATCCCCACCCCACTCTTTTCATGCACAAATAATTCCTGAAAAATCAAAACGTAAAAGGTATAGACATTCTTATCCATTAGTTCTATAACGTAGATGTACGTACACTTTTTTCGTTATTGATAATGTGTCGTTCAAAAGGATAGAAAGACTTCTGAAAATCATAACTAAGCAGTACGCCTTAAAAGACTCACAACGATCAGGCGAGGGGGAAAACAGATGTCCATATTTGCTCAATACCAGCAGAGATATGAGTCCGTCCAACAGGAAGAGATGAGTCTCACAGAGTACCTGGAACTCTGCAAAAAAGATCCCCAGGCTTACGCCAACGCCGCTGAACGTATGTTGAAAGCGATTGGTGAGCCTGAGGTGATTGACACTTCCCGGGATCCACGTTCAAGCAGGATCTTTTCCAATAAACTGATTAAGCAGTACCCGGCGTTCAAAGAGTTCTATGGCATGGAAGAAGCCATTGAACAGATCGTCTCTTATTTCAAGCATGCCGCACAGGGCCTGGAAGAGAAGAAACAGATTCTTTACTTACTGGGGCCAGTGGGGGGCGGTAAGTCATCCCTTGCGGAAAAATTAAAGCACCTGATGGAGAAAGTACCTTTCTATGCCATCAAAGGCTCTCCGGTTTTTGAATCTCCCCTGGGCTTATTCAATCCGGATGAAGATGCCGATATTCTCAAAGAAGAGTACGGGATACCAAGCCGGTATCTTAAGTACATCATGTCACCCTGGGCTGTTAAACGGCTGAATGAGTATGGTGGTGACATCTCCAAATTCAGGGTGGTTAAACTCTACCCAAGTCGTTTGAATCAGGTTGGTATCGCCAAAACCGAGCCAGGGGATGAAAACAATCAGGATATTTCCAGCCTGGTGGGTAAAGTCGATATTCGTCAGCTGGAAGAGTACTCCCAGGACGATCCTGATGCCTACAGCTTCTCCGGCGCCCTGTGCCGGGCGAACCAGGGTATCATGGAATTCGTTGAGATGTTCAAGGCACCTATCAAGGTATTGCACCCGCTGCTGACCGCAACCCAGGAAGGTAACTACAACAGTACCGAAGGCCTTGGTGCCATCCCTTATGAAGGTATTCTGCTGGCGCACTCCAACGAGTCTGAGTGGCAGTCTTTCCGGAACAACAAAACCAATGAAGCCTTTATTGACCGGGTTAATATCGTCAAGGTGCCCTACTGCGTAAGAGTCAGTGAAGAGATCCATATCTATGAGAAGCTGCTTGAACACAGTTCCCTCAGGGAAGCCCCATGTGCACCGGATACGCTGAAGATGCTGGCACAGTTCACCACACTGTCCCGTATCAAAGATCCGGAGAACTCATCAATCTACTCGAAAATGAAGGTGTACGACGGTGAGAACCTGAAAGACACCGATCCCAATGCCAAGCCTTTGCAGGAATACAAGGACATGGCCGGGGTTGATGAAGGTATGAACGGTCTTTCCACCCGGTTTGCCTTCAAGATTCTGTCCAAGGTTTTCAACTTTGATCCTTCAGAGGTCGCTGCAAACCCGGTACACCTTCTTTATGTTCTGGAACAGCAGATTGAACAGCACCAGTTCCCGGAAGAGATACACGATCGCTATCTGTCGTTTATCAAAGAGTACCTGACGCCCAAGTATATCGAGTTCCTGGGCAAGGAAATTCAGACCGCCTACCTGGAGTCCTACTCTGAGTATGGTCAGAATATCTTTGATCGCTACATCACCTACGCTGATTTCTGGATTCAGGATCAGGAGTACCGTGATCCGGATACCGGCCATATTCTGGACCGTGCCGCACTCAGCGAAGAGCTGGAGAAAATCGAGAAACCTGCGGGTATTGCCAATCCCAAGGACTTCCGGAATGAAGTGGTGAACTTTGTGCTCAGGGCCCGGGCCAATAATGATGGCAAGAACCCCAGCTGGCTGAGCTATGAGAAGATGCGCACCGTGATTGAGAAGAAGATGTTCTCCAATACGGAAGACCTGCTGCCGGTTATCTCATTTAATGCCAAGGGATCCCAGGAAGATCAGCGCAAGCATGCCGATTTTGTTTCACGAATGGTTGCCCATGGCTATACCGAGAAACAGGTTCGCCTGTTATCCGAATGGTATATCCGGGTTCGCAAGTCTCAATAAAAACGACGCCCGTCTGCCATCACCGGCAGGCGGGCATAACTCTTATGCCCTGTATTAGCCAGGGCAACTCTCTATTAAGCGAACATTAGCAACCATCGGGGGAGCGTCTTTATGAGCATCATAATCGACCGACGCCTCAACGGAAAAAAGAAGAGCACTGTCAACCGACAGCGTTTTCTGAGGCGTTACCGCAGCCTGGTCAAAGAGGCTGTACAGGGTGCTGTTGATCAACGCTCAATCACCGACGTTGACAGCGGCAGCAATATTACCATCCCAAAGAAAGACCTGAGTGAACCCTTTTTCCATCATGGTCAGGGGGGGCATCATGGCCATGTGCATCCGGGTAATAAAGAGTTTAACCAGGGCGATCGTATTCAGCGACCACCGGGCGGTGGTGGCCAGGGCACAGGAGATGGCAAGGCCAGTGACAGCGGTGAAGGCGCTGATGACTTTGCCTTCCAGATCAATCGTGATGAATTTCTGGAGTATCTGTTTGATGATCTGGAACTGCCGAATCTGGTCAGGAAAGAGCTGAAAGACAGCACGGACTATAAATTAAAGCGTGCAGGTTTTACCACGGCCGGCTCCCCTGACCGCCTGAACGTGGTCCGATCACTGCGTGCTGCCCATGCACGACGGATAGCACTCTCTGGCAAAGAACGGAAAGTGATCAGAACACTGAAACGAGAGCTGCGGGAAATGGAAGTCAGCCCGGATGAAGTGGACCAGCTTCAGGCCCGTCGGCTCCGTGAAGAGATCAATGTACTTAACAAGAAATTGAAGCGCCTGCCATTTATTGATGATTTTGACCTGCGTTTCAATAACATGGCCAAAGTACCCCAGCCTTCCAGCAAGGCCGTGATGTTCTGCCTGATGGATGTTTCCGGCTCCATGACCCGGGAAATAAAGGACATGGCCAAGCGCTTCTTCCTGCTGCTCTATCTGTTCCTGGAGAGAAACTATGAAGCGGTAGAAGTCGTCTTTATCCGACATCACAGCGAAGCCCGTGAGTGTGATGAGCATGACTTTTTCTATGCCAGAGAAACCGGGGGAACAGTGGTATCCACAGCCCTGCGCCTGGCTGATGAAATCATCACTGACCGGTACTCCCCCAACGAGTGGAATATCTATATCGCCCAGGCCTCTGATGGCGATAACTGGGAAGCCGACTCCAGTAAATGTCACGATATTATTCTGGAAAAGTTGCTGCCGGTTTGTCAGTACTACTCCTATGTAGAGATCACCGATCGCCATCACCAGAACCTCTGGTATGAGTACAAGACAATAGAGCAGGCACACCCGGGACATTTTGCCATGCAACAGATCCGCAGCTATGCGGACATTTACCCAACCTTCCGCCGCTTATTTGAGAAAAAGGAGGGAAGTCATGTTGGAAGTTGAAGCACCGGTAAGAACACCGAAAAAAAGAAAAGAACCGCTTTCCACCGGTTCCGACTGGACATTCGAGTTACTTGAAACCTATGACCGGGAGTTTGCCCGGCTGGCCGACAAGTTCCGGCTGGATACCTATCCCAACCAGATAGAGGTGATCAGCTCTGAGCAGATGCTCGACGCCTATTCCTCTGTTGGTATGCCATTGATGTATAACCACTGGAGTTATGGCAAGACATTCCTCAGCAACCAGCAGAACTACCAGCAGGGAAGAATGGGGCTGGCCTATGAGATAGTGATCAACTCCAACCCCTGCATAGCGTATCTCATGGAAGAAAACACCATGCCGATGCAGGCGCTGGTGATTGCCCATGCCTGCTATGGTCATAACTCTTTCTTCAAGGGTAACTATCTGTTCCGGCAGTGGACCGATGCCAGTGCCATTATTGACTACCTGCTGTTTGCCAAAAGCTACCTGGCCAAATGCGAAGAGAAGTACGGCATCAGCGCCGTCGAGGATATTCTGGATGCCTGCCACGCCCTGATGAATCAGGGCGTTAATCGCTACGTTCGGGCAACACCCATGTCTGCGGAGCAGGAAAAGGCACTCTCACAGGAGCGGGAGGAGTATATTCAGCGCAACCTGAATGATCTCTGGCGAACCATCCCGGTCCGCGAGACTGAACAGCAGAAAAAAACCGTACGCTTCCCCAAGGATCCGGAAGAGAACCTGCTGTACTTCATTGAAAAAAATGCGCCGCTATTGGAAACCTGGCAGCGGGAAATTATCCGCATTGTGCGCAAGATTGCCCAATACTTCTACCCGCAAAGACAGACTCAGGTCATGAACGAGGGTTGGGCAACGTTCTGGCATTACCACCTGATGCATGAGATGTACGACGAAGGCCTGATTACCGAAGGCTTTATCATGGAGTTCCTGCACTCTCACTCCAGCGTCGTATTCCAGCCGGATTTTGATGACCCAAGATACAGCGGCATCAACCCCTACACCCTGGGCTTCAATATCTTCCGGGATATACGCCGGATCTGTGAGAATCCGACGGATGAAGACCGACAGTGGTTCCCGGACCTGGCCGACACTGACTGGCTGGATGCGGTGCACTTCGCCATGCAGAATTTCAAGGATGAAGGCTTCATTCTTCAGTACCTGTCGCCTAAGGTCATGCGGGATATGCGGCTGTTCAGCATCGACGACAATGAAATTAACCCTTACCTTGAGGTGGATGCCATCCATGATGACACAGGCTATCGTCAGCTGAGGGAAAACCTGGCCGCACAATACAACCTGGGGAACCGGGAGCCCAATATCCAGGTCTACAACGTGGATGTCCGTGGTGACCGTTCACTGACCCTTCGTCATTACATGCACAAAGGAAGGCCCCTTGATAAGAACAGCACCAGTGAAATCATCAAACACCTTCACCGCCTGTGGGGCTTTGATGTAAAACTGGAGTGTGTGGACGAAGAAAATATTGTTCAATATGAACATACGTTGCCTAAAGAGAAGCAATCCTCAGAAGCTGTTTGAGAATAACGCCCGCCCGGGCGACACTGTATAAAATTGAGGATAAAAATTCCGTTTTGCAAGTTGAATAGTAGTTTTATTCACCGAACAAAACGGAATTTTTAATTCCCAATGGTTTTTAACTGGCCAGTTCTACGTTGATCCACTGCATCGGATTTCAACACTCTGTTATCTGATCATCCGCCTGCTGATCTCCCTTCAATCGTTCAATGTAAGCATTAAAATGCGCTAAGGAACTGTTTCTGAATAACTTCCTCTTTTTCGCCACGGAGGCACGGAGTCACAGAGGAAAAATTTTTTTCTTTTCTCCGTGCCTCCGTGACTCCGTGGCAAGGTTTTTTTCTTTACTGGACAGCATCGGATGTGGAAGTTATTTCAGGACAGTTCCTAAATGACTGGAAATACCACCAAAAAAATTGCAACAACCAATGGAACCAAACCGGTGAATGAAAGTCAGAGTTAATGAATTTGAAAAATATCTCTATCTGTTTTACAAATCTTCCAGACAGATGTTTAAAAATGGATAATTTATTAGCAAATATGCCGTCAAGGGCGATAGCTGGTTCACGTAAGCCATCACCCAGCCACGGAGATGATAACTCATTTCCAAAGCCAGTCGCTGCAAAGAGTACAGTAGCCATACAGGAAAGTGTCCCCCTGACAGCTGCAGCGATGCCGAAACAGACGTCTGATTTTAGAATAACCAAAGTAGACAATATAACAAAGTCTGATTGCACCATTTTTAAAAACAGGTGCTTCAAGAATCTGCTTTCAGTATTTGATCAGAAAACACTGTTAGAGATCATCAGTGAGTTTAGTGATGATGACATTAGATTTATTATGACGCTTGGGCGTTATCAAGACAACAACGAGCATTATTTTAATCAGCTCAAACGGTTTGACTTACCCGATGAACATCATACCAGAGGCCATGAAGAGGAACTCAAAAAATTAAATGCGATGCATCATGCAAAGAGCCCTAAGTTATATGCCTTGTTCAGAGATACATTGTTGGCTGAGGCCAGAGGTAGCAGCCGATTGGAAGATGAGTTTGGAATGTACTTTACCCCGTCGTCTGTCTGGTTGAATCCTGTGGCAGAGAAACTGCGATCATTGAACTGCAAGAGCGGTATCGAAGTGATGGGAGGTAAGGGCAGGGCGGTAGCACGAAGCGTACATATGTACTATTAAG
>NZ_PJPV01000093.1 GCF_002864045.1 Endozoicomonas acroporae
CACCCCGGCATAGCCGGGGGTTTACCTAATGATTAATTAGCAAGGAATGAACAAACACTCAAGCGGATGGCCGCCCCGCGGAGCGCTCTACGCGCTTCTGTCTTATATCACCGCCTGCGCGGCCCGGCCCGATTAGGCGATGCTTTACGACGGGTTTGGTAAATGGCTCATGTTTGGTGGCGATGGCGTCATTGCTGAAAACCTGCGACATGAGCAACAGAAGATCATTAAATACAATCAGCTTGTGTCCAATCTGACGATTCTTCATAACGTACAAAATATGACTCGTGCGCTGAAGGAGATTGCCAGTGAGGGGGTGGAGATAACAACCAGATATACTGGCTGACCTGTCCCCGTACTGGCGAAAGCACATTAACCGCTTTGGAGACTACCGGCCGGACTACGATATACCCGTGTCCAAACTGGAGTATGACCTGATCCTTTCCATGATGCTCTGACGGGTCACAGTTTGCAAAAATACCACGTTGTGGCATATTTATTACTACAACGTAGGATTAACTATGGAATTTGTAGAAGCCAGTGTATTTACCAAAATTATCACTCAGCTCATGTCTGACGATGATTATCGTGCCATGCAGGAAGCTATGATTGCACAGCCTGATATTGGTAGCGTTATCAAAGGAACAGGAGGACTGCGTAAGTTCCGCTGGAAGTTGGGTGACTCTGGCAAGCGCGGTGGTGTACGAACCATCTATTACTGGCAAGTCAGTGAAGATATCTTCTACATGCTGTATGCCTACAGTAAAAGCCGGCAAACAGACTTAACCAGTGCCGAGAAAAAAGTACTGTCAGAACTAGCGAGGGAGTTTTGCAATGAGTGACCATGAATTTAACTTTGATGAATTGGTGGAGAGCGTCAAGGAAGCGATCGACATTAACAAAGGCATTAAAAAGCCTTCACGGTCGTTCAAGTATGAGGAAATTGATGTTGCGGCTATCAGGAAGGCTACACACCTCTCACAGGAGAAGTTTGCGGCTCTGATTGGAGTGAGCATCAAGACTGTGCAGGGATGGGAGCAAAAAGTGAGAAAACCTCTCGGGCCGGCCAGATCATTACTGATTATGTTCCGCAACGACCCTAACCAGGCTATGGCCTTACTTCACCAGTGAGTAAGTATAAAAATACTATTTATTTAGGGCGTTATATTAAAAACAAAACAGGGATTCTTTTGCTTGTATTTCAATAGCTTGCAAATGTATGTGGAGAATTCCACCCTATTTGCCGGCCGCCCCTCTTATCGGCGGTTGGGCACTCGCTGCCTGACCCACAGTATTGATGGCCACCAACTCCTGCGGGTCATCGGCAGCGGATGACCCGTGGCAATAACGACGATAAATGTACCTCCCTAACTCCACGCCTGCCACCGCAAAGGCAGCAGCCCCCAGGGCGATACCTGCTACTGCGCCGGTACTCAGGGTAGCCGCCAGTGGTGCCGCCGCCGTGGGCAGCGTCATGGTGGCCCCCGGCAGGTCGGACAAGTCCATGGTGGTGTTCGCTACCGTCGGCACCGTTGTGGCCGGTAATGGCTCCCTGGCCACACCTGAAGAGTAACCTGTGCTCCTGGCAAAACTGTTCACCTGCGTAGTATTGGCAACCACAACCCCTCGCCTTGTGGCGTCTGTTGGCACTGCAGCGGCTGTTGTCGCTGTAGCGGCATTTACCGGGCAAGCATCACTGTACGAAACATCCAGCGCATCCAGAAATTCAGTTCTCGAAGAGCAATTGGCTGTTAACACACGTAGGTCTGCTTTTTGGCAAAGAAGCTGATCATTGGAGATAGAAGAATTCCCCTCTTTAATGCCATTGACATAGCTGTTCACCGCCGTGGTGTTGCCAACCCTCCAGCGACAACGTGCCCCCCTCCGATGTCGGCGCCTGCATCATAACCCGTGGTATTGACCCTGCTGTTCACCGCCGTGGTGTTGGCAACCGTTCCATTAACCCTGCCCCCCGATGCCGGCGTCTGCTTTCTCGCCCGAGGTGAAAATATGAACATTTTCGGCCCAGATATCACTGACTGTGCCATTAACATCAACAACACAGGCTGCTAACCCAGCCACCTCCGTGGAATTTATATTGGCACCAGTTAAGCGAAGGTGACTGATGCTGCCTTTCAGTGTGTCAACAAAACAGTCAGACAGGTTGCTGATGATACGGCACTGCCCATCGTACTCCCCGGTAAACGGATCTGTCTTACTACCAATGGGCCGGGTTAGCTGGCTACCATCAATATCCGCCATCTGCCGGTACTTGCCATTCACTGGATAGTCCGTATTACGGCCAATCATGCCCAGGGTTGTGGCATTCGGCACCTTAATCCACACTTCGGTTTTATTGCCGGATGGGGATGCAGCCGCCGCAGCGCTCAGGCCAGACAGGGCACCCAGTGCCACGGCGGCTTTTGGTTGCTGGCCAAGGCCAACGGAGGCGGTGGCCGGTGGGCTGGTGCGTTGTGGTGTTTGCTGCGGTTTCTTTTTTTTCCTGCCTTTGTCGTTTGTTGGCGGGCCATCCACCGGGCTATCTGCCTGGCTCTGCCCTGGTGCCGTACCTTTAGTCGCACCAAAAAGATCCCTGAGCCGAGCCGCTGAGGAAAGCGTGATAAAACCCTGCAACATCGTGCCGATCTCCGCTGGCAGCACCGTATAAGGCGACACCAGTCGGGCAGCCAATTCAACACCCTCGAAAAAGCTACTGTCCTGCCCACCGGGGCTGCCAAAAGTGAAGGCCGGACCTTTATCCGGTTGCGCCCCGGGGGGTACATAATCAGGATGCCAGGACTGCAAAAACGGGATCACACCGTCCCAGAAAGCGACCTTCACCCCTGCCCATACGCCCCATTTCTCCCCTGGCTGAACCGGTATGGAGCCCGAAGCAGTGGCTGCGCCTGTTGACTGAGCGGTAGGTTGGGATATCACAGTTATTCCCTCAAAAAATAAGGGCAAGGGTAGACAAGGCTCAGGCGGTGAAAGGAACCGTTTGAATTATTGGTAATGGGTAATACGCAAGAATCTTATAAAGCAGGAAAACTCCGCTGTCATTCCGTACAGGGATTGTACGGAACCCACCTTGCAGGGAGAGCAAACCGCCAACGAGCCTGGCCACATCCGTGTAGGATGGGTCCTGTACAGAATGACAGCAGAGTAAGCCGGTAGACCGGTTCTCATTTTGCGCGCTTGCCAGTGTCAACTTCTTCATAGATGCCAGCATCTTCATAAACGCCGACATCTTCATAGATGCCAGTATCTTCATATTCGCCAACATCATCATATTTTTCATCTTCGCAAACATCATCATATTTGTGTTCATGCCATGGAATCACCTGTTCACTGAGTCCTTCAAAGAACAAGACCCTTGGCCCTATGGGTGGTTTTTCCGGTAGTGCCGGTTGTTGCAGTCTGGGTGGCTCTGGAGGAGGTCTACTGGGGCGTTGTACAACGGCAGGTTTCTCTCTTGTCTCTTTCCTGACGGCTTTTATCATCGGTTGAGTGCGCGCCTTCTGTGCCTGACCCACAGTATTGATGGCCACCAACTCCTGCGGGTCACCGGCAGCGGCGGGGGATGACCCGCGGTAATAATGACGATAAATGTACCTCCCTGCCACCACCCCTGCCACCACAAAAGCCGCAGCCCCCAGGGCGATACCGGCTACTGCGCCGGTACTCAGGGTAGCCGCCAGCGGTGCCGCAGTGGTGGGCAGCGTCATTGTAGCGGCATTTACCGGGCAAGCATTACTGTACGAAAAATCCAGCGCATCCAGAAATTCAGTTCTCGAAGAGCAATTGGCTGTTAACACACGTGGGTCTGCTTTTTGGCAAAGAAGCTGATAATTGGAGATAGATCCAAAATTCTTTTTAATGCCATTGACATAGCTGTTCACCGCCGTGGTGGTGTTGGCAACCGTTTCTTTATTGTCCCCCCCCCGGATACTGGCGAGTGCATTCCTATCCGAGGTTTTGACCCTGCTGTTCACCGCCGTGGTGTTGGTAACCGTTCCTTTACCCCCCCCCACTCCGATGCCGGCGGGTGCATTGTCACCCGAGGTTTTGACCGTGCTGTTCACCGCCGTGGTGTTGGCAACCGTTCCTCCAAGGTAAACCATCCCCCCCCCGATGCCGGCACCTGCACTCCTACCCGAGGTTTCGACCGTGCTGTCCACCGCCATGGTGTTGGCAACCGTTCCTCCATTGTCAACCCTCCCACCCCCGATGCCGGCGTGTGCATCCTCGCCCGAGGTGAAAATATGAACATTTTCGGCCCAGATACCACTGACTGTGCCATTAACATCAACAACACAGGCTGCTAACCCAGTCACCTCCGTGGAATTTATATTGGCACCAATAAAGCGAAGGTGACGGATGCTGCCATTCAAAGCGCCAACAAAACAGTCAGACAGGTTGCTGATGGTACGGCACTGCCCATCGTACTCCCCGGTAAACGGATCGGTCTTATTACCAATGGACTGGTTTAGCTGGCTACCATCAATATCCGCCGTCTGCCAGTACTTGCCATCCAGTGGATAGTCCTGATCACGGCCAATCTTGCCCAGGGTTGTAGCATTCGGCACCTTAATCCACACTTCGGTTTTATTGCCGGATGAGGGTGAAGCCGCCGCAGCGGTCAGGCCAGACAGGGCACCCAGTGCCACGGCGGCTTTCGGTAGCTGGCCAATGCCGACGGAGGCGGTGGCCGGTGGGCTGGTGCGTTGTGGTGTTTGCTGCGGTTTCTTTTTTTTCCTGCCTTTGTCGTTTGTTGGCGAGCCATCCACCGGGCTGTCTGCCTGGCTCTGCCCTGGTGGCGAACCTTTAGTCGCACCAAAAAGATCCCTGAGCCGGGCCGCTGAGGAAAGCGTAATAAACCCCTCCAGCATCGTGCCGATCTCCGCTGGCAGCACCGTATAAGGCGACACCAGGCGGGCAGCCAGTTCAACACCCTCGAAAAAGCTACTGTCCTGCCCACCGGGGCTGCCAAAAGTGAAGGCCGGACCTTTATCCGGTTGCGCCCCGGGGGGTACATAATCAGGATGCCAGGACTGCAAAAACGGGATCACACCGTCCCAGAAAGCGACCTTCACCCCTGCCCATACGCCCCATTTCTCCCCTGGCTGAACCGGTACGGAGCCCGAGGCAGTGGCTGCGCCTGTTGATTGAACGGTAGGTTGGGATATCAACGTTATTCCCTCGCAAAATAAGGGCAAGGGTAGACAAGGCACAGGCGATGAAAGGAACCGTTTGAATTATTGGTAATGATCAATGGGCAAAAATCTTATAACACAGGAAAAAGCCGGGAATATGGCTTGAGGTAATAATTACCTTCTATTTATTTCGTACCCGGGAACTTTTCAGTTTATTTATTGCCTTTACCCAGACTCTTCATTTTCTGATTCAATACCTTCTGATGCTATGAAAACCATCGATAGCACGATAGCCACTGCCCCAAAAATATGCAGCATTTGCCATGAAAGCAGTATGGGCAAGTCAGGACCACGGGAGATGGTCACCACCGCCTGTCATCACCGTTTTCACTTGCTGTGCATTACCAACTGGCTTGATGAACAACCACTGCATGGACGGCACTTGTCAACTTCTTCATAGATGCCAGTATCTGTATATTTGCCAACATCTTCATATTTGTGTTCATGCCAGGGAATCACCCCCTGAGTTCTTCAAAGAACGAGTCCCTTGGCCGTGTGGGTGGTTTTTCCGCCAGTGCCGGTTGTTGCAGCCCGGGTGGCTCTGGAGCAGGTCCTCTAGCCCGGATATTTCATAAACTGCCCCGAATCTCGCGTAGGACTTTGTCGCTCTAAGGGATTTTGTGAGGGAGCGCCGTACCGGGGAGTACGGTCGACTGAACAAAACTCCCTTAGAGCGGCAAAGGACAAGCGAGAGCGGGAGCACGTTTATGAAATATCCGGGCTAGAGCGTTGTACTTCGGCAGGTTTCTCTCTTGCCTCTTTCCTGACGACTTTTACGCCGGTTGAGTGCGCGCCTTCTGTGCCTGACCCACAGTATTGATGGCCACCAACTCCTGCGGGTGATCGACAACGTATGACCCGCAGCAATAACGACGATAAATGTACTTCCCTAACACCACCCCTGCCACAACAAAGGCAGCAGTCCCCAGGGCGATACCGCCTACTGCGCCGGTACTCAGGGTAGCCGCCGACGATGCCACAGTGGTGGGCAGCGTCATGGTGGCCCCCGTCAGGTCGGAAACGTTTATGGTGGAGTTCGCTACCGTCGGCACCGTTGTGGCCGGTAATGGCTCCCTGACCACGCCTGAAGAGTAACCTGTGCTCCTGGCAAAACTGTTCACCTTCGTAGTATTGGCAACCACGGCCCGACGCCTTGTGGCGACTGTTGGCACTGTAGCGACTGTTGTCGCTGTAGCGGCATTTACCGGGCAGGCATCACTGTACGAAACATTCAGCGCATCCAGAAATTCAGTTCTCAAAGAGCAATCTGCTGTTAACACACGTGGGTCTGCTTTTTGGCAAAGAAGCTGATCATTGGAGATAGATCCAGAATTCTCTTGAGTGCCATTGACATAGCTGTTCACCGCCGTGGTGTTGGCAACCGTTCCTCCA
>NZ_PJPV01000094.1 GCF_002864045.1 Endozoicomonas acroporae
GCTTAAGTTGAGGCGACAACTATGTTGACAAACACCGCAGAGCAAGCGCTTTCAAATTCATGCTGGCAAAGTTTTCATCAGACTCCAGCGTGTCTATTGCCTTTAACCACCGTTCACGCTTTGGTTGCTGGTTAAAGCAAATATTCAAGGCATTTATGAAGTCATCATGAATATCGCTTAACCCTTTCAGATTATTGTCCGGTTTCTTCAGACCAATGTAGTAGTAACATGTGCCCAAAGAAGGGTCTGCCTGCTCTTTAGGGGGATCGAAGGGGTCAAATGCACTGAAGGACACAGACACCAGGCTACTAAAATAATCGTGACTTATAGGCCTGCGACCAAAACCTTTGATTCCTTCAAGGTCATAAAATGAGGCCTCATCAGACTGACCTTTACTGGTAATCGCAGTGATCATCCCGTTAAGCAGGGTGGTTTTTCCTACACCGTTTCGCCCAATGATGGCGTGTATGTTTGTACTTGGTGTCGAACCAACAACAACATTAAAATCCAACTCGATTTCGGATATTTTTTCCGTAGCAGGTCTGGAAAATGTAAATTCAAAATTGCTTAGTGGTGGCTGACCAGCAAGTGCACGGGAAAACTGACCTCTTATGGCAGATAAGCTGACATGCCTAAGTAATGAAGTCCCCATTACACTTTCGTTGAGATTATCTTCAAGCCGTTTTGCTGAAAGAACAGCGTCATTAAGCCTGTATAGTAGGCTTTCTCTGAATGGTCTGGGCAGCTCAGACAGTTTCTGGTAGTAGTCAGAATCCTGACCCAGAGAAAAATAATCATCGGGAAGTTCTGAGAACTCATCATCTAAGTATGTGCGGGTGTGCAGGCCAATCTCTTGGCCTTTGAAGCCAATTTTTATGTTGCCTATATCATGATAATTTCCTTTCTCATCATGAAGAGACAGGTGAAATGTGGTCTTGAAACAGTAGTCATCCCAACCATCAACACGAAGGTAAGCTTTGTTAATCCCACTGTTAGGCGCATAGCCCACGCCAGATAAAATGATTATTTGCATTCACTATCCTTGATGATTATCCCTGCATGGAAAGCGTGCTCCACTCATTGTGAAGCATTTGGAAAGGGGGGGAGCAACGCTGTGGTTGCTACCCAAAGGAGATATTATTATTCAGAAGACTTTTCCCGGATATCGTCATAAACCCTGTGTAGCAGGTGGTTAGTGGCAACATCACGGAAATCCTTATCCGTCATTAAGGAACTGTCCTTTAATAACTTCGACATCTTAGTAAGCGCTTCCCGCCACCCGCTGCCCGAAAAAGACAGGCCGTTTGTGCTTTTGCGGGAGGTAAACTAAAACAAGCCTTAAGCAAATGCAAAACTTATTTCGGGACACTTCCTAAGTGGTTAAAGATCTCTTTATTGCCTTCCATCCGATCAATCACCAGATTCTCAAAGGCTTTCTCGAATGCCTGCCGGAAGTCTCCACGCTGTTAACGGCAGCTGCCTGCTGCAAAGGCTCACTGGCTACGGCTTCTTCCTGAATTTGATCAAAGAACAGCTGTGTAGTGGTCAAGTAAAAATGGATACCTGATTAACCCGTCAGTTTCCCTTGGTAATTACACTTGTTCAAATTAAGCCATATTACCAGATAACCTTCGCCATATAGCCTGATAATCAGCACCACTGAGAGTAGAGTTTTTGGGTTTAACCTGATCCCAGTCACTGTCTTTCAAAGTGCGTAAAAACTCACCCGCACGAGCAGGAGAAAGGCTCTTACCTTCACCCACTTGTTTAAACCGACCCCCCAGATTTTCAGCCACACTTCTTGGGACAGAGTTCATGCGCATGAGAACCGCTTCTTCAGACCTTACCCCATGGTAAATCATGGCTGGGAGATTATTAATCTGTCTCTTATCTTCATCAGTCATATTTTCATAGTTCAGCCCTGATGTAGGAATTTTGCTCAAGGCTGATAACCCCCAGGCACCACTGTTAGCCAAGTCTCTGTATACCGCTTTACAAGCATTTGAGATTTGATCCGTTGAAGTCTTACCCTGAAAATACTCAGTTGCAATGTCTTCAAGAGACTTACCACTAACCCAGGCTTGGGTAATATCTGCAAGATTTGTAGAATCACGCCCTTTACCGCTAATTTCTTCCAAAGACTCCTTCAGCTGGGGTAACTTCATCATCACCCCCACCAAGTCAGACAGTGCCTTGTTTTTTCCTTGTCCAAATAAACTGTCTGCCTGCCAATCTTTGGCTTCCAGTTTATTTTCTAACTTGCTGAGTTCTCTAAAGGCTGTTTTAACACCTTCTGGAGAAAAGCCTGTAGCGTCTGCCAAAGTGGCAAATTCAGGCTTCTCTGCAAGTTCATGTACATATTCCTTTGTTACTTGAAGAACAGCGTCTGCTTTTTTACGGGAAGGCTCATCTCCCTTACTTCGTAAGCTGGAATAGCCATAAGTACCGCGCAATAGTTGTTCAGCTTGATTGATAACCACATCAAGCTCTCTCTTCTCATTCCACAAGTGCGCAACGTAGCTTCTAAAATCAGCCCATTGTTCCTGGAATCTAAAGTTATCCAGGCTGAGTTCTGCCCCCGTCTTTTCCATATCATCCAGAATCCCAACAAGCCGAGATACCAAGTCACCGGTTGCTTCGCTTATAAACTTCCGAACCGCATTCGGTTCCTCGCCTGCAGCAATACCCACAACCCCAACGCTGCCATGATCTACTCGACCGGCTCTTCCGGCAATGTTCCAGAAGGCTCTAGGGGACATCTCATTGCCGTAAATGTACTTATGCGTTGCCAGAAAGATGGACGAAATAGGGAAGTTTAATCCCTGGGCAATAGTGGTCGTTGCACAGAGAACTTTTATGCGTTCTTTTTCTGTCAGCCATTCGATAAGAGCAAGAACTTCGGCAGGTAAACCGGCATGGTGAACGGCGACGCCTTTGGACAGCATCCCAATAAGCTCAAAATCAGTGCTGACTTCTGTTTTTAAAAAACGCTGGACGAGCTTTATATCTTCATGAATGTCTTCCAGCTCAGGCATCTCCTCGCAGAGTTTCCGGGCCAGACTCCAAACATCAGGGATTTTCTGACCTACCGCGATACTGGTTCCTCTGCTGGAAAAGGCTTTTGCCATAGCCCCTGCCTGAGTACTCAGGCCCTTACCATTTTTCACCTGCGATGCAGTTACGCGTTTAATAGGTCTGACATCACCAACTTGATGGACACCCTTCAGGTGTATTGAGTTGTGAGTAGTGGTAAGCGTTTCGTACTCTAACTTCCAGTCTCCGCTTTTAGAGCCTTTACCTTTAAACTCTTTGGCATTGAATATACCAATGATACGCTCATTTGGCTGCCAGGCAGCGGTGCTAAGGCTAATAGCTGTCCCTCTACTGTCACCCAGCCAGTGAGCAAGATCTGCTGAGTTGGGAACGAATGGCATCAACAACAAAAAATTAGCGGTTTGATGTTCCTGTTTGATGGTTGCCAGGAGCAGCTCAATTCTCAAACCACGAGATTTATCCTCAATATTATGAGCTTCATCCATTACCACAAGGGCAAGAGGACGACTTACTTTTTTGTTTCTGAGCACCAACTGTAATTTTTCAGGTGTTGCTACAAGCACATCAAACGACCGCTCAGCTTCAAGCATCTCTTCTTCAAAAGAGTCTACTTCCACCGCTCCTGTGAGTGGTTCAACCTTAATACCTAAAGGCGAGAAATCTTCCCTCAAACGACGGGTGATTTGTGACACAAGTGCTCTGGTCGGAGCTACATAGGCTATCCATCCACCGGCATCTGAGAATTGATTCAGTGCTTGCAGCATGCGAAATACAGCGAGCGCTGTTTTACCGCCGGACGTTGGCATATCCACAACCACAGCGCGGCTGGCAGGGTTTAAAAGCCCCTGTTCTTGAATCGCTGCACGTTGTGGCGGTAAGAGTTCAAACATGGCGCGATGTTTGGTTGCCTGATCAACAAATCTGGTAACACGAGAGTTGATGTTATGAGCTACCCGCCAAACAGAACCGGCAACCATTTGCTTGCTGGCAAGGTGTAGCCAGCGCAGAATCATCTCGAACTGGTGATCCTGCGTTTTTTGTATGGCAGCTTCCGCGGACTCAAAATGCTGATCCAATTCAGAGTTTATGGATGCAGGTTGCCCCTGAAGCATAAAGGTTGCTAACAACTCAGTGGCTTTTGCCCAATGGTAAAGGGCAACCAGTCTTAATACCTTCACTTCGGTTGCTGAAGTGGAGTCAAGGTATTCCTGTTCAAAGATTTTCTGATTTTCTCTCAGTGCCAAAATGATCTGACTTATGGCGTTCAGATCGTTCCAGCTGTTTTTACGTAACAGCTTCAGCCAGGCGTCATAAATAGTATGAAGTAAACGTTGATCCCATGGCTTACCTTCAATATTCGCAACTCTGGTGACAGGCTCATTTTCAACCAGCCAGCGTTTCATGTCCGTCCAGCGGTCACCACCATAGGCAAGGCCAGCCAGATGCAGAATATGGAACACTCTTTCTTCGTCTGTCTCCGCTGGCACTGGCATCAAACGCCTGAACGTAAAAGCTCTGTATGCTCCAGCCTGTCCGCAAAGTTGATTCTCTTTTTGTTTGTGGGAAGGGTATATATTAGCGTTAAGCCCTTCACTAGCGGCCAGCTCGTAGGCCATAGCCAGGCGTTCAAACAAATCATGTTTGATGTGTACAGGACTGACTGGCGTTAAAATATTCTGTAGGCTTGTCTCAACAAAATATTGCCCGGCCTGTTCAAAACCTTTTTTGATATCTTCATCGCCAATAGCCAGCACGGCCCAGTGTTGGTCAACTTTATCTAGATGTTCCTGGAGCAGGCTCATGCAGCAACCCCCTCTCCCATCATCTGTGGCAGTGAAGGGATGCAACCAGAGGGGAGGTAGAGTGCATAAAATGAAATATGGGTCTGGTCAGGCTTATCCTTTGCTGAGTTGATCGCTCTTTGCTTTAAGTCTCTGACGTCATGATTTACGTCTCTGATCAAAAGGCCAAACAGTGCAGCATCGGTAAAGCTACTGTTCAGGTAGCGTGATGCCGCACTCTGGAACTTCTTCTTCCATGGAGCATTTACAGAATGGTGAGCTAAATATTGGAACAGGCCTTGTTTAACCTTAATCCTGTGGGTCAGATCATTAATCTGATCTTGTAGCCCACCACGACCGTGTACAACCTGAGGAGGCCACTTTTTTTCTCTGGATGTTTTCACTTCACCAAAGGCAAAGCGGTATGGAAAATCTTTATTATTGGTCTTTTGGAAACCAGTAAGATCAGCGCCAGTTGGGCTGGATTCTGGATTTTTCAGATCCCTTCCAGTGGGCCAGGGAAACTCGCAGTCACCATGTTCAGCTACAAATACCTCGGCAAGCGCTTCCCCTACCAGCCAATCAGGTATATTACTCTCATTGGTGAGCATCACTTCAAGGCCATCGGTTGCAAAGCCTGTTGTCGTTATAGAGCTAAGCATTTCACGAATATCATCCTTTCCAGCCGTATCTTGAATGATATCCTTAACGGAGCCAGAAAGTACGATTTGTAGAGACTCTTTATCAATCCGAATGCCACGAGCGAGAACAGCACCGTGATCGGCGTTGTAAATTTCGTAAAATCCTGTGTCGGTCATCAGTTTTGACCTAACAAATAGTCAGCTATCGATGTCAAAAGGCCATCTTCAACACCTGATAATTTACCAATAACATTTGTAAAAGCTTCTAGTTCCCCAACAAAATTCATGATTTCAATTTGTTGATCCATACGGGGTAACACCAGCTCTTCTTCTAGAAGTAGTGTTTCCTTCAGTCTTTTACGGTTCGTGGTTCCCTTACTGGCATGTTTGCATGCATCTGCAAACTCATTGGAGCGAAGCATGAATGCAAGGTACCCAGGGATAATCATGTCTGAATTAATATCAAACAATGGGAAATCCTGGGTTACGACTGCACCATTAAGGCTTTCGGGTACGATTGCAAAAGCCCCATTTCTCGCATCAATTCTGCTCATGATCAGTTGACCAGCAGATGCGACAAACTGTTTTTTTGTTTTTATATCTTTTCCAAAAATTTCTTTTCGAAGAACAGCACCTTTACCATATAACTTAACGGTGACTTGTTTGTAGGTATTTTCATCGACAAGCTCTAAGGTAAGTTTTGACTGTGACAAAAAATCACCAATTCTGACTTTTCGCCAGTCTGATCGATCAAGCAGATCTATATCGACTGCTTTCTCAGCAAGCGACGCCCCCATGCTTTTGACCATATTAAGTTTTTCAGCAATGGGGACAATAAGATCAGAAGGATTTTTTTTCTTCTGAACATTTTTCCTAGGATTGCGAAAATCCAGAGTATAATCTTTGTCTTTAATTTCATCTATCGAGACAAACCAAGCGTAATCACTCTCTTGCCTATTACTCCACCAATGGTGCAGGTCTAACAAGTCTTCGTCACGCAGTGGGTATGTCGAAGTGTAACAGGGGTTTTTCATTCCTCTTCGCTCAAGAGGAACTTCATGTTGATAGAACCATACTCCATTTGTTGAGCCAGACCGATCAAAAAAGAGCAAATTTGATTGAATATCTGAATATGGCTCAAATACCCCTTTGGGTAAGCGTACAATCGTATGTAAGTTGTATTCATTGAGCAGTAGCTTACGTACATTTACTCCTGCACCTGAGTCATACAAAACACTTTCTGGAACAACGACAGCCGCTCGTCCGCCAACTTCACTATTGAAGCTTGGTCGTTTCAACTTGCGCATGATGAGCTGTAAGAAGAGGGTGACAGTTTCAGCAGTTTGCATATCTTCAGGAAAGTTCCCAAGAATGCCTTTTTCTTCTTCACCGCCAAAAGGTGGGTTAGTCAAAATAATATCAACTCGGTCCTTATCCCCAATTTCTCTCAGAGGAAAGCGAAGACTATTCCCAGGGTCAATTTTTGGGTATTCTAATCCATGCAATAAAAGATTCATCTGTACCAGAAGAAATGGAAGTGGTTTAGCTTCACCTCCATAAATACTGCTGCTTTGCAGCTTTTTCCTGTCTTCTACAGAGCGGCACTGATTCTCAATATGGTTATAAGCCTCGACAAGAAACCCGCCTGTTCCACACGCTGGATCAAGGACCGTTTCTCCAAGCTTCGGATCAGTCACTTCAACCATAAATTTCACAACGGGACGGGGTGTATAGAATTCACCGGAGTCACCAGCTGCATCCCGCATCTCTCTGAGCATGGTTTCGTATAAACGGCTCAGGGTGTGCATTTCCTCAGTGGAATTGAAGTGGATGCCATTGACCTTATCAATCACATCACGCAGCAGGTAACCATTGATCATCCGGTTGTGCAGGCCATCAAAAACCGTGGCAATAACATCGCGACGATCAGCAACGCCGTTTACACCTTCCAGCTCTTTTAGGTAGGCGAATAAGCCAGGGCCGCGACTGCCATCGGGCCTGGTGGCAAAGTCATTGTTAACAAATGAAATAAGTTCATCACCGGTGATACCGCCTTCTTTGGCCGCCCAGTCTCTCCAGCGGTAAGGTGGCTCAATGGCAGGCTGAAAAGGCTTTCCATCCAAAACGGCTTGCGTCTCTCGCATATTTTCCAAATCATCGAGAAACTTCAGGAACATAACCCAGGTCAGCACAGGCAGGCGGTCAAGGTCTCCGCTGAGGCCTTTGTCCTTGCGCATGATCTGCCGGGCTGTTTTGACAATAGAGCCCAGCTGCTGTGCTGTGGTCATGGGCTGTTGAGCCGCTTTTTTGGCCATGGATAAATCCGGTTAAATCTTAATGGGTATAGAGAAGGTTCTGCATCTGGTCTACGGCCTGCTTCATTTGCATGGCACCACCAAATCGATTGGCAATTTCAAGAATATTGCCATATCTGGATAGGGGCGGAACATTGACAACTTCCCTAATATTGAACTGGGTTGGCCCGAAGTCGGTATACTTGTTCAGCAGGGCTTCGAGAACTTCTCTTGCCTGTGGGCCATACTGGTCAAAGAAATCGGGGTTTTGCTTGCGTACATACTCTGCTCTTTCCCGTCTGGTTCTCAGGGGCGCATTAAATGCCAGATGGCATAACAGGTCAAATGGATCAGATTCTGGCTTTCCGGTCTCTTTGCCAAGCTGGTCAAAATCAATACCCCGTGACTTTAACTGTTGGATGACTTCATCGCGCTTGATGGGGTCAGCCCATTGGTCTCTCAGATCATCTGATGACGTGAACAGGGTGCGTACACTATCTGCCGTGTAATCGGTAAATTGCACAACATTCAGTTTTTTTCCGTCAGCGTCCAGCTCGTACACCAGATGTGAAACAATGCTGACTGAGCCGCCATCGACGAAATACTTACGTGGTTCTCCCTCTTCGCCCCCGCCACCCGTATCGGTTTCATCGTTGTCATCACCTTCTGTAGAGCTGTTATCATCACCAGACGTTTCTTCTTCAGACTCGGTTTCTTGATCTTCGTCTTCCAGTTCCTCTCCGTCATCATCAATGGTGGTTTCGTCATCAACGTCGGGATAGCCATCAAAGTCAGGGTCGGCAAAATTCTGGGTAGCAGAGCCTGTGTAGTCGAGAATACTGAACCAGAGTTTATCGTAATCCTCCCTCAACCGGGTTCCCCTGCCAATGATCTGTTTAAACTCACTCATGGAGTTTATCACCCGCACGAGCACCACATTTTTACAGGTTGGAGCATCAACTCCTGTGGTTAATAGCTGAGAGGTTGTCAGAATTACCGGAGACGTAGTTTCAAGCTCCTGAAACCGGCTTAAATGCCCTTTGCCGATTTTTTTCTCGTCAGATGTGACTCTTGCGACATAATCCGGGTATTGAGCAACCAGGTCACTGTTGAGGTTACTCAACGCCCTGCGCATTTCATCGGCATGCGGCTGATCGACACAGAACACTATGGTTTTCGCAAAGCGATCCGTTCGTTTCATGAACTTGGTGATATGCTTTGCAATGGTTTCTGTCCTGGCTTTTAGCGCAATTTTTCGCTCGAAATCTTTTGTACCGTACTCTTCGTCCGGAATTTCTCGACCATAACGGTCTAGCTCACCCTTTGTTGGTCGCCAGCCAGCAGCATCTACTTGAGAAATGATTCGGTGAACTCGATAAGGGGCAAGGAATCCATCATCTATACCTTGCGCCAGGCTGTAGGTATAAATCGGGTTTCCAAAGTAATGATAAGTATCTCTGTTATCTTCTCTCAGCGGCGTTGCTGTCATGCCAACCTGGTAGGCAGGCTCGAAGTACTCAAGAATTTCTCTCCAGTTACTGTCATCCCGGGCACTGCCACGATGACACTCGTCAATGATGATAAGGTCGAAGTAGTCTCTGGAAAATTCTTTATACAGCCCTGGGCGTTTGGAATCTTTTGCGATGGACTGATAAATGGCAAAGTACATTTCACGGCTTTTGGTAATTTTCCCTCCTTCAATCTTGAAGCGGGCATCGCCAAAAGGGGCAAAGGTTTTATCCTTAGGGTCGTCAACAAGGACATTTCTATCGGCCAGAAAGAGAATGCGGGGTTTGCGATATTCTCCGGCCTTGTTCCAGCGGGAGTTCCATAGTTTCCAGCAGATCTGGAATGCAACAACGGTTTTACCTGTACCGGTTGCCATGGTAATCAGGCATCGCCTTTTACCTTGCAGGACTGCAAGAACAGCCCTGTTTATAGCGATTTGCTGATAATAACGAGGGGTATAACCTTTTACATGGTGATAGGGAGTGAGTAATCGATGTGACTGTTCCTCATCTATTTTCTCATCACTGGTTAGTCTTGAAAAAAGCTCCCCAGGTGTTGGATAGGTAGATAGCTCCCTTTCGTTACCGGTAATGAAATCAAATTCCAGTAACTCATGGCCATTGGTAGCATAAGCAAACTTGAGCCCCAGTATTTCTGCATATTCTTTAGCTTGCTGCATCCCTGTGCCGACAGACTCCCCTTCAGGCTTGGCCTCGACAACAGCTATTGGGTAATCTCTGGTATAGCATAAGAGGTAATCTGCTCGTTTGCGCTTTCCCCGAATAACCGAGCTACCCTTGAGTTCGACCCGTCCATCGGTGAAGGTATATTGCTCATCCAGCATATGCGGGGAGCTATCCCAGCCAGCTTCTTTTAATGCTGGAGTAACATAAACACGACAAGTGTTTGCTTCATTCATGGACATAAATGGGTAATCTCTGTACTAAAGGCACATGAGTCAATGGTCTTGTAAGGCTATTTTACAGAAGGGATCAATCAAAGAAATCTTTTGGGCTAACTTGCAGGGCATTCGCAAGCTTATGTATGTTTCTGATGGTTATATTCTTCTCGCCACGCTCAATCTGACCGACATAGCTACGATCCATTCCTGCCAGATGCGCTAGCTCATCCTGCGTAATTGCACGGCTGTCGCGCAGATCTCTTACACGCTTTCCAAAATTGATTACCGGATCGTCCTGCATTTGAGTCCCTTCCCCAAAAGAAAGGACTATCAATTCCTTTACAGCCTGTCACGACGGACTATGATTACCAAAGTGTAATTTTGCATGAATACGTTTTTGTACGGAGATGCAGACGCATGGCTGAGAAAAAGCGTGGCAGCTACACTCCGGATTTCCGAATTAAGGCTGCTGATCTGGCAATCGCTTCCGAGGTGCGCATTGGGGATATTGCTAAGACACTCAATGTCCTTCCCAACACACTGAGTAATTGGGTTGCCAAACGGAAAAAGCAACTACTCAAGTCATCCCCGCTGTATGCTGGCACCACTCTGGATAAAAATGGGCAGTTGCCTTTAGGGGGCAAACACCAGGTACCCCCACCTTCCTCCCAGTCTCAGACAGAAATCGAGCGACTGCAGCGTGAAGTCAGACGACTCCAGCAAGAGCGCAAGGTAATCAAAGAAGCCATTATTCTTCTTACAACGTGATAATAGGGGTTAAGTATGGGGCGACCAAGGCATATTACTTTAAAGGTTTGGGGAGACTACGCCTGTTTCACCAACCCTGCTTTCTCTGTTGAACGATGGTCTTATCCGGTTATCACTCCCACTGCAGCAAAAGGAATTCTCAATGCAATTTATTATCACAAAGAACTGTGCTGGATCATTTCCAAAATCAATGTTCTTAAGCCCATTAAATGGATAGGTTTTGGCACGAATGAAATTGATCAATGTATCCGCGGATGCGATGTGAATAAGATTCTATCGGATGACTATCAAGGGGATGTAATGGTAACAGACCAGAGGCGTCTTCAGTTTCATAATCTGATTCTAAAGGATGTTTCTTATGTTATTCATGCTTACGTGGGATTGTTGCCAGAATATCGTAAATGTCCTCAGTTGAGTGAGCAGGACCATAAGCAGGAATATCAGAAACGAATCAGAAATGGACAATGTCGATTCACACCTTGGTTGGGGCAACGTGACTATATTGCCTACTTTGATGAATCGACCCCATGCGATGCCCCAGCTGATATCAATGAACCTTTAGGAATGTTACCTCTGGAAATTATTGAAAAAGATGGAGAAGTGACTCCAGTTTTTTTCAATGCTTCATTAAGGAAAGGGAAGATCAAAGTTCCGAGAGTAGGAGCAGTATTACCATGTTGCTGAGAGAGCTGACTCGCTACTATTCACAGAACCGTAATGTTATGCCTCCTTTTGGATGGCAGCTTCATTATCTGCGATGGGTAATCGTTATTAACTCAGATGGTGAGTTTTGTGATATTGAGGATTGGGCTACTCCCAAGAACAAAAAGGGCAGAATGATTTATGTTCCCAAAAAAGTCGTTCGAACCCGGGGCATTAGTAGTTGCCAGCTTTGGGATCATTCAGGATATGTGTTAGGAGTTGATGAAGATGATCCAGAAAGAGCTGAAGCCCTTCACGCATGTTTTGTGGAAAGATGTCAGTTAATTGCAGATGAAACCGGTGATATGGGGGCTGAAGCTGTGGCTACTTTCATATCCAGTATGCAAGAACAAGAAATAGATAGACATCCTTTATACGAAGAACTAATAAAAGCAGAAACAATTAGCTTTCGATTAGATACGGATAATGTTCTGGTTTTTAACCGTCCTACAGTTTTCGAATGGCTTTCAGAAAATCCTCTATCTTCTGGAACGAAGTATGGGCAGTGTATGGTCTGTGGGAAGTGGGGGAATATTGAACGGATTCTGCCAACCATAAAAGGTATCCGGGGGTGTGACCCGATAGGTGTTAGGCTAACATCAATCAACAATATCAGGACAGGGAATTCCTGCCTTGGAGCTTATGGTCTGACCCAAGGGTATAGTGCCCCAACCTGTGAACAATGTGCTTACCGGTATGGAAATTCATTGAATCATCTACTGCGCTCTGACTCTCATAATAAAATCCATATTGGACCGTTTACCCTGGTATTTTGGTGCCCCCAAGGTCGGGATATTGAACTGTTATTTAGGAAAATCCTTCTTGGAGGGCAAGACGCTAGACAAGCAAAGGATGAACGTGGAAATCTTTATTGGAAGCCAAGCCCAAGAAAAATTCACTGGGTGCCTGAACCATCTTATTGTATCGAAGAAAAGCTTAATCGAAACACTCAGAAGAGATATATGAATATTGTTGTATTTAGAGGGAAGGAAAGAAGGATTGCTATAGAGTATTATCAAAGAATATCTACAACAGCTTTAGTTGATGGTTTGCGTCACTGGGTTTCCTGTACAGTAGATCCTTGCCGAGAAAACAAGCCTCTCATTTTATTTTTGTCACATTGCATAGCAGGGAATGATTTGGGAGGTTTAAATACATCAGTATTGATTGGCATTCTTGGGGCTATTTTTAATAAAAAGCCAATAAACTATGAAACAATTAAAAAGTTGAGAAATTGTAATTTTTCTAGTTTTAGTTCATCTTCTTTATATGCCAGATTGGTGTTTTATATGTCATCACTTATAGATAAAGATGCAATAACTTCAAAGCCATCATTGTGTGGTAAACTGATTGCGCTATTAGTTAAGTGTCAAGAGGAGGCAAATGGTGAATCTACGACAATTCGATGTGATTCAGCAGTAATAACAAATCCAGCAAGAAAAATAGCAGTCTACTTAAAGAAGAATAGGCATCACTTGAGCCTTATAGGTAAACAAAACTATGGACGACGAGTGAATCTTGAGAAAGATATTCAAATTACTGTTTCTGAAATAGGCGTTTTTCCAGAGATTTTAGATCCTGATGAACAATTGAGCTTGTTGGCAGGATATTACTGTGCACGCAACGAACTTTTCAAAGCAAACGGGAGTTAAAACAATGTATCAAAATAGCATGGTTCTACAACATCCCAGGGATATTTTTTTCTTTTATGACATAGAACAAGGGAATCCGAATGGAGATCCTGATCAAGATGGTGCAGTTCGATATGACGATGAGGTAAGAAAGGCAAATGTGACAGGAATTTGTAAGAAAAGGAAAATCCGAGATCGAGTATCCATAATGATGGGAAATAGCTCACCTCATGAAATTTATTTTTCAAACTCTGAAATAGTTCTAAATGATCATCACCTTTGGGCACTAAGTGCTGGAGTAATACAATAAGTGCAACAGGCTGAAACTTGAGATGTGAGACAGCTGTCGGTAGATTTCTAAGTTGTCACACTCTGAAATGGAAGTCTGGAATGAGCACTCAAACCAAACACTACGAACAGCTGACTCAAGGCAAACGATATCAGCTTCAGGCACTACTGAAAACTGGTCTTTCTTTACAAGCTATGGCTGACAATCTTGGCGTTCATAAAAGTACTGTCAGTCGTGAATTAGGC
>NZ_PJPV01000095.1 GCF_002864045.1 Endozoicomonas acroporae
TTCAGGAGAGGCGACAACTATGCTGACACAGGGGGAATGTGCTTATGGATGGTTTATTCAACAAAGCTGTTTTATAGACAATCTATTAATAGCGGATTATCTATCAATTTTAAGGAGTCATTGATATGGATATCAAAACCCTCGTCTTTTTAGGTGCATCTTTTTTCAGTATCTCTGTCTTTGGGGCTGACCAGAAAGCCCGGTCTGGTGATCAGAAAGTTAATGTGAACCAGGCAAACATGGAGCAGCTGGACAAAGGACTTCTCGGGGTTGGACCCCGTATCGCAATGGAAATTGTCAAGCATCGTGATCAGCATGGCCCTTATCAGAGCTTTGATGATTTGGATAAGGTAAAATATGTTGGCAGCAAAATGCTGGATAAAAATAAAAATCGTATAGTTTTTGACTGATCTGTCTCGCCAGGAGCCTGGATGAGTTCAGGCTTCTTCAGGTAATGTTTTATCTCTGGTTTCGTTGCTTCTACAATGCAAAATCTGAATGGGCTGTTATTTTTCCCGGCATCGCGTGGATGCTATGGGTCTGATGTGGGGGATTTGTGAGAGACGCAGGAGTACAGTCTGGCCTGACGTTTGCCGTCGGGGCATTTGCTTTGTGGGGGCTGATCCCCATCTATTTCAAGATTGTTGAACAGGTGTCTCCTTTGGAAGTGCTTGCTCATCGGGTTTTCTGGTCATCACTTTTGCTGGTTTGCTTTTTATCTTTTCGCCATAAACTGAAAGGGATCCTTGAGATAATAAAGTCACCCCGGATACTGGGCTGGTTGGTTTTGTCGTCGCTGTTTATTGCTGGAAACTGGCTCTGTTTTATCTGGGGAGTGACCAACGACAGGATTCTGGAAACCAGCCTCGGTTATTACATTAACCCGCTGATCAGCGTTTTTTTTGGCTACTGTTTTCTGGGGGAACGTCTGACCCGATACCAGATGCTAGCGGTATTTATAGCAGCAGCGGCGGTATCAATGCAGATGTTCTTGCTGGGTAAACTGCCCTGGGTCGCTTTTGTACTGGCCTTGTGTTTCGGGTTCTATGGCTTGATCCGGAAAAGGATTAATGTCGATGCGACCTCTGGACTGGCTATTGAGACATTGCTGTTGATGCCTCCCGCCGCTTTCTATTTCCTGTGGTTGATGGGTAATGATTTGCATGCTTTTCGCTTTTCTGATCCGGATACCAGTCTTCTTCTTGCACTGTCCGGGTTTGTGACCACCATACCTCTGGTGTTGTTCAATATGGCGGCTCAAAAGTTGCCGTTGACTGTGTTGGGAATCATGCAGTATCTGGCACCATCCATTTCATTTCTGGTGGGTGTGACAATTTATAATGAGCCGCTGGGTGTGGTGCAGATGGCTACTTTCGCTTTGATATGGCTTGCACTGGTCATTTTTACGCTGGATGGCCTGTTTCGACATAAGCGACAGCGTGAACGATTGGAAGTCCCTCACGCTGAGTAGGTCTGGTTTACTGTCTGTCAGGGGTGTCTTTTTCTTTACTTTTCTTGATAGAGGTTTTTGAACGGGCTTTCCTGACCGGGAGTGATAGAGCCTGCTCTCTGGGCAGTACCCGGTAAATCTGTCGGTAGTACTCTTTTTCAAGGTCGCCAGGGGTTTCGGGAAGGGGCACCATACCCATCTGTCTGAGATAGGCTTCCATGCTACTGAGTGATGGTTTGTTCATTGAAGAGTCCTGGATGATTCTGACAAAAGTAGCGAAGACAAAAGATGTCGGCAGCAGGGCTTATTCCATTAAACCGGGTGCTGACATGGAACCCTAAATGGTATGCATACTGCATGCCATTTTTTTGACAGCGTGGTTTTCTGCTTTGTTCTTCATGCCTGATGTATGTTCTTTTGCTGTTTTGCCTCAGTTGTGCGGGGTTGAATGACTTAGACTCTCTTCACTCTAAAGCTCAGTCTGTGGTTTTTGGTGTGTGCTATTGATAAAAGGTGTTACTTTCCGGTTGGTTTTCCTTGCTTGGGTAACATTTTCAGCGGTTTTCATATTGCAAAATTCCCGTGCTAATCAGCTTATCGGACTGTGGTTTTATATCAGGGATAAGCAATTTATTAGATTTTCACTGCCGTATATCCGATTTTGAGAAATACTGTAGGCAAAGGATGACATTGTTCTTTCCAAGATGCAGTTGAGGCAGTTATGTATTCTCTTCGTGAAAAAGACCAGCTGGTAAATCTGTATTATGACCAGGCTGCAGTATGTCAGGAGATCACTGTTTATGTTCGTTTGGATAATGGGGAGGAATATGCTCTGACATGGTCAGAGCAGTCGGGGATATTTGTTCACGATGACTGGTTGTCTGTCAGGTTGTCTCTGGAGACCAAAGGAAGACAGCTGTTGTTATCTCTGAATGCTGAGATTAGCAAGGGAGTCAGTTGGCCAGGGCGCAGTTGGCATCCCCGTTGCGCCGTCAGAATCAATATCGCCTCTCTGGGTGACATTTCCGGCTTGTGTGCTCATTATCTTTATAACAGTTGGTGGACACGGCCCCATTTTGATTGCGCCCTTAACAATCTGCCAGAGAAAACACAGTCTTTGCTGTACGGTCTGGGGGAAGAGTATCACCACCTGCTGGCCGTATGTGATGAGCAGGTTCGCTGTGAATTTCAGGGTGGGGACGTCGCTGGCATTGAGTTGGTGGCGGGTCCTTCAAAGTCGGGTGTTAGAGATTTTTCGGGCCTGATTGCCATTTATGGTGTCAGTGCAGATCCATTTTCACTGATCAATAACAATGTGCAGTTGGGGCGTCACCATCTATCGTACTATTCCAGACCAAGAGAGCAGCGTACCTTCCCTGAGGTGTTTAACTATCTCGGCTGGTGCAGTTGGGATGCCTGTTATCTTGATGTGACTGAGGAGGCTGTTGCTGCAAAAGCTCAGGAGTTTTACTCCAAAAGGGTTCCGGTAAAATGGATGCTGGTGGATGATGGCTGGTCGGAAGAGAAAGATCGTCGGCTGTTATCCTGGAAGGAAGATCGGAAGAAGTTTCCGGCCGGACTTGCCAGTTTAAAGCAGACTCTTCAGGATGACTACGGTATTCCCTGGATGGGGGTGTGGCATGCGCTGACCGGGCAGTGGGAAGGGATCGATGCCCAAGCCAGCTTTCCTGTCCCTTTGGATGAACTGGATTCATCAAGAAGGTTACCCCCAGCCTCAGAAGGGGATGCATTTCGCTTTTGGCACGGCTGGCACGACTATCTGGCCCGGCAGGGCGTTGATTTCATCAAAGTCGATGTTCAGAGCAATCTTGCCAACCACTATAGATACCGGGATTTTCCCGGAAAAGTATCCCGGGTAGCGCACCAGTCCCTTGAAGCCTCAGCAGGGCTGCACTTTAACGGACAACTGATCAACTGCATGGGGATGGCCAGCGATCAGTTGTGGAACCGGCCGTCATCAGCTCTTGCGCGTAATAGTGATGATTTTTTTCCAAAGAAAAGCGGTAATCTCCAGGAGCATGCACTGCAGAATGCCTATAACGCAGTGTTTCATGATGCCTTTTTTATAGGTGACTGGGATATGTGGTGGACCATTCACGAAGACTCTGATGCCCATGCGCTGCTCAGGGCGGTGAGTGGCGGGCCCATTTATACCAGTGATCCGGTTGGGCAGACTGATGCAGAGCAACTGATGAAGCTGGTGTTTAATGATGGTCGGGTGGTTCGCTGTGATCAGCAGGGAAAGGTGGCTCGGGAACAGTTATTTGAAAACCCTCTCTATTCCGGTAAGTTGCTTAAGGTGACCAATCGGATTGGGGTAGTGGGAGTCCTTGCCTTATTCAATATTGCCGAAGATCACCAACCGATTGCTGAGCGTATCACTGCGTCCCCCCTGGAAAATGACAGTGGCGAATGGCTGATATACTGGCCGACCCGACGGCAGTGTTTCAGCCATTCTGAGCTGCCGGAAATACGGCTTGGGCAGAATGGGGCAGATCTGATGCTGTTTTATCCTGAAGAGTCATTGGTCTGTCTTGGACTGGAAGATAAGATTCTGCCAGCCTGTGCCATTGTTGATCAGGTGGTGTGCTGGAAAGACAGCGGTGTTCGCCTTGAAAGCCGACTCAGGCAGGGAGGCAGGCTGTTAATTTACAGTGAGCACCCGATTCTGGAGGTTCGAATCAACGGGCAGGATTATGAGTGGGAGGAGTCGGGTAATATGTACCTTATTGATTGCTCTGAGTGGGAAGATGAAATCTTTCTGGAATGTCTGGCCAGTCTGAAGTCATAAGATGGATCCGGCAGTGAAACTGCCGGTCTTAATCTTGAACGCTCTTTTCTCGGCTCAGTGGTGCAGATGGTCTGCAGCATAAAGTGTGTTTTCCAGGAGTGTCGCCACAGTCATCGGGCCAACACCGCCGGGAACCGGAGTAATCCATGAGGCTCTTTCTCTGGCAACATCAAACTCCACATCACCCACCAGTCGGCCATCATCCATACGGTTGATGCCAATATCAATCACCACGGCACCGGGCTTTACCCAGGCACCTTTAACCAGTCCGGGTTTGCCTGCGCCAACCACCAGAATGTCTGCCCGGGCTACTTCAGCGGCCAGGTCCTCGGTAAAGCGATGCGTGGTGGTTGTAGTGCAGCCGGCCAGTAACAGTTCCATGGTCATTGGTCGACCGACAATATTGGAGGCACCGACAATAACGGCATTCTTGCCACGAATGGGCTGGCCTGTGCTTTCCAGCAGTGTCATCACACCTTTTGGTGTGCAGGGGCGCAACAGTGGAATGCGCTGAACCAGCCTGCCAATGTTGTAAGGATGAAAGCCATCGACGTCTTTATCCGGACGGATGCGTTCAATCACCAGTTCGCAGTTGATGTGTTCAGGCAGGGGTAATTGTACAAGAATACCATCAATGGCCGGATCATCATTGAGGCTGTCAATTAACTCCAGCAGATACTGTTCGCTGGTGGAGGCTGGCAGGTCGTGGGATATGGATTTGAAACCCACCCGTTCACAGTCCTGTCTTTTCTTGCCTACATAAACTTTGGAAGCCGGGTCATCGCCAATCAGAATAACCGCCAGCCCCGGAGCCCTGAGACCCTGTGAAGTTCTTTTTTGAACCTGTTTGGCGATGGCGTCGGTCAGTTGCAGGGCAATGGCTTTGCCATCAATAATTTTTGCTGTCATATATGCTGAAGCCTGTTGCTGACAATATTGGTTGATTGGCGAATATTGAAAATGACCGTTAGTTTAACAGTGCTCAGGCTCTGTTGACACAACCGCTTGCTGATAAAGCCACTGGTTCAACCTATGTGAAGTCTGTTCGATATAAAGGGTGAGCATGGTGGTTTTTTTTCAGACAGATTGGTATGGTCATTAAGACGAAGATGTTTCCTGCATTATCTGAACTGCTATGTGGATCAAAAAATGCATATGGCAATTGACGAGCGCCATGCTTGTGAGTAGTATTCGTCGCCGTTGACCAGCGGAAATTTTCGGGATTTCCTGAAAGTAGCTGAGAAATTTCGGGGTATAGCGCAGTCTGGTAGCGCGCCTGCTTTGGGAGCAGGATGTCGGGAGTTCGAATCTCTCTACCCCGACCAGTGAGAAAGATGATTAAGCGCCCGTAGCTCAGTTGGATAGAGCATCCGCCTTCTAAGCGGATGGTCGCAGGTTCGAATCCTGCCGGGTGCGCCATCAATAACCCCTGAAGCTCAGAGAAATCAATGGCTTCAGGGGTTTTTTCTTTTCCGTGTCACTTGAGTGTCACAAGCCCATCTAAAGCCCGGAATGTCACAATAGTGTCACCGGATTTCACCCTTGGCAGTCCTGGCCCCAGTCACAAAAAAGAACGAAAAATGTTCAAAAAGCCCGAAAGTGTGAGTGTGGTGAGGAGTAAAAATTTTGGGTCCGGTTCTGGGGTTTGAAATTATTGATACGCGACGGAGTGATATGATTTTTTCATTAAAACTTACGTTGGTTTTAATTACTAAGGTGGTATTCTGTGAATATGTGAGCTGGGTCACAATAATTGTGTGACTTTGGCTCCTTTGCTGAGGTTCTTGGTTTTCCATATGGGTATCAGGTTGGAAAGAGCATTTATTGTTTTTGGATCTGTCATGCCTTCCTCGATAAATTTTGCAATGGGATAGATGTGATCTAGATGCCATTCTCCATGGTTTTCCCAGTTCATGCCTTTTTGGAATTGTCGTTCAATATGCTCTCTAAACTCCTGTGCTGTGTAGCCAAGCAAGTCATGAGTACGTCCTTCCTTGTTTTTCATGCTGGCTTTTAAAGTTCTATCAAGAATGTTTCTTACCAGCTTATTGCAACGATAGTCTGGATCTGTTGTGTAGCGTTTTGCATGATCTTTTTTTCTCCACTCTCGGTTTCGTTTTCGTATCCTTTTTAATAACTGATCAGAATTTTTAACTTTTTGATGATAATACTTACGCCTTGCGGCATTGTGTTTTACTTTATTTCTCTTTTTTAAATATTTTTTAGAGTTTTGTTTTATTATTTCTGGATTATCAGTTCTGTATTTTTTATTGTAATCTTGGATTTTATCTTTGTTCTTAGAGGCTGTTTTAAAACTGCTTAAGCCTTCGTAGCATTATGCGAATCATGCATATATAAACGAAGGCTTCTGAACTCCTTGGCAGCTGCTCATAGTCTTTAGTTAAACGTCTGGATCCTTCAAACCAGCCAAAGGTTCTCTCCACAACCCAGCGCCTTGCTTGAACGACAAACTTTCCCCGTGGGCGTTTTGTGATTTCAAGTACCCTTTTGGGTTTGAAGCGATAAAACCACTCTTCAAGGTAACCCCGGTAGCCACAATCAGCCCAGACTTTCCAGATGTTTTTAAAGTATTTCTTAAGGTGAGCCAGTATGAACTGACCTGCAAAACTATCACTAAATGCGGCTGTGTGTACCCATACCACCAGAATCAGGCCAATAGTATCAACAGCTATATGACGTTTTCTGCCTTTTATTTTCTTCCCGCCATCATAGCCTCGATCCCCCCTTTTACCGAGGTTTTCACGGATTGGGAGTCAATGCTTGCTGCTGTTGGTTGTGGCTCTTTGCCCGCCTGAATTCGCACCTGGTCACGAAGAGCATCATGCACCTTCTTCCATGTGCCATCTTGTTTCCAGATTCGGAAATAGGTGTAGACAGTACTGTTGCAACATCTTCCAACGCTGAATATGCAGCGGAAACGGGATCTGGAAAACGGCCAGACCCAGTTCTGCTGGTTAGGCCCGGATCGGCTGGCCCCGATAGACTTTGAACCGGGTGAAGTGGTGCAGGCGCTGGAATATGACCCCACTCAACATATTTATGGCGTGCCTGACTGGCTATGTGCCATGCAGGCGTTATTACTGAATGAGGATGCCACTTTATTCCGGCGCAAGTATTACCATAATGGCTGTCATATCGGTTATATCCTCTATACCACCGATCCTAATATGGACCCGAAAACAGAGGCCATGCTGATCAATAAAATGAAAGAGGGCAAGGCGGCCGGGAATTTCCGCTCCCTGTTTATCAATATTCCGGGGGGCAAGGATAAGGCGGTGCATGTGATCCCGGTGGGTGACATCAGCCAGAAAGATGAGTTCCAGCGGATCAAAAGTATTTCAGCGGATGATGTGATTGTGGGCCATGGGATGCAGCCAGCCCTGGCAGGAATTCGGCCAGAGGGTAATGCAGGATTTGGGGATATTGAAAAGATCCTGAAAACCTACCTGGAAACCGATGTTAAAAGCATGGTTCAGCCCTTTCTGGAACTGAACCGGACCCTTGGGGCGGAGGTGTCTCAGTTTGACTTTGATCTGGCGTTTTTTGAGGTTGAGGCAACTTGAGGCTTTTCTCTCAAAGTACTAACATTGTATATACTTTGTTAGTATTTTATAGGGAGAGATAACTATGTCTAAACAGTCGGTGTTTACCATGAAACTGGAGCCGGAACTCCGGGCTGAATTTATCGCAGCCACGGAGTCCATCCATAGACCCGCTTCCCAGGTGGTTCGGGAACTGATGCGGGAATTTATCGAACGACAAAAAAAAGCCAGGGAGTATGATGAGTTTCTGCAAGAAAAAGTAACCGCTGCCAGAAATTCCATTCATTCCGGTGAAGGGAAAAATAATGATGAGGTGGAAGCGCAGTTTGCCGCTATGCGGAATAAACAGTTATGAAAGTCATCTGGTCCCCGGAAGCGGTTCAGGATCGTCTGGCTATCTGGGAGTATCTGGTCTCTGAAAATCTGCAGGCGGCCATTGATATGGATGAACGGTTTGGAGTATCAGCGGGCAGGCTGGCCACTCACCCGATGATTGGGCACAGTGGCAAAATTGAGGGAACCCGGGAATTGATTCCCCATGAGCATTATCGTCTGGTTTATGAGATTCAGGATGATCAGGTATGGATATTGGCTTTAGTGCATACTGCCAGGCTCTGGCCACCGGTTAAAACGTGATATTGGTTCCAAGGTCTTCTAACATGGGAGCGGGGCTTAAAACTCAATTTCCACCTCAATCCACTGGTCAAAATCGGCATACTCCGGATTATTCCGGTAATCCTGCTGATTGGCCCTGATAATGGTGGTAAGGTCAAAATCACCGCTTGCTGTCATTTCTTCCATCATCAATTGGGCCACTTCTCTGGCCATGGGAACGATCTCATCAAAAGTATCCGCAGCCGAAACCGTGGTGTACAAATCGTTGCATAAAGCCGGAATAATAATGCCATAGGCGGTCTCACTGTCTCGAGGTGTTTCTATACCGACTTTGAATAGCATGATAGTGGCTCCAGTTGCTTCCGCCTGTTTCCCATAGTCCTCTGTGGGAACTTTCGGGTTACGTTGTTTGTTATGGACGATTGCTCTTGTATCAGTACCTTTAGAAAACTCTAACGCTTCCTCTAACGCCTTTTGCACGTCCTGATAAATGTTCCCCATCAATACCCTCGCAATTAAAAACCATTTATCAATAAATCAATACTTTTTAGAATGTCATAGCGTAAATGATCCAGTGACAGCACCGGTTTTTTCAGGCGGCTTGCCGGGTAACTGGCCAATTGATGAGTCAGGAGGAGGTAGTTATTCCCGACAATCTTAATTTGAGGGCACATTTTCTGATCGGGCAGGGTACTGATGTTGCTGGCTTGTGTCATTGGAATGACCAGACGTGTGCCAATATCGGAAAACAGGTCATTCTGGACATCCAAAAGATAGGGGATGCTGTTTCGGGTTTGTTTTGAAGGGTTTTCGTAAACGGTAAACTGTTCCATCAGAAGGTCCTGAACTCATCAGAAAACAGGCCATGCTCCTCAGTAAACTGGTTCAGGGCTTCCATTGCTTTTTTATTGTCTTTACGCCACTGTTCGGCCTTTCTCTTTTTTACTTCCGTCATCAGGGCCTCTTCCAGAGTTGCAGAAAGGTTAATTCCCATGGCTTTGGCGCAATCGAGAAGATCGGAACGGGCTCTGAGGTTAACCGGGCGTTTTTCGGGCTTGTTTTGTGGTTCCATGCTGTTCATCCTCTATAATAAGTTATGCGTATATATTAGGCGCATATTTTGTAATTATCAATTACAAGCATGGAAAGACGTTTTAATGAAGCAAGAAAAGTCAGTGCAAATTCTTACAGTCACACTCGGTTTCTATCTTATCCCGATCCAGATTAAAGGCAGTGCAAAGATCATCATTTATCTTTTGCATTTAATCTCCGGTTTATACTGAGTGTTCATGCTATTCATGGGAGAAATAGGTGAAAATCACCTGCCCGCATTGTGGCGAAAAATCCAGCATCAGCAGCAGTAAAAAAATCACCCAATCGCTTCGGGAGCTGTATTGCCATTGTGATAATCCGCTGTGTGATGCCCGTTTTGTCATGAGTCTGGCCCATAAACACGATACCACGCCACCCAGACCAGTGATGGAGCAAGCCATTATAGAGCTTGTCCGTCGTTTATCTCCCAGGGAGAAACGGCAGCTGATGGACATCATCAAACAGCCATAGCCATCACCGGAGTGATCCCGTCAAACAGTTTCCGGTGTTCCCAGGTGTAAATGATTTCCAGTTTTTCCCGAATTTTTTCCATGACTTCGGCTTCATGGCTGCCCGTCATAATATCCTCAATCCTCAGTTCATCCAGATAGCCAAATTCATCACCGATACAGAGCAGTATCTGGGGGAAGGTGTAGCGTATATGGATAACGTAACCAATCTGTTTCACCTCTATGATATTGACCATCGACAATAAAGAGGATTCCAGGGAGAAAAATTTCAACTGGGGATAGAGCATGATCGGCCCCTATCGTATAAGAACTGTCGTCTAGTACAGATGGTAATTTGTATTACGCCTCGTTTTTTTGTGTCCATGAAAGATTAGTAAAAATTACATAAATTTCAATGTAGTTAAAAATGGTTAATGTAATCGGGCTAGACTATGGGATCTGTTCATGAGCATGAAAAACACAGCTGAACCCAAACAACTATCTATCAGGATTTCATGGGATCTCCGGCAGCAGTTACAGCAGGCGGCCAATGAGCAGAGCCGTTCCCTGAATGCAGAGATTATCCGCCGGTTGCAATATTCCATAGAGATGGATGGCTCCAATATGCCCCGGGGTGAAATGGGGTTTCATGAGCAATCAGCGGGCTTTTACTTTAACCAGCCGGAAACCAGTAACCAGATGATTGAGACTCTGGAGAGAATCAGCCAGGAACTGTCTAAAAATAGCCAGAAACTGGATTATATTTCCAGTGAGAATTTTTCTACCCGGCTGTTCAAGACTGCTATTCAGTACCTTTCCAGAAAGTTGTGATTTTTTATTTTTGCTTATGCGAATGAAATATTCGCATAAGCAGCAGGTTATATTTACTTACAGATAATCTCCCCATCATCGACACATTCAATATCCTGCAAATCTTCTTCATCTATCTGGCTATATCCTTTGTCGGGATTATCATGGAAATTCTGTATAAACTCCTCGGCTTCATCGTCAGCCATATCAATAACTTTTTCATAATTAACCCAGCATCTACCCCTTATCACTACTTGTTTCATTATTTCTCCAAAAATAGACTGATCAAACAAGCCGATTATATGTCACAAAGTTCTGTTTGCCGGTCAAAACTGAAATGACGATACCGGTTCCCCACCTTACTGATCACCCCTTCCTCCAGCAGTAGTTGCTCCAATCCTATTTTTAGCTCCGGATGGCGGATAGGTTCATTTTCAATAATCTGTTTCACCGGAACAAACTCCCCATATTCCCCCAGGCGGATTTTCTCCAGTATGTTCTCCAGGTGGGAGGGCGGTTTAATGTGCTCCGGATCGGCGGGAATATTCCGGTCATCTTCCTGACTGGCTGCCATGGCTGGAACCGGATTCAGGGCAATAATAGCGGCCAGATCAATAATCAGGGCAATGGCCAGGAACAGGAATAACCGGATGGAATCATTCTGTTCAAACAGGGTCTGGCCCGATAGCTCTGTGGCGGTGATCCGGCCCTGTTGCTGAATATCTGCCAGTAGCTTATCCCGGCGCTGGTTCAGGGCTTCCAGTTCGTTCAGGGTATTCAGCCCCCGGGCCCGGTATTGATTGCCGGTGTCCTGTTCGGCGCTGGCCAGCAGTATATCAATCTGCTGGTTCAGTTGGGTAATCTGTTGCTGTTGCTGTTTCACTTGAAACTGATTGCTGATCTGTTGCTGTTGCTGGTTCAGCTGTTGCCGATGATGGCTCTGCCAGGTGGTTTCCATATACCATGCGGTCACAATCACCGATAAGCCCAGCAGGCCATAAGAAAACCACCGGACCCGATGATCAGGATGGCGGGCAAACAGATACAGACAAACCTGCAGGGCCAAACCGGAACCGGTGGCCAGTGCTGTGGCGGCTATCCCGCTGACCAGTGACTGGAGCGTAATGATCAGGGCCCCGGTGCTGGCAGTGGCCAGGATCAGGCCCATTAATTTCTGGATGTCGTTAATATTTGAATCGGTATAATGGATCGGGCGTAAGGGATGCATGTGAGTCGTTTTCCTTTGCGTAGGCTGCCACTCCCAGGCCATTGGGGTGGCAGCCTTTCACCGATGGGGATTAATGCTGAATCAATGGCCCGGTGGCGGAGTAGCAGCGATCCTCCTCATAGGTCAGCAAATAATTGGCCCACTCCCTGGCCCGGTGCAGACAATCCTCCAGATGTTCACCGCAGAACATCTGTTTCACCTTGAAATCCCAGTGATAGGCGTAGAAATTGCCGGTAAAGAACAGCGGTTTCGGCGTTTCTACATAAACGACAAACTGCCCGGCTTTCTGGTGTTTCTCACTGACCCGCAGCAAAGGTTCATCCCCCAGGTTATGCAGGGGCAGGGTGATGGTGTTTTTATTGGCCGTTTCCTGGCGCTCGTTATTGACCGGATGCATCAGGCGTCCTCCCCGTTGATCAACTCGGCAATATCATCAATTGTCTGATGTTTGTGTTTCGCCTTCAGCTGGTCAGCGTTCAGCACTTTTTGTTCTGCAATCTGGCGACTTGCCAGGCTGTGGGCAAAGTACCAGCAGAACTCCGGCTTTTTGCCCTTGCGGAACTGTTTGCCAAGGTAAGGAAAGTCAATGCTGAGGCGGAAGGTGTCATCCAGCTCCCGTTCACTGGCCACCGGTTTCATGGCCAGGTTTTTGCACCATTGGAAATACCAGCGGGGGCTGATGCACATGAGGCCATCTTCCACCGAACGGTTCACCAGGGCCAGGCCGATCTTGTCAATCTGGTCCCAGAACAGGATGATGGTGGGGTGATCCACGCTTTCTGCGGAGTTGGGCAGTAATCCCACTTCTTGCAGTGCCTTGGTGCGGTCTTCCAGCAGGACTTTATCCTGACAGGTCAGCAGCAGTTCCCGGGAAAATTGCAGCACCATCACCTTGAGAATTTCGGTAATCTCCCAGTCCTCCGGATGCAGTGTTTTCTCCAGGCGTGTCACCAGTTGTTCGATCTGGCCGATTTGCTCCTTGCGGTATTCGATCACCATCGGGTCAAAGATATGCTGGAGCCGTTTTTCCATCTGGTTAAAGGCATTGATGTAGGCCTCTTTCCAGGCGGCGGCTTTTTTGCCTGTGAAACCCATGGCCAGGAAGGTGAAACCATCACGGGTGATTTTGAAAGCAGGGCTTTCGATAGGAGCGCCACCACTTGGATTTTCTCGGGTGACTACCGTCTGCGCAAAATTGCGCAGACGGTAGTCTTCAGAGCATTCCAGATTTCGGATTGCCTTGAGTACGTCTCTGTGTTGTTTCTCAAAATGGTTGGCAACATCGAGCAAGCTACAGGTGATCTGCTGATCTTCAAATTTCAGCTCGGGAAGTAGTTGTTCTGGAGTTGGAGTGATTTAAATTAAAAAGGCCATAGAACCTACGTTTGATGCGAGATACCGCCACCAGAAGGTTCCAAACTTGACTGGAGACGGACTGAATGGGATTGGAACACCGACTCAAACGAAATCGGCACGGCCTAAGCCGTCCCCACTCAGCCCGCCATAAAAAGGTGCTAAGTGATTGAACAAAAAAAGACGCAGTTTACGGGCGTCTTATGTGCTCCGTTTGAAAATCGGGGTTCCAAGCCCGGCAACGGATTTTGCCGTTGCGAGATGCATAATGCCTGATAATTTTTCGTCCTGTCAATCACTTGCTTATATGCATGTAATTATGCAGATCTGCACAGCTAAAATCAACCGGAAAACCACGGTTTGCAAGGACTTGTACTATTTGGGGTACTGGTTATACTTGTACGATAAATTGTACTTGTCAGAGAGGTTAGAACCATGCGAGTGATCAGTTTTTCAGAAGCCCGCAGCAAACTGAAAGCCGTGTTGGACCGGGTGGTGAACGATGCGGATTATACCATCATCACCCGCCGGGATGCGGAGGATACCGTGGTGATGTCACTGGACCAGTTCAATGGCCTGATGGAAACCGTGCATCTGCTGAAAAGTCCAGCTAACAGTGCCCATCTAAGCCGGTCTATTGAGCAGTACCGCAAGGGCTTAACCGAGCGTCATGGGTTGATTGATGAGTAATGATTTGAAGTGGACCCCGGAAGCCTGGGGGAGCTACCTCTACTGGCAGGGGCAGGATAAAAAAACACTGAAGCGTATTAACCGACTGATTATTGAAACACTACGGGAACCGTTCTCCGGGATCGGGAAGCCAGAACCCCTCAAAGAGAGCCTTTCCAGCTTCTGGTCCCGGCGAATTGATGATACCCACCGGCTGGTTTATGTCGTGGATGACGGGGAAATCACCATTATCTCTTGTCGAAATCATTACACAGCGCATTGAACAAGGGTGGTGCGTTGCTATCTGAACAAATCTGAATGCGATCCCAATCTTGAAAAGATAATCCGTTCGCTTTCTACTTTATAAATCAGCAACCAGTCAGGCTCTATATGGCACTCTCTGTGGTTTTTATAGTTGCCTGATAGAGCATGGTCTTTATGTTTTGCAGCCAAGGGCTGTTGCTCAATAAGCATACGGACAACATCTTTAAATTTGTCCATGTCTTTGCCCTGTCTTTTGGCACGCTTTATGTCTTTGGATAGTTTGTTGGTATAGACCGGCGTGAGCATGGGTCAAAGTCCCAACTTGTTAAACATATCTTCTGCACTATCGCATTCAACCAGCCCAATTCCTGCGTCCACATTGTCCAGCGTTCTGGCGGTTTCTTCATTTGGTAAGCAGACAGGGAAGGGCAGCCCTCTGCAAAGGGTCACTTGTTTGTAAAACAGCGTAATCGCTTCAGTTGTGTTGAGACCCAGCTCCTGGAATATGGCTTCGGCGTGGCGCTTTACTTCAGGTTCTATTCTTGCCCTTACGACTTCAGTTTTGCTCATTTTCTTTCCTTGCAGTGGTTAGTGACAATTGTATATTGTAGCCTAATTAGTACACAAAAAACGCATATACGCATATAAAAGCTTTTTGCTATGTGGGCTCAATTTTGAGCCCATTCATTTTTTTCTCTTTCTAATTTCACCTTCCAATTCATACCGCAAACGATCGGAACTGAGGGAGCGCAGGAACATCACCTGCCGGGCCTCGCTCTGGCGTAACAGATACCGGATTAACTGTTCTCTGTTGTCATCTGCCTGATCCTGTAACGGGGTTTTGGGTAAGCGGGTCATGGCTTGCTCCTCATATGGCCGGTGGGGTGAAAAACTGCGTAACGACCGTAACGGCGTACTAAAACCGGCCTGTATCCCTTGGTATAGAAGGCTTTTGCCGGTTACGCCATAACCGTAACAAGGCGGAACATAGCCGAATGGTTGGCGTAACAGTCCCGTTTGTCATGGCCAAAAGAATCCCCTGACGTTCGTTTTGCGGTTACGCTGCCACCGTAACGGCGTTACGGTTCTGTTCCGTTTTTGTTACAGCTGGCGGAACGGCGGGAGAGCTTGGTATTAGTAGGATAGAGAGTGATTTATCATCTATGTTACACTTGTTACGCACTTTTTCACCCCACCGGCGATATGAGAGAGTTATGGTTTGATTGTTATATGTACTAAGGGAAAGCTCTTGTTATAACTGATATGACCGGTGGGGGTAAAAATGGCGTAACAACCGGAACAGGGTGGATTGTCCTGGCTGCAGCCCAGAGAGCATAAGGGGTGTATCGGTTGCTGGGTTTGTAACGTTGGCGGAACAAAGGCGTGACGGGGCGTTACAGCAAGCGTAACGGCGGGATCTGGGCTCAAAATTGAGCAAAGTGGCGTTACACCTCCTCAAAATTGAGGAGGTGGGCTACAGTATCGAAAATAATGCTGAGAAAACAGGGAATGACAATTAACGGGCTGAATTTTCAGCCCGTTAAAAGTTGGTTTCAGTATCGATTTTGGTTATGATGGCGGGGCATTGACTAATGGTGGCTTGGAAAAAGAGTCATCAAGAAATGGGGTTGGGTTCGGTCCAGCCCTATTTTTTTATCCCTTCCCTTGTTATCCATTGACCACCTCATCAAAGATCCAGCATCTTCTTGTTCTGCCGTTCATATTGGCCTGTTTGCTGCGTGTGGGTTTGTTCTCCCGGTAACGGCGGCTGACGCTGTTGGGGAATAGCCGTTTCAGCTCGGCAGTGTCCAGCCGTTGCAGTTTGCGATCGCCGCAGGCTTCATCAAACTCTGTGAGGTTAATAGCAATTTTGCCGGAGCCGGGCAGGTGGTTGAGTACCTCCACATTGTGTGGGGTGCCGGTTTCGTTGCAGGTTTTCCAGTTGAGTACGTCATAGTAATCCCAGAATTGCTGGATCATTTCGTGTTCACTCTGGAGGCGTCGCTGGCGATCCTGGCAGCGGGTCCAGATAAAGCTGTCAAAGTGTTTCAGTTGCAGCTCGGTTATCTCTCCGTTAAATATGGGTTGCAGGGTATGGGCCCAGGCCAGGATCTGGGCATGGTTCTGGATCACCCTGGGGGTGAATTTGGTCTGCTCCCTGTTGGCCCTTTCAATCAGTCGGGCATGGGCTTTTCCATAGTGGTGAAAATAGGCTTTTAATATGGCCGGTTCATCACATAACAGCCGGTTGCGGAAGCTGGCCATCTCTTCAATGTCCCGCTCCCGTAATCGGTGGATGGCTTTTTCCACCTCCGGGTTATAGCCCTGGGCGGTCATGTGCAAGTGGACAAAGCGTGAGAGCAGGGCGTCCGATCCGTCCACCGTCATGTTCTGAACCACGATCACGGAGCCTTTGAATGGGTCTTCATTGGTTTCCAGTCCGTGGTTTTTCAGACCGGTTCCCCGGATGACCCCGCCTTCCCAGGTGGTTTTCAGCCAGTCATAGCCAAACATCGAGCGGCCTCTGGTTTCGTTGCGGTCCCCTTCGATTAATACCATGGGAATATTGCCACCCTGGGCAAACTTTCGGGCCAGGGCCCGTTCGTTCATTTTATTGGGGTCTACCCCTTCATATCTGCTGACGCCCAGCAGTCGCCAGAGCAGTTTGGTCATGGTGGTTTTGCCGGTTTCCCGATCACCGGAGATTTCCAGCAGGGTGTATCCTTCCTGTTTCTGGCGGATCTGTTCGGCAAACAGGGAACCGGCCCAGAATGAGAGGGCGGCCAGCCCCTGGTTTTCAAAAACAAAGTAAAAATCCTGATACCAGTCTGCGTTAAAGTGGTCTTTGCCCCGATGATAAATGTTGTCCTCCAATAGTTTCAGACTGCTTTTGATGCTCAGGCGGTCAAATGAGAGATAACCTTCCCGGTTTTTGTTGACCATGGTTCTCCGGTGATAGCCAAAATCCGGGAATGCATAGGCTCCGGTGGCTTTGTCGTAGCCGATGAATGGAATGGGGTCTTCCGTGGTGGCCGGGTAACGTTCGGTAAAGTTTTCAAACAGCTCCGGATAGCGGTCCCTCACGGGTATGATGGTCTTACAGTTTTTCATCCGGGAACAGATCAAAGCCCAGGGAGCATCCCGATAGGCCCACAGGGTCCGCTCTTTGTGCTTACACACTGGGCAGATACCTTGCTGCAGGTATTTGGGGTTTTGCAGGCACTTGAAATCCAGCTGGGTGTCATTGAGCAGACAGTCCAGAATATCTTTTTCCAGATTCATGCTGCAGCCCCGGATTTTTCGGTTTTTGCAATGCGTCGGGCTTCAGCCATCAGACGTTCATAGTCAAGTTCTTCCCGTGTTTTCGGGGTTTCTGAATTAGAGACTTTACGTGCCTGGGCCATCAGGTTTTCCCGTTCCCTGAGTTGGGGGTTGTCTTCATAGATCCGGGCATTGATCAGGGAGGTGGGCCAGCGTTTTACATTGCCAATAGAGATGGGGGCCGGAAAATTGCCTTTTTTGATCCAGGTATTGAGTGTATGCCGGGTGATTCGGAATTGCTGGTATACGTCTTCAGTACTGAGCAATTTATCCTGATTGATGTCAAAGGTTGAAGGGTTATCGGCCAGTTGTCCGATGGCCTGGAACGGTTCATTAAGAATTTCGCCTGTTGCATTACGACTTATTTTTATGCACCTTAGTCTAGGAAAATATACCGATAATGTTAAGAATCCTATAGATTTATGCATGTATGCCCATTATTAAGCAGGTATGCCAATGGTGAGACAAAATGTTATGCATAACTGCATGTGTTGGTTAATATTTTAAAGGTCAATGCAGGTATGGATAAAAGTATGCAGAGAGGTCTTGCTGATCGGATCGTGGAGGTTCGTGATCGTCTGGGTGGAACCCGTCATCTCACTGAGGCCACAGGCATCAGTCAGAGTTATCTTTCCCGGTTGATGAATGCGGTGATTGATAATCCCGGCAGTTTGCAGCTGATTCGTATTGCACAGGCGGGTAATGTTTCGGTGGATTATCTTCTTACCGGAGCTGCTGCTGAGGAGCGTGTGGCGGATTCTGTGGCGGATATACATGGCCAGAACCTGGCCTATTTTGACCGTTCAATTTTTGCCGCTCTGGGGATTCAGGCCAATGAGTGTCGAACCTTTACGATTCAAAATGATGCCTTGAAAGTATATCAGCCCGGGGATGTATTGCTGGTCCGTTTAAAGTGTCAAACAGGGGATGGTGTTTACCTGGTGGATTTTGGTGGCGGTCCCTCAGTGCGTCGGCTGGCCTGGTTGCCCGGTGGGTTGGTGGATGTCATCAGTGATAATTATGGCTCCAATAAAATTCCGTTGGCGGATCTTAATATTATTGGCCGGGTAGTTTGGGCTGGTATTAAACAATAAAAGACTGGGATTGATGCATGGCCAGAAAACTTTATGAAAAGTACCGGGGGAACTATGTTGGATTGTTCGCCCCGGAGGGAGGCTGGCAGAACGGGCGGCGGGGGATTCGTCGGAGCCTGTGTTCTATTGCTGAGTTGGAGCATCTTGACGAGCTGGAACGGAGTATCCGGTTAACTGAGCTTTATTCCAGGAAAGCCAGGGAAATTACTGACGAAAATCATCAGAAAGAGGTTGAGCGCAAAAAGAAAAAGCAGCGGAAATTATGGACGGTAAAGCAGGCCAGGACATTTTGGCTGGATTCGGTCCGCTCCACCTGTGCCGAGAAAACCGCCATTATGTATGGTCGCAGCCTTGATTTATATATTACGGCTTGTGGCAATCATGATATGCAGGATTACGATGAAACGAAATACAATGCATTTCAACGGTATCTAAATACTCAGGCAAAATACCGGGGGCGGTTGTTGGCTGATACTACAAAACATATCCATACCCGGCATCTTAAAAACTTTTTGCTGTTCTGTCGTGATAAGCAGATTCTTGATTCACTTCATCGGATAAAAATGCCCAAGCTGCCAAAAAAAGATATGCGTACGTTGACATTGGATGATCTGGACCGGCTGGAAAATTATCTGATTAATAAATTACAGGTTGCTGAAAGAGAATCCGATGCCAGAGGGATTCGAAATATGAAAAACATGTTGCGGGCCTACATGATGGCGACTCAAATTGTTGCCCGGTTAGGAGCCATCTGGTCTTTGAAGTTGGAAAATATTGATCTTGGTTCAGGTTATATCCGTGATAACAAGGAACTGAAGTGGAAAAACAAATTTTATAAAACTCCGGATAAACCCATCAATAAAGAGTTGCATGAATTTCTAATAAAAGATTTAGCGGAGCGAAAACCGAAAGAAAGATATTTTCTGGATAAAGGAAATGGAGAACCATGGTTTTATGATCAGGGTGAAATATCAAAGCTGGCCACAAAAATTTTCCGGGAATTGAATTTGCCTTCGGTCAAACCTTTTCACTGGGGAATGAGAGCGACAATGATAACTGAGCTTTTGTTATCGGGTTGCAATCCATACGCTGTCCAGGAATTAGCCGATCATGACAATATTGAGACCACCATGCTCTATCTGAACCGGCGAAAAATTCAGCAAAAAAATGCTGTTGACAGCATCTCGGAACTCCGGAAAAATCGCCCTCAATCAGACTCGGAAGTGTCCCAATTTGTGTGTCATCGGCGTTCAGAGGCTTGACAGAATTTTATAAACCCTTATAGTGTGCGGCCTAGACGGTTAGCTCCCTGAAATGCTTCTAAGCGGATGGTCGCAGGTTCGAATCCTGCCGGGTGCGCCATTTTTCAGATGGCCATTTATCCTGCCTTATGCTTGATTCTTTGGTTCAATTTGAATAGTCTTTCGGTCGGTTACTGGTGGGCGTAGCTCAGTTGGCAGAGCTCCGGATTGTGATTCCGGCGGTCGAGGGTTCGAGCCCCTTCGCCCACCCCAGTTTAACGGTTGTCCGGGTGTTTCGGGCGGCCTGAAAAATACAGTGTTTTGCGTGCTTCGTGGAAGCACTGTGAGCGGAAGTGGTGAAATTGGTAGACACGCTGGATTTAGGTTCCAGTGCCGCAAGGTGTGAGAGTTCGAGTCTCTCCTTCCGCACCAGTCATTAACGGGGATAAGTATGCTTATCCCCGTTTTTGTATGTTTCATCCAAAGAAACTGCCCTGATGGGGGGTGTATGGACCCACTAGTCCTTAGCTTCGGGGAAACGTATATGAATAGTGCAGATAGGAAAAGCTGAGCCAGGGCTGCTGTGTTTTGGGTCTTTTAAATACGCTTTTCAGGTAAAGTCTGCTTTGTTCATTGGTTTATACCGTTGAGAAGTGAGAGTGGTGCAAATCCTGTAGGGAACGGGAATGTTTTAATAAAAAGTGTTCCTTTACCTTGCCCGGATCCAGTGTGACAGAACGTGTTTGTGCATTTTCCGGAAGCATTTGCTAGTCTATCCGCCTTTTGGCCCATTGTTTACACAGGTTTTGGTGTTGAGGAACAAAAATGCAAGTCTCCCTTGAAATGACTTCCGGTATTGAGCGCAAGCTGACTATCACTATCCCGGTTGCTGATATTGATAGTGAAGTGAATAAGCGTCTGCAGGACCTGTCCCGACGTGTTCGTCTGGATGGCTTTCGCCCCGGCAAGGTTCCAATGAAAGTGGTCAAGCGTCGTTACGGTGCCGGTGCCAGACAGGAAGTGCTCGGCGAGATGATGCAGTCTTCCTTCATTGAGGCTATCCAGGAGCAGGATCTGAACCCTGCCGGTGCGCCATCTGTTGAAGCTCAGTCTGATAACGACGAAGGATTCACCTTTGTTGCTACCTTTGAAGTCTACCCTGAAATTGCTCTGAATGATTTCAGCGGCATTGTTGTTGAGCGTCCGATTGCCGAGGTTCATGAGTCTGATGTAGACGAAATGATCGAAACCCTGCGCAAGCAGAGCACAACGTTTGCTGACGTTGAGCGTGCTTCTGAACTGGGTGACCGCATTACCTTTGACTATGTTGGCACCAAAGACGGAGAAGCTTTCGAAGGTGGCAGCGCAGAGAACTCAACTCTGGAGCTGGGCTCTGGCCGCATGATTCCGGGCTTTGAAGATGGCCTGGTGGGAGTGTCTGCCGGTGAAGAGAAAGTGCTGTCCCTGACTTTCCCTGAAGATTATCAGGCGAAAGATCTAGCAGGTCAGTCTGTTGAGTTTGCCTGCAAGGTCCACAAGGTGGCTGCACCCGCACTGCCTGAACTGAATGACGAGTTTTTTGCTCGCTTTGGCGTAAGCGAAGGTGGTCTGGAAGGTTTCCGTACGGAAGTGTCCAGAAATATGGAGCGTGAACTTCGTCAGGCAGTTAAAAACAAAGTCAAGAATCAGGTAATGGATGGCCTGCTGAAGATTCATGAAGTGGAAGTGCCTTCTGCCCTGACTTCTCAGGAAATCGACCGTATGCGCGAACAGGCGGTACAGCAGTTCGGCGGCATGAAAGGTGGTTTTGATCCAAAGCAGCTGCCAGCAGAGCTGTTTGAAGCTGATGCCAAAAAGCGTGTTGCCCTGGGTCTGTTGATTGGTGAAGTGGTTAAGCAGCGTGAAGTCAAGGTTGATGATGAGCGTGTGCGTGCCATGATTGAAGAGATGGCTTCTGCTTACCAGGAGCCTCAGCAGGTTATCGACTGGTACTACAGCAACGATGAGCAGCTGTCTCAGATCAAGTATGTTGTTCTGGAAGAGCAGGTAGTAGATACTATTCTGGAAGCGGCCCAGGTTTCAGAACTGGCATGCAGCTATCAGGACGCTATCAAGCCTGCTGAGCGTGCAGCTGAAACTGAAGAGGCAGAGCAGGAAGAGTCTGCCTGATACCGCTTGTAGAAGAGCATTTTATGAAGAGCGAGGGGGGTTGCTGGCTGATTGGCCAGTTCCCCTGACAAGCAGCTAAGGTTTTACCGGCTCTGGTCGTTTTAATCTGGTATGCAAGCGGCTAATCTTTCAGTTTATATGACTGACAGGTCAGTCGCTTTTCTTCGACTTGGCAAGGAGTTAAGACAGGATATGTCCAATCTGATAGACCCGCACGCCGTTGCGATCACCAACTCAGGACTGGTACCTATTGTTGTTGAACAATCAGCCAGAGGTGAGCGCTCTTACGATATCTATTCCCGCCTCCTTAAAGAGCGAGTGATCTTCCTGGTGGGCCAGGTTGAAGATCACATGGCAAATCTGGTGGTTGCTCAGCTGCTGTTCCTTGAATCGGAAAATCCGGACAAGGATATTCACCTGTACATCAACTCACCGGGTGGATCGGTAACTGCCGGGATGTCTATTTATGACACCATGCAGTTTATCAAGCCGGATGTTTCCACCATGTGTATTGGTCAGGCTGCGAGCATGGGCGCTTTGCTGCTGGCTGGTGGTGCTGCTGGTAAACGTTATTGTCTGCCACACTCCAGGGTAATGATTCACCAGCCGCTGGGAGGATTCCAGGGTCAGGCGTCAGATATCGAAATTCATGCCCGTGAGATTCTGAGCATCCGCAGTAAGCTGAACCATGTTCTGGCTCACCATACCGGCCAGCCTCTTGAAGTCATTGAGCGTGATACTGACCGTGATAACTTTATGAATGGCGATGAGGCAGTTGAGTATGGCCTGATCGACCAGGTCATGAATCGTCGTGGTGAAGACGGCAATAAAGACAAAAAATAAGCTGGGCGATTGAGCTGATGGCTCTTTTGTGATCTCCGGCGATATGCTCCGCAATCAATGGAAATAGCCTCTGTAAAGTGTGCTATTTTCATTATTTATAGCGCATGCAGGTTGATTTTTATCCAAAGTCGTTGAACACTAACTCATTGGATGGGTTCTCTTGGTATGGAGGGCTCTATCAGAATAGCTTTCCAGAAACATGCATGGTCCCGGATGGTCAGGGCATGAGTTCTGGTATCAAGCGGATCAAGCACTTGAAAACATGCCTCGATGCCTGCATCTTATCAGGCATGTAATTGTGAATCATGAATGGGCTTTGATCAGTTTGACTGACAGGTCTATTTTCATTGTCTATTTTCACTGGAGAGTGCAGGGCAGGCATTGTCCGTATAACAGGGTAATCGAATGACCGACGAAACAAGCGGCAAGGGTGAAGACAGCAAGTTGTTGTACTGCTCTTTCTGCGGAAAGAGTCAGCATGAAGTGCGCAAGCTGATTGCCGGCCCTTCCGTATTTATATGTGATGAATGTGTTGATCTATGCAACGACATCATCCGTGAAGAAATTCAGGACAGCAGTGGCGAAGAGTCTTCAGATAAGCTGCCAATCCCTCGCGAGATCAAGGAAACTCTCGACGAGTACGTAATTGGCCAGCCCCGGGCCAAGAAAGTCTTATCCGTAGCGGTATACAACCACTATAAGCGTCTGCGTTTTGGCGATGCCAAGGGCGACAAAAAGAAAGATGAAGTCGAGCTGGGTAAAAGTAATATCCTGCTGATTGGTCCCACCGGAAGTGGTAAGACGCTGCTTGCTGAAACGCTGGCGCGTATGCTCAACGTACCATTCACCATTGCTGACGCCACGACCCTGACGGAAGCGGGTTATGTTGGTGAAGACGTTGAAAATATCATTCAGAAACTGCTGCAGAAGTGCGATTATGATGTAGAAAAAGCCCAAATGGGTATTGTCTACATTGATGAAATTGACAAGATTTCCCGTAAGTCTGATAACCCGTCCATTACCCGTGACGTTTCCGGTGAGGGTGTTCAGCAGGCGCTGCTCAAGTTGATTGAGGGGACGGTTGCATCGGTACCGCCTCAGGGTGGGCGCAAGCATCCGCAGCAGGAGTTTCTGCAGGTTGATACTTCCAATATTCTCTTTATCTGTGGCGGTGCTTTCGCCGGTTTGGATAAAGTGATTCGTGGTCGTACTGACAAGTCTGGTATTGGCTTCTCTGCACAAGTCAGCAGCAAGGATGACAAAAAGGATCTGGGTGAAACCTTTAAAGAAGTTGAGCCGGAAGATCTGGTGAAATTCGGCCTTATCCCAGAGTTTGTTGGCCGTCTGCCTGTCATTGCAACGCTTGAAGAGCTGGATGAAGAGGCGCTGGTGCGCATCCTTGTTGAGCCTAAGAATGCACTGACCAAGCAGTACAGCAAGCTCTTCGATATGGAAGAGGTGGAAGTCGATTTCCGACAGGATGCTCTGCGTGCGGTTGCCAAAAAAGCCATGGAACGCAAAACCGGTGCTCGAGGCTTGCGCTCAATACTGGAGGCGGTCCTGCTTGACTCAATGTATGAAATTCCTTCCGATAAGAGCATTTCCAAGGTGGTGATTGATGCCTCGGTTATCAATGGTGACTCTGAGCCGCTATTGATTTACGAAAATTCTGAAACACCGAAGGCTGCACTTTCCGATAAGTGATTAGCTGTTGCTTGCGATAAAAACCCTTCCTGACACAAATGCCACTCGTTGTTAGACGAGTGGCATTATTCAAACTCTACCGCTTCTCTCTTTGGTCGATTAAGCGCGACCAATCCAGGTGCATTAAATCCTTTTATTCAGAGTGCAGAATGATCGATTGGGATGTTCTTTGTATCCTTCAGGTTGCTCCTGAAGATTTATTTGATGAAGAACTTTGATGATATGAAAGGGTAGAAACCGGATTTTCTGATTTGAGTTTGCTTGTTGGGTAATCGTGAAAACTGATGGAATGGGTTTTCAGGGAGCGAGATCGATTGAATAAAGCTTTTCAGCCCTTGAATAGCACGGAGTTTGACTGCTGGTCGATTGTGTAAGCCCCCAAGAAAGCCCCCGGATTATTTTGTAACCGTCATGCTGTGACGATAACTGTTTTCTTATGAGGTTTATTTCTCTCGGAAGTAGCATTAGTCAGTCAAGATGGTGATTATGCTGGAACTAGGGTGGGGCAAACCCTGAGCCACCTTTAAACATATATATAAACTAAAAGATTACTTTACTTATTGACTGATTTCTCAGTTGCAAGGAAAAAGTGGATCTGGTAATTTGCGTGCATCATTATTTATGAGATGAGCCTTGTAGCCTTCATTTTTTTGCTTGGCTTGGGCTTTAGGAAAGTTTCATGACTGATAGATCAAATGGACAGTTTGAAGATTACTCTGAAGAAGAATTGGCAGAACTTAGGGAAAGTGTGACGATTTGTGGTGCTCTGCCTATGCTACAACGGGAACAGGAAGAATCTTTAAAGAAAGGCCATCATTGTAAACCAATATTCAGCACTCCCCCAATTAAAGAGCGGAAGGAGAAAATAGGGATGATCGGCTGGTTCAAGAAGTTATTCAAAAAAAGAGGGTGATAGCTCTGGGCACACATCTGTGCGGCCTCCAGGTTGTAGTCGTTAGCTTTCAGCGTTAACTGTGTGTTTTGACTGGTATCGTTTGATAGCGTTGTACAGAGTAGCTCTGGTGACTCCATATTCTTCAGCCAGCGCCTTTTTATTCGCTCCCTGCCGTGATGCCCTTGCTACCATTTCTTGCTCCACAGCATCGTCTAATTTCGGCCTGCTACCGATCAGAACACCTCTGGCCTTTGCTGCCTCGATGCCTTCCCGCTGTCGTTCTCTGATCAGGTTGCGCTCAAACTCGGCAAAGGCTCCCATCATTTGCAGCATAAGCTTCTGCATAGGGTTATCAGTTCCCGTAAAAAACAGGTTCTCCTTATGGAACTGAACATTGATTCCCTTGGCGTTTAGCTGTTCCACCATGGTTTGAAGGTCTCCAAGATTCCTTGCCAGTCTGTCCAGTGAGTGAACATGCAAGGTGTCCCCTTTTCTAAGGTGCCTGAGACAATCATCAAGCCCTGGCCGTTTGGTATCCTTTCCTGAACACTTGTCTCGAAATATTTCATCTAACTCAACATCATCTAACTGACGTTCATCATTTTGGCTGGTACTGCTCACCCGGATATACCCGACTTTCTGCCCACTCATTCACTAACTATCCTGTGTCGTTTAGTGTCAAAGCGAGTCCAAGAGATATTTATACACTGTGTCAATATGAAAAATAATAGACCACTTTGACACGATAGAATGCGGGTTTAAGCAATGTGTCCTAAGTGTATAAATGGCTATACTCAGTTGAGCACTGGTGGTATGTTCAGTTCGTCTACAGAATAACTGAGTCAATTTATGGATAAGGATACAGTTCAGTCAAAGGGACCGTTACCAAGAAATCTGGATCAGAATGGGGAACCATTATACTCACCTCCAGCTTTCATTGCGCGAGTACCAATACCGGAGCCAACTGGCAAGATGAAAATATCGCGCCTTTTGGCTTGGTTAAGATCACTACTATCCAAGGTTTATAAGTGAGCTTTTTGTGATCAGTTATCTATTTGTTCTGATCTAAGATTATCAAAGTAGGAAGTCCCACTTGGGTGCTCAGCCGCCTGTCTATTTCGGATCTGATACAATACTCTGTAAATAGGCAGGCATGATCATAAACTTTCCTCTGACGGCTCTTAATCAATGCATAAAGGCTTGCCGATTTTCTCTCAGCCTGGCTATGACGACTTCCAGTCTTTTATCTTCACAGTCTTCTTTCAGTAACTTGTTCAAATGTCTGGTTGTTTCCAATAGAAATCTTCTTTGTTCTGCATCTCTTAAGGCAGACTCCAGGCCACTTACCTTCTGGTCTTTATTGTCCTTCATGGCTTCTAAGTAATCTGCCTTTTGCAGTGCTTCTCTCAAAAACTCTAACATTTCATGGTGTTCAGCCTCCTCAAGCTTTTTTATTGCTTCAGCGTCACCAGAATCTATTATTGCCTTTCGCCTCCTTTTTCTCTCTATTACTTCATTTAGCGCATCTTCCAAGCTTATAGCGCAAGTATTTTTGTGTAGCTTTTCTTCTTGCCAGTCTTGTTTTAATCTTGCTGCAAAATCTACCTTGTCTTTCTTAACCTTTAGCTTCTCTATCCTCTGTTCTAATGTCTTAACGCTTGCTCTCAAGTTCACTGGTTTGCCTTCTAGTTCTGTCAGTTTGTTGATTAACTCCTCAGCATCAATCATCTTGCTCAGGGCTGCTATGCCATTCATTAAATTTCCAGCCTCGGCAGGGGTAATCTGTCCGGTTGCGACTGCATCTAAAACAGACTTGGCCTTGCCGGTTAATGACTTCTACTTGGTCAGTCCTGGTATCTCAATAAGTCTGTCTTTTGGTGTTAGCGGGGGTCACAGTTTTGTCACATACCCCCTGTGTCAGCATAGTTGTCGCCTCTCCTGAAATTAGAAATCTCAACAGGGGGCGGTCATGAGTAATCAATGGCCCGCTATTCAGAAGAGTTCAAAGAGTCCATCATTCAGAAGATGATGCCACCCAATAATGTGCCAGTTTCGCAGTTGGTACGTGAGACTGGTATCTCTGATGTGACCCTGTACACTTGGCGAAAGAAAGCAGTATCTAAAGGAGTGCCTGTGCCGGGCGACGGA
>NZ_PJPV01000096.1 GCF_002864045.1 Endozoicomonas acroporae
GATCCAGCAGTGGAAAGCCGCCTTTATTAGCAGCGCTTCTGTCCAGCCTGACAGCCAGCCAAGGCAGCGCAAGGTACTGTCTGATGAACAGAAAAAAGACAAGCAAACCATCAAGAAGCTTGAGCGTGAACTCAATCGCAAGGACAAGGCGTTAGCAGAAACTGCTGCCTTGCTGGTACTCACAAAAAAGGCCCAAGAGATCTGGGGGGCGCCAGAGGACGATTAGTCTCTCTCCCAGATCGACAGAATGCTGTCAGCCTGATTAAACAGGCAGTTAAAGATGGGGCTCGTCAGTCAAAAGCCTGTGAAGCCCTTGGTCTTTCAGAAAGAACTGTACAACGTTGGATGCAGGGTGATGACGTGCGCGTGGATAATCGCAAAAATGCTGACAGGCCAGAGCCTGTTAACAAGTTTTCTGAAGCTGAGCGACAAGCGATTGTTGACGTTTGTAACAGCGAGCGGTTCAAAAGCCTTCCGCCCAGCCAGATTGTGCCCACATTGTTAGATGAGGGCCTCTATATGGGGTCTGAAAGGACATTTTACCGGGTACTGGAAGAAACAGGGCAACAGCATCATCGTGGCAGTGCTGCCAAGCCAAACAGATATAAGCCAACGTCCTGGTGTGCTACCGGACCCAACCAGGTCTGGTCCTGGGATATTACCTACCTGCGCTCCCCGATACGGGGGCAGTTTTATTACCTGTACCTGGTAATAGACATTTTTAGTCGTATGATTGTTACATGGGAAATTCATGAAACCGAATCGGCTGAGCATGCATCAGAAATGATCACTAAAGCCTGTATCAAACAGGGAATTGCAGCATTGGAGTGGCCACTGGTTCTGCACTCAGATAATGGTAGTCCCATGAAGGGTGGCACTATGCTGTCAACACTGCAGCGCCTTGGGGTCGTGAGTTCATTCAGTCGTCCCCGGGTCAGTGATGACAACCCCTTTTCCGAGGCCATATTCAGAACCCTGAAATACCGCCCTGGTTATCCGCGCACGCCATTTGCTGATCTTGAAGCAGCACGTAGCTGGGTGCATGGTTTTGCCCAATGGTACAACGAAGAGCACAAGCACAGTGGACTGAAATTTCTGACACCCGGGCAAAGGCATCGTGGTGAAACCGAGATGCTTATGGCTAACCGCAGAAAGGTTTATGAACAAGCCAAAG
>NZ_PJPV01000097.1 GCF_002864045.1 Endozoicomonas acroporae
GTTTGCCATTGTGTGCATCCATGGACTTGTCGCTGTGGACAGTATGGGTGGTCTGCTAAACCCCCTGCCATAAGTAGTTAACCATATGAAATCGTATTTTCTGACTAAGTGGGCAGTCACTCTGCGGCGTTACAACTACGGTCACATAGCTACGGCTATGCTCCCTACGTTGTGCCTTGCATAGTAACTGCCCACTTAGCCAGAAAATACGATTCCATTTGGCCAACTACTTAGGATAGCTGCACATCTTATTAACGCTGTTTTCTTTCAATCAAACCAAGTGTTGTTGTCAGCTGTCTTGTCTCGAACAGTATTGCTGTTCCCATCGGTTTTGACTGGTTGGTGAATACATGACCCTGACGTATTCATTTCTTAGCCTGTTATCGGCTGAATTTAGTAGTTAAAAGGCATTGGGGGATACATGTCTATTTTCTGGAACCTGGGATGGTTCTTTAAGCAACACTGGCTGCGTTACAGCTGTTGTGTACTTTTTCTGATTCTGGTGTCTCTTGCAGAGTTATTGCCGCCCTGGATTATCGGTGATCTCGTCGATGAGGTGCAGCAGGGCAGCATTACTTTTGCCAGTGTTTTGCAGTCATCGCTGCTTATTGCCTTTATTGGTCTTGCCATATACGCCCTGCGAAATGGCTGGCGGATTATGTTGTTTGGTGGAGCGATTGAGCTGGGCAGGGTAATGCGCCTGCGTTTATTTCATCACCTTACCCGGATGTCGCCGGAGTTCTATCAGCGACACAATACCGGTGATTTGATGGCTCACGGGACCAATGACGTAAGAGCCATTGAAATGACCGCGGCAGAGGGTGTGCTTACTCTGGTGGACTCCATGATTGCCGGTTCTGCGGTGATTATTGCCATGGTTCTGGTGTGCGGTTGGGAGATGACCGTGGCTGCGCTGCTGCCTTTCCCGGTTATGGCCTGGCTGATGTTCAGGTATGCGGGCTTACTGCATTCCCGATTCAAGCTGGCCCAGGAGGCGTTTTCCGATCTCAATAACCGGGTTCAGGAAGCGGTTTCCGGAGTGCGGGCGATCAGGGCTCATGATTTGAACCATTCACAGATGCAGAAGTTCGCAGCTCAATCAGAAACTACCGTCGCTGCCAATATGCAAGTGGCCCGGATTGATGCGATGTTTGATCCGACGATTTCCATTTGTGTGGGTGTTTCTGTTTTGGGAAGTCTGGGTTTTGGTGCATGGCGCATTGACAGTGGACTGATGACCCTGGGTGAACTGACGACATTTACCATCTATCTGGGGTTACTGGTCTGGCCAATGTTTGCCTTTGGCTGGCTGTTCAATATTGTGGAAAGGGGGAATGCCTCGCTCAACCGCCTTCAGTCACTGATGGGCGAAAAGCCCGGTGTGGTTGATAGTGAATTCAAGACTGTTAAAAGACTGGATGGTGATATCCGGTTTGACATTAAAAGCTTCACTTACCCTGGCGCAGATAAAAAGGCTTTGGGGCAGTTGGCACTGACTCTGAAGAAAGGGCAGTTTGTCGGTATTTGTGGCAGAACTGGCAGTGGGAAGTCCACCTTGCTGAGGCTGCTGTTACGACAGTACGACGATGCTGCCGTGAGTATTCAGTTAAATGGTGTTGATCATCAACAGTTCTCGCTGGATCAGCTCAGAAGCCGCTTCGCCCTGGTGGCTCAGGAGCCGTTTTTGTTTTCTGCGACCATTGCACAAAACATTGCTTTTGGAAAACCGTTGGCCAGCCGTGCAGAGATTGAACGGGTTGCCAGGCTGGCCTGTGTCCATGACGACATCGTCCAGTTTAAAGATGGTTATGAAACCATGCTTGGTGAGAAAGGAGTCAACCTGTCCGGTGGCCAGAAGCAAAGGCTGACCATTGCCCGGGCATTACTGCTGGATGCGGATGTTCTGCTGTTTGATGATGCTTTTTGCTCTCTGGACATGCAGACTGAGGCGAGAATTCTCGACAACTTGATAACATCAGGTCAACAGAAAACCATTGTTCTGATTACCCAACGACTGACTAACTTGAACAAGGCGGATCAGATTGTGGTGCTTGATCAAGGCCGGATCAGCGAATCAGGGGCGCACAGGGAGTTGATCGCCGGGAATGGCTGGTACGCCAGAATATTTAAACGTCAGTCTCTGGAAATAAAAACATCAGGGTGACTAAGTAGCTGGCCATATGGTTAGCTACTTAACTCTGTCTTCCGGGCCTTGGGAACTGGGTGGAAACGTGTTGGAAAGGAATAAGAACAATAAGCAGCAGTTTATACGGCTGTTGAATTATGGAAGACCCTACCGGCGGCAGCTGGTGCTCAGTCTGTTGCTTATGTTACTGGGTACCGGTGCCACGCTCTATGCGCCGGTATTAATGAAAACGTTTATTGATGACCATGTGGTTCCCCGTGACTGGGATCAGAATGCCCTGATCCTGTTAGCGGTTGGTTTTATGGCAATGTACCTGATGGCCGCCGTGATGAGCTGGTTTGAAGCCATGCTGTTTCAAAAAGTGGCGCTGTCGGTAGTACACGATATTCGTCGTCAAGTGTTTAATCACCTGTTCCGGTTACCGATGGTTTTTTTTGACCGGGAGCCGGTGGGCAAGCTGGTGTCAAGGGTGACTAACGATACAGAAACCGTTCGGGACCTGTTCGTTCAGGCACTGCCCGATACCATCAAAGGTGTTGTCACCATTATTGGCGTCATCATCGCCATGTTTTTGCTGGATGTTCGGCTGGCACTATTCTGTCTGGCTATTCTGCCCATTATTGTTGGCTGTATTTATCTTTATCAGAAATACAGCCATCCGGTGTTTCATGCATCCCGCGCTGTGCTCAGTGATATCAATACCCGGATTAATGAATCCATACAGGGGATGTCGGTTATTCAGGTATTGCGTCAGCAGAAGCGGGTCAGTCAGCAGTTTGAAGATACGTGTCAAGAGTATCAGCGGATTCAGAATCGTCTGGTGATCATTAATGGCGTGCTCTTGAGGCCAATGGTCCATTTTGCTGCCATGTTGGCGCTTGCATTAATGGTCGGTGGCTTTACTGGTCAGGCATTGAGCGGGCCGGTAGAGATCGGGTTGCTTTATGCGTTTATCAACTATCTCGATCGTATGTTTGAGCCATTGACCCATATCACCATGCAGATGCAGGTTTGGCAGCAGTCAGTGGTTTCTGCTGAGCGGGTTTTCCAGTTGATGGATGAACCGGTTGAGGATAGACCGGAGCGTAAGAATGGTGTGGTTATTCAGCGTGGTCGTATAGAGTTTCGTGATGTTGAGCTGTCTTATGATGGGGTTAACAAGGCGTTGGATGGTATCAGTTTTACCGTTGAGCCCGGGCAATTTGTCGCGCTGGTTGGCCATACCGGCAGTGGTAAAAGTTCCATTGTTAACCTGTTAATGCGGTTTTATGACCACCAGAAAGGTTCAGTGCTGATAGATGACCAGCCCCTGGCCTTATTCTCGGAACAGGCCTTGAGAGACAGCCTTGGGCTGGTGTTTCAGGAACCTTTTGTTTTTCAGGGCAGCATTGCTGAGAACATTCACCTGGGAAAGTCTGAAATATCCGAGCAGGGAGTGAAAGAAGCGGCTAACCGGGTTCAGGCATCTGGTTTTATAGAGCAGCTTCATGATGGCTATGAAGAGAAAATGGGTGAGCGTGGGCAGTCACTGTCAAGTGGTGAGAAACAGCTGCTGTCGTTTGCCAGAACGCTGGCTCAGGACCCTGCGATTCTGATCATGGATGAAGCCACTGCCAATATTGATAGTGAAACCGAGCTGGCTATCAAACAGTCGTTGTTTACCCTGAGGCAGGGCAGAACGACGTTAGCGATTGCCCACCGATTGAACACTATTGAAGACGCAGATCTGATTCTGGTGATGGAGCGAGGCAAAATAGTTCAGCGGGGAACTCATCAGTCACTGCTGAAAGAGCAGGGGTTGTATCGGGATATGTTTAAGGCACAGCAGGATGTTGTAGTGCAGGAGTCTGACAGGTTGTCGCTGGTTAGTTAAAGTCTATCAGGCCTTTTGCAACCGTATTTTTGCAAACAGACAGATATCGTCGTTTAAAATGAACCGAAATTATACACTGATTGTTTAAACCATATGGATCAGGAAACGAAGAGTTAAGCCTATGAAGTTGAAACTCCTGACAGTTGCTGTTGTCGGTACCGCGTTAATAACAGGCTGTGCAGTTAGCTCCCATCATTCTCTTGAGAAGCACGAGGAAGTAGCTCAGGCCCCTGAGATTTCTGGTATTGAGTATGACAATATGGATTCGTCCGTGCGTCCGCAGGATGATTTCTATCGTTATGTGAATGGTCAATGGCTTGATAAAACAGAGATACCGGAAGACAAATCACGCTATGGTGCCTTCAGCAAACTTTATGACGAGTCTCAGGAAGCCCTTCGGAAAGTATTGGAAGCAGCGGCAGAAAACAGACAATCGGCGGCTGATGAGGATGCACGGAAGCTGGGGGATTTTTATGCCAGCTATATGGATGAAGAGCGTATCAATAAGCTTGGGGTAACGCCTTTAGCAGCTGAGTTCTCCCGAATCGCTGGTATAAATACCCACCAGGATTTGCCCGGGCTTCTGGCTGATCTGGGGACCAGGGGCATCACCACCCCATTAGGCTGGTACGTCAATAATGATGCACGACAATCTGAAGTGAATGCACTCTATGTGAGTCAATCCGGTTTGGGGCTTCCTGATCGGGACTACTACCTGGCAGAGGGGGAGCGATATAAGGCTATCCGGCAACAATACCAGGATTACATGACCGAACTTTTGGTATTGGCGGGTCAACCAGAGCCCGAAAAAGTGGCAATAGCGATTATGGCGCTGGAAACAAGGCTGGCTGAAGTTCAGTGGTCTCGCGTGGAGCGACGTGATCCGATCAAAGCCTACAACAAAATGACAGTAGCTGATGCCAACCAATTAATGGGGGATTTTGATTTTTCCCGGTATCTCCGGCAGGCCGGTGTTGATGTTGATCAGGTCATTGTGCGTCAGCCGGGCTACTTTGAAAAACTGTCGTCCATTATCAGTGGTACTGATATCTCGACATGGAAAAACTACCTGACATTCCATACATTAAACAGTTATGCGTCGTCTTTAAGTGAACCCTTTGCCCAGGTACGTTTTGATTTTTACGGCAGAACGTTAAGAGGTATTGAGGAGCCTGCACCACGCTGGAAGCGGGGTGTTGACGCAGCGGATGATGTCCTTGGCGAACTGTTGGGTAAGGAGTACGTTAAAACGTACTTTCCACCGGAAGCAAAAGCCAGAATGTCAGTGTTGGTTGATAACGTTATTGAGGGATTTGAGGCTTCCATTGACGATCTTCCCTGGATGAGTGCGCCAACCAAATTTGCCGCCAAGATCAAACTGAGTAAATTTACGCCAAAGATTGGTTATCCCGATCAATGGCGTGATTACTCAACGCTGGACATTAAACCGGATGACCTGGTTGGCAACCTGATGCGCTCCAGTCAGTGGCAGTACGCAACAATGGCCGGAAAGGCGGGTCAACCGGTGGATCGCAGTGAGTGGTTTATGACACCACAGACCGTGAACGCCTATTACAATCCGGTGAACAACGAGATTGTTTTTCCGGCAGCCATTCTGCAACCACCGTTTTTTAATCTGGCCGCCGATGATGCGGTGAATTACGGATCCATTGGTGCGGTTATTGGTCACGAGCTGGGTCATGGGTTTGATGACCAGGGGGCAAAGTATGATGGTGATGGCAACCTGAGAAACTGGTGGGGTGAGGAAGACCTTGAGCAGTTTAAGGCCCGTGGTGCCAGGCTGGTGGATCAATACAACGCCTTTCAACCGTTCGATGATATCAGCATTAATGGCCAGTTGACCCTGGGTGAGAACATTGGCGATCTTGGTGGTTTGAGTGTTGCCTTGAAAGCCTATCAGTTGTCGCTTAATGGTGAAGAGTCACCAGTGATTGATGGTTTTACCGGAGAGCAGCGTTTCTTTATGGGTTGGTCGCAGATCTGGCGAATTAAATCCCGTGAGGAGGCTTTGCGCCAGCAGTTAGTGGTGGGTCCCCATTCCCCGGGTGAATATCGGGCGAGAGTGTTATCCAACCTTGATGAATTCTATAAAGCCTTTGAGGTGGAAGAAGGTGATGGTATGTACCGCAAACCAGAAGACCGGGTAAAGATCTGGTAATACCAATCGTGCTTTTGCCTCCTGTCAGGTACAGGAGGCCATTTAAAAAGGAGCTTGCTCAATGGCTGAAATTATTATCAGATCCGTAGAAATGAACGATGCGGATCATCTCAGAAAACTCTACGAGGGAGAGCGGGCTTATTCCGGTACAATGCAGCTCCCACGACCATCTCTGCAGCTCTGGGAAAACCGCCTGGAGAAGAGCAATCGGGAAAGTGTCCATCAATACGTGGCAGAAATAGATTCGAAAGTGGTTGGTTATCTGTTTCTGGATAACCCACCCAATCCGCGACGACGCCACGTAGGTTATCTCGGAATGGCCGTTCGTGATGACAGCCAGGGGCAGGGTGTTGGCAGTGCCTTGATGGCAGCCATGGTGGATCTGGCAGATAACTGGCTGAACCTGCGAAGAATGGAATTGACGGTGTTCGTGGATAATGAACCTGCAATTAAGCTCTATAAAAAATTTGGTTTTCAGGTAGAAGGCGAGTCACCGGATTATGCTTTTCGAAACGGTGAGTATGTTGGTGTTTACCATATGGGCAGGATTAACAAACGGTAATTGAGCTTGTATGACTTTTTGCCAGAAATCAAAGAGCAGATTAGGGAACCAGTGGCAGGTACGTTATCGGGCACTTTCAGCCTGAGGAGGCTGGAAGTGCCCGATTATAATAAAAAGTTGCCACCAACGGGATTGGTCAAAATCAGATGCTTACCCTGAAATACAAGAATTAATAAAAGACAGTGAATTTATGAGTAGTCAGCAGATTATCGCTCTTGGTGGCGGTGGATTTTCCATGGAGTCTTCACCGGTACTGGATGATTATATCCTTCGGCAAGGTGGAAATAATCCGAGGATTTGTTTTCTAGGCACAGCATCCGGTGACAGTGAGAGTTATATTACTCGTTTTTATCAGCGTTTTGCTCAACGGGAGTGTCAACCTTGTCATCTTGAGCTGTTCCGAAGAGATGGCCGGGATATTGAGGCTTTTCTTTGCTCACAGGATGTGATCTATGTTGGCGGCGGAAACACGGTCAATATGCTGGCTATCTGGCAGCTTCATGGTGTTGATCAGGCGCTGAAAAAAGCATTGAACAGTGGAACCGTGCTGTGTGGGTTAAGTGCCGGTTCAATCTGCTGGTTTGAAGCAGGGGTTACTGATTCCTTTGGCGGTGATTTGCAGCCATACCCATGCCTGGGCTTTTTATCTGGTAGCCATTGTCCACACTATGACGGTGAAGAAAACCGAAGACCTGCCTATCAGGGATTGATTAAACACGGTCGCCTTTCCCCGGGTATTGCAGCAGATGACGGGGTTGGTCTTCATTACCTCAATGGCGAGTTGATTCGAGTAGTGTCCTCAAGGCGCGGTGCTTCAGCATATCGTGTGGAGATGAAGGAGGGGCGGTTAGTTGAGCATTGCGTGGTTGGAGAATTGCTTATCGAATGAAGGAACTGAACGTGTAGCTGGTTGATCTCAGTATGGGGAGACAACAGAAAGACTATCACCTTTATATGTAGATTTTTTGAGATAAAAACAAGAACTAAAGTAATATGAATCTGACCCGCTTCTCCATCCACAACCCGGCAGTGATTGCTATTGCGGTTGCGCTGACTTTCATGTTTGGCCTGATGAGTATACGTCAGCTGCCCATTCAGTTGTTTCCTGATATTGATCGTCCGCATCTGTCGGTAGAGGTGTTCTGGAGGGCAGCGGCACCGGAGGAGATAGAATCAGAAGTCACAGATCCACTGGAACAGGCGCTTAAAGGTCTGCCAGGGTTGAAGATGATGGAAAGTGATTCAGGCAGCGGACGTGTTGAAATTGATATGGAATTTGCCCTGGGCACGGACATGCAGGAAACCCTGCTTGAGGTGATCAATCGCCTGAATCGGGTTTCTGGCCTGCCAGACAATATCCGTGGACCGTTTGTCAATAATAATGGCTCCAATGACAGCCTGACCTGGTTTTTTCTTCAGCAGTTACCGGGCAATGATCGTTCCATTAAAAGCTATCAGGGGCTGATTGATTCCCGGGTGAAACCGGTGCTGGAAAGTATTCCCGGTGTTGCTGGTGTCGCTGTCCGTGGCGAAGGGGAACAGCAGCTGGATATTGTTTTTGACCCATGGCGTGCCGCAGAGCTTGGGGTCACTATTCCTGAGCTGGCAGCTCGTGTAGCCACCGGTTTTGATGTTTCCGGCGGTACCCTGAATATCGGGCGCCGTGAGTATAAACTGCGGCTGGCGGGTAAATATGAGATTGACCAGCTGGGTGACATGGTGGTGTCCTGGCGTGACGGTTTGCCCGTGTACCTTCGTGATCTGGCAGATATTTCCATAAGCCGGGGTAAGGAGCGAACGCTGCGCATTCAGAATGGCAACCCGGCCATTGGCATGCAGATTTTCAAAGAGTCTGGTGCCAATGCCCTGGATGCATTACTGGGTATCAAGACTGCAGTTAAAAAACTGAATGACGATGTGTTGGAGCCTGAAGGGGTGAAGATGGTTCAGTCCTTTGATGCTTCGGTATTTATTCAGCGCGCCCTGGATATGGTCAGTACCAACCTGCTCTTTGGGATTTTGCTGGCCATTGCCGTTCTCTGGTGTTTTTTGCGGCGCTGGCGGGCAACGTTGATCATTGCCATGTCGATCCCTGTGTGCCTGATGATTACTTTGGGTATTCTGTTTTTCACAGGCCGTACCTTAAATGTTATTTCTCTGGCCGGGCTGGCATTTTCTGTTGGTATGGTACTGGATGCGGCCATTGTGATGCTGGAAAGCATCGTGCGACAGAGGGAGAACAGTAATATCGAACCAGTTAAAGCGGTGGAAGTGGCGTCGTCCAGGGTATGGGGCGCACTGCTGGCATCAACACTGACGACGATCGCTATCTTTCTGCCCGTTATGCTTCTGAATGATGTGGAGGGGCAGCTGTTTGCTGACCTTGCCTTGACCATTGCGGTTTCGGTGGCTGTTTCACTGTTGATTGCCATGACTGTGCTGCCCACCGCTGCCGCACGGTGGTTACCACAACAGGAATTTAAAGACCACTACCGCCATATCTGGCAGGGAATAAGTGACTGGATTGTTCGCCTGACCTCAACCAGCCGTCGCCGCTGGCTGATTATTGTTGTGCTGATGGGGCTGCCAATCGTATTAACCCGTGTCGCTATGCCCCGAATGGATTATCTGCCGGAAGTTAAACGGGATGCTGTCGACGTCTGGTTTAATTTTTCTCCGGGAACCAGTGTTTCATCGGTTAAGGAGGAGGTGGTTCCACTCCTGATTGAACGGCTTAAACCGTATATGGAAGGTACTGCTGAGCCAGCATTGAAAAATTATTACTTTATTCTGTGGCCCGGTGGCGCAACCATGGGGATTCGAGCGAAAGACCAGAGCCAGGTGAAAGTGCTGGAAAGGTTGGTCAGACAGGACATTGTCAATGATATTCCCGATGCAACGGCTTTTGCCCGCCAGGGCAACTTGTTTGGCAATTATGGCAACGGTAATGGCGTTAACCTCGACCTTCAGTCAGATAACCTTCCCGGGCTTTATACCGTAGCAAAGCGGGTGATTGGGCTAATTCAGGAGGAGTTGCCCGGTGCTGATGTACGGCCTTTTCCCGGGCTGGATTTCACAGCACCGGAACTGAGGCTTTTGCCGGATGATCGTCGCCTTTCTGAAGTGGGTTGGTACCGGGGCAGTCTGCCAGTGATCATACAGAGTCTGGGAGAAGGCATTCATTTGGGAGAATATTTTGATGGCCAGGAGAGCCTGGACATTATTATGCGCGGCAATGAAATCCGCTCCCCCCAGGTGTTGGAAATGACGCCGTTGATGACCCCCGCCGGGTTTGTTGTTCCTCTTGGTGAGCTGTTGTCGGTCGAGTCGAGACTGGGGCCGGAAAGTATTCGCCGGGTCGATCAGCGACGGACACTGACCCTGTCAATTTCACCGACTGATGATATGACCCTGGAAGACACACTGGATTTTGTCGAGCAGACCATTGTCCCGAAAGCTTCTCAATTGATTAAAGACGGGATTAAAGACGGTGGCCAGATAAAAATTTCCGGTAATGCTGATAGCCTTAAGCAAGCGATTAACAACTTACTGAATATTTTTATCTTTGCACTGTTGATTTTAATGATCCTGCTTTGGGGGTTATTCAGGTCCTTCAGAGACACGCTGCTGGTCATCCTGACGCTGCCACTGGCCACGGTGGGTGGTTTGCTGGCGATGGTTTTATTGAATGGTATTACTGCTCAACCTATGGATCTTTTGACCATGGTCGGCTTTATTATTCTGCTGGGGCTGGTGGTGAATAATGCCATTCTACTGGTTCATCAGGCCCGAAGTGGTGAGCGTTCAGGAATGAACAGAAAACAGGCGGTCCAGCAGGCATTGGTTACCCGGATGCGCCCGATATTTATGACCACTTTGACCAGTATCTTTGGCATGTTGCCGCTGTTATTAAGTCCTGCAACGGGCAGTGAAATATATCGTGGGCTGGCCGCAGTGATTATTGGCGGCATGACCATCAGTACGGTCTTTACATTAGTGCTGCTGCCGAGCCTGTTACGGGTCGGTGAAAAAGAGGTGGCTGATACCAAAATGGAGCCAAGCGCATGAAACTATTACGTCTGAACGGTATGTTGATCCTGCTGATGCTGGTTGCTCCCGTTAGCTTCAGTTCTACTGCCGTGACCACGGCTGTGGTGGAAACTCATTATTCAGCCCCTGTTCATTGGTTGAACGGCTCTGTAATCAGCCGGGAGAGTGCCAGGATCAGTGCAGAAGTGAGTGGTCGAATTGTCTGGCTGGCGGATTTTGGACAACCATTGCAAGCAGGTGATCTGCTGGCCAGAGTGGATGATGCAGCGCTAACACTGGAAGTGGACAGTCAAGAGCTGGCAATGCTCAGGGCCCGTGAGAAGTTTGAGTATTTGAATAAAGAGCTTGAGCGTCTTCAGGCATTGCATAAGAAGAAAAGTATTTCAAAAAGTGTGTTGGATACAGCGGAACATGATTATCGTATTGCCAAACTGGATTGGCAGCTGGCTACTGTGAATCATAAGAAGGCGCTTGATCAGTTGCAAAGAACAAAAATACGAGCGCCGTTCGCCGGAGTGATTAATGATCGAATGTCGGCCGCTGGTGAATTTGTCTCTATTGGTGACCCCCTTGTTCAACTGATTAATACCGGACGGATTGAGGTGAAGGTTCAGGTACCCATTGAGCTGTCAGGCTATCTGGATGAGCAAAACTTGCTGGATATCCGCGACGGTGAAAAAACTTACCAGTCACAGTTGATTACCCGGGCGGGGTCGGCAGATTCAAAGTCCAGGTTAATGGAGGTGCGGCTGAGCCCGATTGACGTTAACTGGGCTCCCGGTGCTCCGGTGAAGGTTGCCATACCACTGAAAAAACCGCTGAAAGCATTGAGGGTTCCCAGGGATGCCGTGGTCATGGACGGTGATGGGCATAAGGTTGTTAAAGTCATCCGGGAAAGCGAGGTTTATCAAGCGCAGCCTGTAGCTATTGAAGTGCTGTCTGGCAGTGAGCTGTATGTAACGATACGTGGGGATGTGTATCCCGGTGATCGGGTGGTCGTACGAGGTGCCGTTGGTTTAAAGGCTGATGATGTGGTTACGCTGGTTGATGGCGAGTTAAAGAACGCTGGATGATTTCAGGATTTCTACCGTGCAGTGAACTGCTCCACAGTTATGGCAGATCACTTTATTATGGGACGGATTGCGGGAATTACTGAGTGATACTTTCGTCCTATGGGCTTTACAAGCTCTATGGGGATGGGTAATATCGTCGCCTCTCTGGTTCGCAGTCAGTTGTGGACGAGGAGTTCTTATTCTGTCTATCAGCCTGTGGCTGGTGTAGACATGGGTCGTTAGCTCAGTCGGTAGAGCAGTTGGCTTTTAACCAATTGGTCGTAGGTTCGAATCCTACACGACCCACCATTTTCCAGTTTTATAGCCGTTGGTGAACTTTTTGCCTGCGGCTTTTTTGTTAGTGAAGTTTAAGCTGTGGTCGGGTTGTCCTGCTGATCAGGTCCTTCAGAATCAATGTTCCGGTTCTCAGCTTGCCAAAGAGCGTCATCTGGTGCATTCGGTACAGGCTGATGTAAAACCATTTGGCCAGTGTTCCCTCAATCATCATATCGCCGGTAATGGCACCCATCAGATTGCCCACGGCACTAAAGCGGCTCAGGGAGATCAGGGAGCCGTAATCCTGGTAATTGAATTCCAGCGCTGTGGCGCCATTGGCCTGGGCTATCAGGCTTTTGGCCAGCAGGGATGCCTGTTGATGGGCCGCCTGTGCCCGGGGAGGGATAGTAATATGTTCATTTTTACTATCGGTCAGGGTGCAGCTTGCGCAGTCGCCCATGGCGTAGATTTGATCGTCCAGCGTCGTTTGTAAGGTGGAACGGACAACCAGTTGATTGATCCGGTTGGTTTCCAGGCCGTCTATATCGGACAGAAACTCAGGTGCTTTGATCCCCGCTGCCCAGATTCTCAGGTCGGATTCAATAAACTCACCATCACGGGTGGTTACCCCGTCAGCCTTGATTTCGCTCACCATCTGCCGGGTCATTACCCGAATCCCCATTTTGCTTAACTGCTTTTGAACACTGTTGCTGATTCGAACCGGCAGTGCAGGCAGTATTCTTGCGCCTCCCTCGATGATGGTTACTTCCAGATCCTCCGGCTTGATGGCATCCAGTCCATAGTGGGCCAGTTCAATGGCGGCAAAATGGAGTTCTGCGGCCAGCTCCACGCCAGTGGCACCGGCACCAATAATGGCAATGCGAAGCCTGGTGCTTTCGTTATTGCTTGCCTGGGCGTGAAGATAGTGGTTAATCAGAGTGGTGTGGATTTTCTCTGCCTGTTGACGGTTATCCAGGAACAGGCAGTGCTCTCTGGCACCGGGTGTATTGAAGTCGTTGGCGGTACTGCCGACGGCAATAACCAGCTGATCGTAGGCCAGGGTGCGGGCAGGCACAACCTCGTGACCGCTGGCATCCTTAACAGGGCTGAGTCCGATGGACTTTTCTGCGCGATTCAGGCTGGCCATCTTGCCGGGAATAAATTTGAAGTGGTTCCATTTGGCCTGTGCCAGATAGCTTAATTCATCTTCGAAGGCATTAAGGGAGCCAGCGGCCACTTCGTGCAGGAGTGGTTTCCAGAAATGGGTATTATTGGCATCGATCAGGATGATTTCAGCGCGCTGTTTTTTGCCGAGTTTCCTGCCCAGGCCGGTGGCCAGTTCAAGCCCCCCGGCACCACCACCAACGATCACGATTCTATGGAGTTTGTTCTTCACATTGATTCCAGTTTTTTCTATTAATTATGTATGGCTGTTATAAGGGCTGTTATTGTTTCACCGGAGAGCCGAACTTACTGTTCATGGCTATTTTTTTGCCTGCGTTCTGGTTGCAGGTCATCCTCTCAGTCAGGTAAAACCAGGTAGCCGATGATCCGGCTTAAAACACCAAGCACAACAATAACAACCGTTAGCCAGGCCATCAGGCGCAGAGGTCTGAATGGCGAACGCTCGACTTCATTAACCCCTTCCTTTAAATACTGATCAACCCGCTGCTGGTCTTCAGGATACAGCCGTTTGGATTGTTGGGCGGAACTGGCAATGGGCTTTTTATCGGCGACAGGTGCAGAAGTACTCTGGCTCATGGTCATAACTCCCTTTCTTCAGCCCAAACATAGTACATTCTGAGATCGGCGGAAAGGTGATGGGATGGTTTTTGACCGATTTATCAAACTTTTCGGCCGGATTTGCAAAACCAGTGAACACCATTGTCATTCAGTTAACAGGGCTTCTTAAGGTAGACATTAAGCGCCTACTCACCTCTTCGAGAAGTTAAAGACGGAACCACGAAGGTCACGAAGAGCACAAAGAAGAAATTTCCTTTCCCTTCGTGCTCTTTGCCGTGAAAAATATTTTGCTTAACCATTTTTCACCCCTGAGGGTGGCGCAAACTATTTTCACGCGCCATGGGCATTTGTGTCCTCTTTGCCGTGAAAGAAAATTGCCACGGAGGCACGGAGACACAGAGGTAAAACTTTATCTTGTCTCCGTGCCTCTGTGTCTCCGTGGCAATTTTTCTTTCACGGCAAAGTTTTGAGTCATCAAAGTAGGCTAAAGCGATGAACGGTGTCGATAATGCGACAGATTTATCCTTCAATTGTATTCTATGTGGTGATGACGGGTATATCAGAGGAGAATATGGTGGGCGTTCACTGGTCAAAACCTCTTGCAATCCGATACCTCACGTTTTTCACCTGGAATGCATTACCCGATGGTTTGACAGTGATCAGCAGAAGGTAAAAAGGCTTGATGAACGCCAATGCGGTGAATGTAACCAGAAAAAGGCACTGCCATTGATCCGTATGAACGGTATGAGACCACTTGAAGACGAATCACCTTAATTGTGAAACCCTGATATTTAATGCCTGCCGTACTGGGGATACGACCAACTTGAAAATGCTTCTGCGCCAAGATGAGACTTTGGCCAATCGGACTTACCATTCGGTAACCACCGGTCATCCTGAACACCTGTTAGCTGTCGCTTAAAGGAAGGACATACTGATTTAGTCCGGCTCTTGATCGACTAGAAAATTCTTGAAGACTATAAGTAGTTAACCAAATGAAATCATATATTTCTGACTAAGTGGGCAGTCACTCTGCGGCGTTGCAACTCCGGTCACATAGCTACGGCTATGCTCCCTGCGTTGCGCCTTGCATAGTAACTGCCCACTTAGCCAGAAATATACGATTCCATTTGGCCAACTACTTAGAGCCCAACCATCAGACTGTCTTCTACAGTGAGCAATAAAATTGCGCGGAGAACCGATGCCGGGCCTTGAATCTTGTTTGTTTCAAACCTCCACTTCATACTGCGACAAACCCGGTGCAACACTTTTGATCTCTACTTTCTGAATAAATACCTTTTCCCCAACACATACAGACTCCCCCCCTTAACGGTAATAATCGAACCATCCCGGAGGGTGGCCTGACTTGTACCGTTGCCATTGTTGGCGGTAATGGTGGCGATAATCCGCCCCCCTTCAGCAATGAGTACCTTAAACTGTTGCCAGATATTTGTGGTTGCCATCACTTCTATTTCTAATAAACGACTAATGTCTTATGCAAGGTGGTTAGGTTTTAGGTTCGCTCCTGACTTTTGAATTTTAACGACAATCGTCTTGTTAAAATTCTGTTTTTTGTGGAACTTAATCCGCTGATTTTTGCCCTACCCACAGTGTTGAGTCAAATGGCTGGCTAAAGCAATGAATGGTGTCGGTAGAAACGAGGCAAATTTATTCTTTGAATGTTCTATCTGTCGTGGTGACGACGGCTATTGCGGACAGCTTGGCGGGCGTTCTCTGGTCAAAACCTCTTGCGAAGGACGTCACTTTTTCCACCTGGAATGCATCTCAGACTGGCTCAACAGTAAACAACAGTCAGCAATGGCTCTTGACCAACGCCAATGTGCATACTGCAGGGAACCGGCACTGCCATTGAATCGTATAGACGGTGTGAGACTGCTTGTTGACGAATCCTCTTATTGTGAAACCCAGATATTTAATTACTGTCGTACCGGAAATCTGCGCGAGCTGAGTGCGCTCCTGCGCCAGGACAGGACTTTGGCCAATCGGACTTACCATTCGGTGACCACCGGTCATCCTGAACACCTGTTAGCTGTCGCCATAAAGAACGAGAATACTGATTTAGTCCGGCTCCTGATCGACTGCGGTGCCGATGTCAATGCCGTCGAGCACAATGGTGAGTCCCCCCTGTACATTGCTGCCCAGAAGCGCCGCACCGAGGACTTCAATATGCTGATCGAGGCTGGGGCGGATATCAATAACGTAGTGCGCACGGCTGACCGGAAGGGCGATGCTCAACTGCTTAGATACCTGAGCAGCACTCAACCAGGCCAACTTGCCCTTAATAACGCACTGCTCGAAGCCACCGAGCTGGGGCAAACGCAGCGTCTTGGAAGCCTGATCACAGCGGGAGCGAACAACCTTAACGATGCCTTGAACATCGCTTTTCTGTCAGACTACACCGAGGGCCGACGCATTCTGGAACAACATGGTGCAAATATTTTTACTGCACTGAACACTGCTGCCAGAGAAAGACCTTTGGAATTTTTCACTCTTCTCTGCGAGAGGCACTTCAACGAAACCAATGAAGAAGGTCAAACGCCGTTACATATCACTGCAGCCATGGGGTATAGCAGATGCCTGGAAAGGATGCTTGAAATCAACAGAGAGAAGGTCAATGCTCGCAACAATAACGGCGAAACAGCCCTGCATCTGGCCGCTTGTAACGGCCACGGCGAATGCCTGAGGCAGCTGATTGAAAATAAGGCGAATATAAATGCCACCAATAAGAAGGGCGAAACGGCTCTTCACAAAGCTGCTGATCGAGGCCAAACAGAGGCCATCCAGATATTGCTGGAGTTTGACCCCTCCCTGGCCAAAGAGAAGGATATAAATGGCTGGACGGCTCTCCACTTAGCTGCTCGTCAAGGCGACACAGCGGCCGTCCTGAAATTGCTGGAGATTGCCAAAGAGAAGAATAAAGATGGCGATACGGCTCTCCACTTAGCTGCTCGTAATGGAAAAACAGCGGCCATCCAGACATTGCTGAACTTTGACCTCTCACTGGCCAAAGAGGAGGCTAACGATGGCTCTACGGCACTCCACGCAGCTGCTTATCAAGGCCAAACAGAGGCCATCCAGAAATTGCTGGAGTTTGACCCCTCCCTGGCCAAAGAGAAGGATGACGATGGCTGGACGGCTCTCCACGCAGCTGCTCGTAATGGCCACACAGAGGCCATCCAGAAATTGCTGGAGATTGACCCCTCCCTGGCCAAAGAGAAGGATGACGATGGCTGGACGGCTCTCCACTTAGCTGCTCGTAATGGAAAAACAGAGGCCATCCAGACATTGCTGGAGATTGACCCCTCCCTGGCCAAAGAGAAGACTAACACAGGCTCGACGGCTGCCCACTTAGCGGAAAAGAATGGCCACAAAGAGACCGTCAAGCTGCTGAAACTTGTGGCTCTCCGCTTAGCTGTTCGTCAAGGCGACACAGAGGCCATCCAGAAATTGCTGGAGATTGACCCCTCCCTGGCCAAAGAGAAGAATGACGATGGCTGCACGGTTCTCCACGCAGCTGCCAGAAACGCCAATGCAGAAACCGTCAAGGTTCTGGTGGCCGCCAGAGGAATCAATGTCAATGAGAAGGATAACAAAGGCTGGACGGCTCTCCATTTGGCTGCTAGATACGCTAGTCCAGAAACCGTCAAGGAGCTGGTGGCCGCCAGTGGAATCAATGTCAATGAGAAAGACAACGATGGCTGGACGGCTCTCCACTTAGCTGCTAGTAATGGCCGCACAGAGATCGTCGAGGTGTTACTTACTGCTAAAGGCATTGAGGTCAATTAAGGAGGATGACGATGGCTGGACGGCTCTTGACTTAGCGGCAATGGATGGCCACACAGAGTGCAAGAAAATTCTTGAAGACTATAGAGCCCAACCATCAGGCTGTCTTCTACAGTGAGCAATAAAATGGCGCGGAGAACCGGTGCCGGGCCTTGAATCTTGTTTGTTTCAAACCTCCACTTCATACTGCGACAAACTCGGTACAACACTTTTGATCTCTACTTTCTGAATAAATACCTTTTCCCCAACACATACAGACTCCCCCCCCTTAACGGTAATAATCGAACCATCCCAGAGGGTGGCCTGACTTGTACCGTTGCCATTGTTGGCGGTAATGGTGGCGAAAATCCGCCCCCCTTCAGCAATGAGTACCTTAAACTGTTGCCAGATATTTGTGGTTGCCATCACTTCTATTTCTAATAAACGACTAATGTCTTATGCGAGGTGGTTAGGTTTTAGGTTCGCTCCTGACTTTTGAATTTTAACGACAATCGTCTTATTAAAAATTCTGTTTTTTGTGGAACTTAATCCGCTGATTTTTGCCCTACCCACAGTGTTGAGTCAAATGGCTGGCTAAAGCGATGAATGGTGTCGGTAGAAACGAGGCAAATTTATTCTTTGAATGTTCTATCTGTAGTCGTGACGACGGCTATTACGGACAGCTTGGCGGGCGTTCTCTGGTCAAAACCTCTTGCGATGCACGTCACGTTTTCCACCTGGAATGCATCACAGACTGGCTCAACAGTGAACAACAGTCAGCAAAGGCTCTTGACCAACGCCAATGTTGTGATTGCAGGCAACCGGCACTGCCATTGATTCGTATAGACGGTATGAGACCGCTTGTTGACGAATCCCCTTATTGTGAAACCCAGATATTTAATTACTGTCGTACCGGAAATCTGCCCGAGCTGAGGGCGCTCCTGCGCCAGGACGAGAATTTGGCCAATCGGCTTTATTATTCGGTGACCACCGGTCATCCTGAACACCTGTTAGCTGTCGCCTTAAAGAACGGACATCCTCATGTAGTCCGGCTCTTGATCGACTACGGTGCCGATGTCAAAGGGAACCGGGGTCGGGTCTTGAATCTTGATTGTCTCAAACCTCCACCTCAAACTGCCCCAAACTCGGCGCAACGCGTTTGATCTCTCCTTTCTGAATAAATACCTTTACCCCAACACCTTCAGACTCCGCTTTGATGGCAGTCATAGAACCCTCCCGTAGCCTGGCCTGACTGGTGGCATTACCTTTATTGGCCTATTGGCCGTAAAATGGTGGCGACGACCCGCACCCCTCCAGGAATAAGTGCCTTGAAAGTTGCCAGATATTCGTTGGTTGCCATCACTTGAACTTCGGTAAACAAACGTTCAATGACTGATGCAAGACGTTTAGGTGCGTACCTGACTCAGGGATTTTAACGACAATCCTCTTGTTCTATATGCTGTTTTTTATGGAATTTTCTCTGCTGATTTTTGTCCTACCCACAGTCTTGAGACATAAAGCAGGTTAAAGCAATGAATGGTGTCATGGGCAACGCGGCAGGCTGCAACCGGGGGCAGGTCTTTCCTTTTGAAAGTCATTAGACGTTTGAATTTTCAAATTCTTATGTTAAGTCTTGAACCTTGAAAGTAACTGTTTGCTGAAGTCATAATTCAAGCATCAAAAGCCTGCTGTTGAACTATGCTTTGTGGATGTTTGATATCCAGACGCCTGAATCCACTTCTGGCCAACCCGTCGCCCCCACACCCTTCAGTCTTGTTCAAGTCACTTTGACCAAGCAGGAATACATTGATCTCAAGTGGCAGGCCAACCATTATCAGGAAATGTTCGAGCGAGCCAGGCAACGTGAGCGCGAGCTGACAGCCACTATAGCCTCAATGAAAAAGGCACATGAGGCTGAAATTGTTCGGCTTGAAGCGCAAATCAAAGACCTCCATTCCCAGCTGTCCCATAATAAGTAGCTAACCATATGAAATCATATATTTCTGACTCCTTGTTCAGGCACTCTGCTTCGTTACAACTCCGGTCACATAGCTACGGCTATGCTCCCTCCGTTGTGCCTCGCATAGCACCTGCCCAAGTAGCCAGAAATATATGATTCCATATGGCCAGCTACTTAAAACACATGATCTTTGGTCGCTCTACCGAGAAGAAAAGCCGTTCCAAACAGAATTCAGAAAAGCAGGGTAAAAATACTACACGACCATCGTCGAATCGTAATCGAGGCCATCAACCAGGGACTCAGGAACACGGCCGGAGAAAACATGAAAACCTGCCGGTCGTTGACCAGGAAGTTGATCTGCCGGAAACGACAGTTATTGCGCCACTTGTCGCTTATCTTTTAAGCCACACCCGGGTTGCGATCATTGCGATGTCATTGAGATTCAAGTGAAGCCGCATATACGGCGCTACCATCGCAAGCGGTATCTCAAAACATGTAACTGTCCGACAACGCCCGCCATTGTCGCTGCCCCGTCACCAGCGAGACTTGTGAACAAGGGGCTTTGCCGATTTGTCCATGACCTGGATATTCCGATGGACAATAACATCGCAGAGCAAACACTTCGTGGTCCGGTTGTCGGTAGAAAGAACTATTATGGCAGCCGGAGTGAGTGGAGTGCGGAGCTGGCAGCCTGGCTTTTTACGGCGTTAATGACCCTGAACCTGTGGAAGATTAATCAGCAGCGGTGGCTGACAGGCTATCTGGAGGCATGTATTGCCAATGACAGAAAGCCCCCGGAAGATTTAAGCCAGTGGATTCCCTGGCAAATGAGTGAAAGTCGGCTCAACGAGTTACGAATCCACGATCCACCACCTGCCAGATCAGTCTGATTAAGCATTAGGGAAAACCCCCGGTTGGCATCAAGTATTTTGCGTTCCGGAAAGTGGCTGGTATTAATATAAGGGGCAGGGCACTTTCGAAATCACTTTCGATCAGAGGCAAAGGCATGGCATTTAACAGGGAATTGTTATTACTGGCTTTCCGGCAATGGCGTTATCAATGGCGACAGAGTTTTATGGAGGTGAAGCGATATGGCATAAACCCACGGTTTGTTTTTCCATGGTTATGGTTGAAGCTCAGTTATCTGCTGGATAGTCCGTACGCGGTCAGTCGTCGTTACCAACGTCGTATCAAGGCAGAGAACATCTATGTCTACGGTGAAACACCCTTGACCAGCCTGGAGTTAATTGCGGAAAGATCGGGCGTAACTTCAGACGATCATGTGTTTGAACTTGGTGCCGGGAGTGGTTTTACCAGTATCTGGTTGCAGGGGGTTAAGGGGTGTCAGGTTACCGCTATTGAGCAGATTCCACTGTTCTGCTGGCGTTTGCAGCGTACCAGCCAGCGTATGCGGTTGCATGGCATTGATGTTCGTTGTGAAGACTATCTGACGTCGCCACTGGATAGCGCATCAATTATCTACCTGTATGGCTCAAATCTTGATGATCATGTCATTACCGGGCTGGCAGAGCGCCTGGCCGAGCTGCCTGCTGGCATCAGGATTATTACCGTCAGCTATGCGCTGCAGCCATTTCTGCATCAGCAGGCGTTTAAGGTGACTGATCAGTTCACGGTGCCTTTTGAGTGGGGAGAGGCGGAGGTTTTTTTGCAGGAAAGGATGTCGGCAACTGAAGTGCTGACGATTATGGCGCCGGGGAGTCATGTGTCAGACAGCTATTCTTGCATCGTTCCCGAGAGCGGGATGGTAGAGAATGAAGAATGATGCTTTTGTACGTGATAGCCGTGGCTGGAGAGCGCTTATTTACAGCATACGTTGGACGGAAGAAAGCCTGCGCACAATCCGTTTGCCATAACGTACAATCAGATCGGGTATCTTCCGTTCCGGAAACCGCTCAAAGCTGCTGTGAATAAACGACCAGGCGGCGTTTGCCTGTTTGACGGGTACCATGGCGTGGGGATGATCACCTAACTCATCATTAAAAGCCGTCATTCGCTGATGGAACCGGTTGGCCTGTGCTTTCAGTTGCATTTGGTTAGTATTGGCGATCTCGGTATTTTGTTCTGAAACCAGCAGGTTCAGGTAGTCTCTGGTCATGTATTGCATCAGTAGCGCTTGCTCCAGAAAGCGCAGATTGGCCTTGTCTCCAGCCAGTACATTGGTGACTTTTTGCCTCAGCAGCAACAGCTGGCGATCCATTTTCGCCAGTACCCGCAGTAATGAGGTTCCAGAAGGGGGGGCAGAGCTGGCTGGAATGGTGCTCAGCCAGGTAATGTGTTTGTTGACCACCGGCCAAAGGGATACGACGGTGACCAGCAGTTTATTGGCTTCAGGATCATCAAGGCTTTCTGGCAGCGTATTGATGGTGATGTTGACTGATTGCTGTGCCAGCTGCAGCGCGTTTCTGGCATCCTGATCGAGAAAATCCAGCTGCAGGCGGTGAATGCTGATCAGTATGTCATTGAGCATTATTTGCTGTTGGATAATGGTGGCAGGAGATAGGGCAGGGGGTTCTTTTTCGCTCGCTTTTACACCGAATGCCAGCAGGATTGAGGATAATGTGATTACCGTTGCTGCACGAAAAGCTGCACGAAAAATCATAGTGGCTTCCGGGTTGTTTTTTATCAGGTGTTTATCGGCAAGCGGGATGCTCGCTGTAGGAGGCTGTCCGAGAATAGACTGCCCTACTGCGGTGGCAGCAAATTGGTCTAAAAAGTCGGAAATTTTTAGCAAATAGAACCACTATTCACTAAAAATTTCCGACTTTTTATCCTCAATTTTCTGCCATCCTCGCTACGGGCGCTATTCTCGGACAGCCTCCTAGGAAGCAGACCTGAATACCCTCTGCGAATAAAAGCGTGTGCAGTGTGATGCAGGCACCCATCCCTGGGCGTCAGATCAATCCCTTGTCTTTATTTGTAGCAAATTTGTTCTGGTATGGATACTGCTTAATTCTGCTTAAGCTGTGCTTTCAGTTTGTCAGGAACCCCGGTGATGATCAGTTGGTCGTTGGTTTCATCATAGCGAATCTGCCCGCCCAGCAGCTCGGCATCAAAAGAGAGGCTGAGTCCCTTGCTTCGCCCGGTATAGCGTACCAGCTGGGTCAACTTGCGGCGTTCAGGGGACATGGGGGTGCTCATGTCATAATCCCCGGTGTTGACGAAGCGGGCAAAGTCATCCGGGCCAGCTTCGCTGAGGTGGCCTGTCAGCTCCTGCATTGACAGACTTTCCCCTTCGTCCAGTTTGTTCTGGCAGTAATCATAAACCTGTCGTTTTACAATCGTGCGGTTTTCTTCCACCGGCTCTTCCTGACAATAAGCCTCCACTGCCTTGAGAAGGGTGTCCGCTTCGTCTTTGCTGCTGCTGGTTTCACTGCAGCCAATCACCTCCTGGAATACGGTGCTGAGACGTTTGCCTCCTTTTGGTCGAAGAAATGATAGATAGCGCCCCGCTTCCGGGTTTTTCTGCCAGTCGGTAATGTTGATGCGACAGGCCAGGGACATACGAGCAGTGTCCAGGTAGGACGTGTCCTGAATGGTCAGCTCATCAGTAATGGTGACACTGTTCTGGCTGCTGAGCATGCAAAGCAGCAGATAACGGGTCAGGCCTTGTTGATAGTCTGCGAACATCACATAGCCACCATTGATGGCTCCGGCCTCACTGAGGTTTTGCCCAAGGCGGGTCAGTGTTTCTGTGGTGAACTGGGTAAAACCGACGGCCTGTTCATCGGAACTTTGATCCATATATTGCTTCAGGCGTTCAGGAAAACTGTCCTCTGCCAGATCAGAGAACTGACCATAACACTTGTCGGGTTTTTTATTATAGGTTTGCAGCAAGTCATCCAGTACCAGCTCCAGAGAGGGGGTGGAGACCAGGCTCTGGGAAGCTGGAGTGGGCTGTAACTGCTCTGAACCATGGGCAAGGTCCAGTTTGTGCACAATAATCTGTTTGATGGTCATGACTTGATGCTGGAAAGTCCGAATTGATAGCTCAATATGGTACAGGGATTCTGCGTGTTTTGCTTTACTCGACAAACTCCCGGCACGGCCTGAAGATGGGTAATGGATTGAATTCATTATGGCAGGCATTACTGGTGCGGGATGGAAGTAAAGTGGTTATTCAGGCTCTGTCTGACCTGTTTGTCCAGGGCATGCTGATTCGGGTTCACTTTGGCCATCAGCTGAATGCTCAGATACAGGTTCAGAAGCTCGCTGGCGATGACTTCATGATCAATAGTAGCGCTGCTGTTTTTTTTCGGTTCTGTATATTTCTCAATAAAATCAATAAAGCCTGTCCGCAGCATCTGGATGCCTTTCTGCACCCGTTCTGATGCATCGGGTGGCAGTAGATGCAGCTCATTGCTGGTGGTCACCAGGAAACAACAGTTGCGGTAGCTGGCCTCCTGACCATGACGATAACCGGAGGTAAAAAAGCGTCGGAGATCCAATAGCGTGGGACTGTAAGCCAGGTACTTATCGATTCTGGGTTGCAGCTGCCATTCAAGGTAGTGATCAAGAGCGCAGAGAAATAATTGCTCTTTATTCTGGAAATGATAATAAAGGCTACCCGGATGCATATCGGTAACCTCTTCCAGTTGCTTCAATGAGCAGGCATAAAACCCCCTGGACCAGAAAAGCTCAAGGGCATCACTTAACACCTGTTGTCGATTGAACGAGGATGATCTTCCCATAGGCTTACTATTGATTATTGTCACTCTAAGTTAGCAGAGTTTTGACCTCTGTAAACAGTCCCTGTGGTGCCAGGACATGGCTTATGCCATGATTTCGTTGAATTGCAGAAACGTCGCGGACCACCATATCCATTAAACAGGTTGAATAACAAAGGTGATACATCATGGCGCTCACACCCTCTTCTATGGTTGAACTTGGTTTTCAGGCTCCGGATTTCAGTTTGCCGGATGTTTTTTCCGGGACCGAAAAAACTGTGGCTGAGGTGGCCCGAAGTAAAGGGCTTCTGGTGATGTTTATCTGTAACCATTGTCCTTATGTTGTGCATATTGAAGAAGCGCTGGTGGCATTGGGTAAAGAGTTTCATGGCACGGATCTGGGCATTGTCGCGATCAGCGCCAATGATGTGACCGATTACCCCCAGGATCGCCCTGAGTTAATGGCCCAAAAGCCCTATGGCTTTCCGTATCTTTATGATGAAACTCAACAGGTGGCTAAAGCCTATCAAGCGGAATGTACGCCAGACTTTTTTCTTTTTGATGGAGATTTGAAGTGCGTTTATCGCGGGCAGTTTGATGGCTCAAGGCCGGGGAATGGTAAACCGGTGACAGGAGATGATCTTCGCAGTGCCATGACTGCTTTGCTAAAGGGCTTGCCAGTCAGTGAAGATCAAAAGCCCAGTGTCGGTTGCAACATCAAGTGGCGTAAATAGTGGGTCAACCATTTCTCTGTGGATAATTTTTCTTGAAAATCTCCTGCCCCATGGCGTTGATTTGCTGGTTAATCATCAGGCTGAATGTGTCCAGAAGCTGCTGATGTGCCTTGCTATCCTGGCTAGCCTGACGCAGCAGGGTAACCGCTGCTTCTACTGTTGATAAGGCACCTGCTCCCGGTGTTTTGCGAATGCGATAGTCGGATATGGCAAGCTCGGTGAGCTCAATGCTGGGGAGTTGTTGCAGTTGTGGGTTGCGGTAATAGATCTTTTTGGCCTTGCGCCAGGTTCCATCCAGGATGATCAGTGCTTCCGGCATCGCTGTTCGCAGGATATCCTGGCTGGCGTGGGCATTAGCCCCGGGAAATAGCAGATAACAGTCCTTTTCTGCCAGCGTTGTTTGGAGGTGTGTATGATCGGAAAAATCTTCACCCACCCATACCTGGCAATTACCGATGCCCAGCTCCAGAATGCGAGCCGTATTCAATGGGTGCCTGGACTCCCGGGGATGCTGCAGAATAATTATATCCATGCAGGCGGTTTCTTCTTTCAGCGCTGAACAGTAACACTGCGTTTCCGGGCGTTGGCATCGGGGGCATAGGGGTCTGGGCATGAGTGTTAATGTCTGGCTTATTTTCGGGAGGCCTGGCAAGGACTGCGAGGTGGATAGCCAGCGAACAGTTTAAACCATTCGCCCGGTGACTGTCTTTTTGGCTGGAGAATCAGGCGTTCTTCATCTGAAAAATCAGTTTTTCAGCGGTGCAGTCAAACTCAAACATGGCACGAATCACGGTCTGGCCATGTTCATCAATGGTTTCAGCAGAGATTTTGCAGTTGCCGGAACCGATTTTTGCCGCCTCTTCTTTCAGGGCATCAAATCGTGATTCAGCATTGACGCCAGAAAGATCGATAGTCAATACGGTATCGTCTTCTTTAATAATGGTGCCAACTTCTACGCAGTTACAGGCAAGGCTTTCAAATGGGTCTTTCTCATTCATGGCAACTACCTTCATAAATATAAAGTCATCCAGACAAAAAAAGCCGGGGAAGTCCCCGGCTTTTTTATTGTTGAACCCGGATCATAGCGTTGAATAAAGATTCACACCAGCAGATTCATGACAAACATGGCCATCAGGGAGTTCAGGATACAGATGCCAAACAGGACAGGGTAACGGCGACCTTCCGTCCCGATAACACCAAGAATACGTCCAGCGTATTGAATGGTGGAACCCATCAGGTAGATAGCAGGTGCCAGAATGGCAATATCGCGGGCGTGCAGAGCGCCTTCATTCAACAGGCCTACGGCAACACCAACGGCACCCCCCATGGACATAACCGCGGCCATCAGTACGGCAGCCCCTTCACCAGGTACTCCAAACAGTGCCATGATCGGGCCAAACACGGTGGCCAGAACATTCAGAAAACCGGTCAGAGACAGAATCTTGATGATCACGAAGGCCATCATGATATTTGGGATAATGCTCCCGATACCAATGCCCCAACCCTTACGGGCGCCTTCAACAAAGACGTCAGTGATCATCTTTTTACTTTCAGGTGCAGCACTCATGATCAGTTAGCCTCCGCAGTGATTGCTTGTTCGCCGAATTTCTTGTCAATGGTCTTGAGGTAGAAGCGCATAATGTTGGCACCGACGATTTTAAAGATAAACATCACGGCCAGGGCCAGACCAATAGAACCGGGAACAGCAGCGCCCGTGGTGTCAGACAGGGTGAACAGTATCGCACCGGAACCGAAGAAGTTGACGATCAGTGCACCACCGGAGAACTGGAATGCGGTAAAGACATCTTTTTCTGTGTCAGTCAGTTCGCCTTCATCCGCCAGGGATTTGGTCAGGCCAGCACCCACGTCGGTGGACTGCAGACTGCCGATAATGGCCAGACCGGTTGAACCGGGAATACCCATCAGAGGACGAAGCAGAGGTGTCAGCATTTTACGGGCAGCTTTCAGCGCGCCATAGTGCTCAAGCACTGCAATCATACCCAGGGCGAACATGGCCGTTGGTACCAGACCCAGGGCAAACAAAAAACCATCGGCCGCACCGCTACCACCCACACCGCGGAAAGCGGCCATGCCACCCGTGGCGTCTTTCATCAGCCTGCCAAAGCTGCCGTTAAGGGTGGTGAAGTCAAAGACACCGTACCACTCATTAGACTTCAGGAGTCCGGAAAAGAACACGACAGCAAATGCCAGTGTTATATAGGCTCCAATGGAGACCTTCTCCTGGTCATCAGTTTTCATTTTTCCCCCTGGGATATTTACAAGCGTTGTAGAAATCAGAGTTAAAACTTACATTGCCTGAGAGCTTATAAGTCTGCTGTGCAAGATAGAATCAGGGTTAGACGCAGTATTTCGTACTTTGTTTTCGGTTCTTACGAAACAGTATTCCCATGTCAGTCGACTTGTGCTTCGCTGATAAAAACGACGGTGTTTTACTGTGTTGAACATTGAAGAAATTGAAAGGGGGCAGAGTGTTTTACTGTGAGGGTATGGGTTTTTTTGTGAGTAGGTGATTTCCCTTTTTTCTTACGTGTATCTGGTATAGGCTGCGCTTTGTTCTACTCATTTAACAAGTAAATTGTCGTGGGTTAATACGAGTCAGGCTTACCAAGACTTACAGAGGCAAAGTGGGCCGGAATAACATCGAAAGGCAAAGAGCTATGTCAGAAAAGCCAACAGAAAACCCATCGTCGCTGCGTCAAAATGTCAATATGCTGGGTACCTTGCTGGGTGACGTCATCCGGGACCACAAGGGAGAGGACTTCTTCAATAAAATCGAGTCTATTCGTCAACTGTCCAAGGCGGCCCGCAGTGATGCCGAGGGTGATGACGGTCTGAATGAACAGCAGGCCCTGTTAGACCTGCTGCACAGCCTGCCTGATGATGAGCTGGTACCTGTGGTACGGTCTTTCAGCCATTTTCTGAATCTCACCAATATTGCCGAGCAGTTCCACCTGGTATCCAGGGACTGTGAAACCAGCCACTGTGTTCCTGATCACTTCAGTGAATTGCTCAAGGCGCTGAAGCAGAAAGGTCTCAGCGATCAGCAGATTGCCGAGAAAGCATCGGAGCTGGATGTTGAGGTGGTACTGACTGCGCACCCGACAGAAGTAACCCGTCGTACATTAATTCAGAAATATGAGCAGATATTCCAGTGCCTGAGTGACCTGGAAAACCAGTCGCTCAGTGATAACGAACAGCAGCGCATTGAACAGCGCATTCGCCAGCTGATTACTCAGGCCTGGCATACCTATGAGTTTCGCAGTAAACGACCAACACCGGTTGATGAGGCAAAAGGTGGCTTTGCCACCATTGAGCACTCCCTGTGGCATGCGGTGCCACAGTTTGTCCGTCAGATGGATGACCGTCTGCAAGCGTTCACCGGTCATCGGTTGGCAATTGAGGCGGCACCCGTGCACTTTTCCTCCTGGATGGGGGGCGACCGCGATGGTAACCCGTTTGTAACATCTGAAGTGACCCGTGAAGTGTTGCTGCTCAGTCGCTGGATGGCTGCAGACCTGTTTTTAAGGGACCTGAAACCATTGATCAGTGAGCTTTCCATGAACGATTGCAGTGATGAACTGCGGGCGCTTGTGGGGGACTCCCGGGAACCTTACTGGTCTGTGTTAAAAGAGTTGCGGGAAAAACTGAGACATACCCGTCAGTGGTGTGAGCGAGGTCTGGCCAGACTCGGGGATGCACCGGTAACACCGACGGCGGGCGTCATGCTTGATAATGAAGATCTGATCAAGCCGTTAAGGTTGTGTTTCGACTCTCTCCATGCCTGTGGCCTGGGGGTTATTGCCGATGGTCCTCTGCTGGACACCCTGAGAAGGGCATACTGCTTTGGTCTGACGCTGATTAAACTGGATATCCGTCAGGAGTCTGGCCGTCATACCCAGGTGCTTAGCGAGCTGACCAAGGCCCTGGGCCTGGGGGATTATGAGCACTGGGAAGAACTGGAAAGGCAGAGCTTCCTGCTGAAAGAGCTGCAAAACCCAAGACCTCTCTTGCCGAATACCAAAGGACCACTGAAGTGGTCGCCATCACCGGACGTGCAGGAGGTTTTAAACACCTGTCGTGTCATAGCCGCCGAGGGCTCCAGGGCGCTGAACTGCTATGTGATTTCCATGGCCAAACAGCCATCGGATGTACTGGCGGTGGCTCTGCTGCTGAAAGAGTGTGGCGTGGATTTCGACATGCCCATCGCACCACTGTTTGAAACACTGGACGACCTCGACAACGCAGCGGAGTGTATTCGTCACCTGCTGTCATTACCCTGGTATCGCGGTTATTGCCATGGTGGCCAGATGGTGATGATTGGTTATTCTGATTCTGCCAAAGATGCGGGCTGGATGGCGGCTGGCTGGGCTCAGTACCGTGCCATGGAAGAGGTGACGGCGGTATGCGCTGAGGCCGATGTCCGGTTGACCTTGTTCCATGGCCGTGGGGGTACCATTGGCCGTGGTGGTGGCCCGGCCCATGCGGCGATTCTTTCCCAGCCTCCGGGGTCGGTCAATAACCGCCTGCGGGTGACTGAGCAGGGGGAAATGATCCGCTTTAAGTTTGGCTTCCCGCAAGTAGCCGTCCAGAGTCTGATGCTGTATGCCAGCGCCACACTGGAAGCAACCCTGTTGCCGCCGCCAGTGCCAAAGCAGGAATGGCGTGAGGTAATGGATCAGTTGTCAGCGGATTCCGTGAAGGTGTACCGGGGCATTGTTCGTGAAGAGCCTGACTTCGTACCTTACTTCCGGGCGGTAACGCCGGAAATGGAGCTGGGTAAATTGCCGCTTGGCTCCCGTCCCGCCAAGAGGAAACCCAACGGTGGCGTGGAAAGTCTGCGGGCTATTCCCTGGATTTTTGCCTGGACACAGATTCGCCTGATGCTGCCAACCTGGCTGGGCTGTGGCGAAGCGCTGGAGAATGCGGTCAACGATGGCAACCGGGATGTGCTGGAAGCAATGATGACCGACTGGCCGTTCTTTAAGGCACGTCTGGAAATGCTGGAGATGGTCTTCACCAAGACCGATGCCCAGCTGGCCCGGTATTATGAAGATCAGCTGGTGCCCGATCATCTGCGCTACCTGGGCGAAAAACTCAGACGCATGCTGTCGTCTGCCATTGAAGTGCTGCTGGATCTGAAAGAGGGAGATGAGCTGATGTCATCACACCCGCAGAACAAAGAAGCCATTGGTCTGCGTAACCCTTACACGGATCCTCTGAACTTCCTTCAGGCTGAGTTGCTGCAGCGGGTTCGCTCCCATGAAAAGATGGCGGGAGAGGATGCGGAAGTGGGTGAGGAGCTGGAACAGGCATTGATGATCACCATTGCCGGTATTGCGGCAGGTATGCGGAATACTGGCTAGTACATGGTTGCAGTGAGTTTGATGGGGTGTCGTGCCTCCGCACTCAGTTCGTCCTGAGGTCTGTCGAAGGACCCATAGGGCCTAAAGGCGGAAACTCCGGACTCTGATAGATCGTGCCAAGCACCCTTCGACTCCGCTCAGGGTGAACGGAGATTGTACACGTCAAACTCATTTAAACCATGTGCTAGCCGCTAACTACAAAAGCACAGGCGGCCTGTCTCTTGCGGGCAGCGCTTACTGAAATCTCGAAGTTATTTCAGGACTGTTCCTTAACGGTAGCAGGCGTCATGGTTAAACTCACCGTGCCGCCTTTTTTTGTTGCTGCTGGTCGTTCGGCTTCATCCGATAGACGACCCTTCCGTCATATTCATCAGACACCACCTTTAGTCCTCGTTCATTCAGTATACGGGCACCGGGGCAGTCCGGCTGCCGAAATATTTTTTCAAGCTCAGACTGTGGCGGCGTACCAATGGCGGGCAGGATACCCTTCTGTTGTAACCGCTCAATCTCTGATTGCATGCCGTGGCGGGTGGCAGGCGATAGCAGGGACATTGTGTGGTTCAATTCATCCGCTGCCACGATAATTTTTTCTGTCAGGGTCATATTTTCAGGTAATTCAATCTGTCTTAGTTCCTGCTCATTGTGCAGCTTTCGGTAGGCACCGGCTGAGCCGGTTTTCGGGTCCCAGCAATCGGGGAGGGGCAGGTTGTCCGAGCGTTTGGGGTGATCGGTCAGGCAGGGTTTGATGCCCGCTTTCGCTGCCATCACCAGCCGAACCAGATCATCCAGGTTGTCGCGCATGCACTGCTGCGGATCAGATGCCTGTTCAATCATCAATCGCCGTTTGGTGTTATCCACCGGCAACCGGTATTTCGTGGTGAACGGGTTGGCATCTTTGTGGTGCCAGCCCCCGGTAATGCAGGCCAGATGCCTGAAGCTCACCAGTGCTGACCGGATCAGCAGGGTAAACTCTGGTTTATTGACCACGCGGAGTAGCTCAATGGCTTCCGGGTTAAAGTAGCGGTTCTCTCCGGGTTCTGCAGAATCCGGCGTCAGTCGGATCGCGGGAAAATCCTCCCGGCAGGGGATGACCCGGACGATATCGACGATATCACCAAAGCGCAGCACCTGACGAAGCAGTAATTCGTCTGCGGAGCATTGCTGGTCACTGGTGAAAGGAGCCCTGACCGGCTGCATCTTGTTGCTGTTTTTATTTTTCAGGGCACTGGATACTAACCTGATCAGTTCATCCGGGTAGTGATGCAAACTCTGCATTTCACGCTGGAACAGTTCAGCAGCACGACGCTCTTCCACATCTTTATGCTCATCTTCAGCAACTGCGTCGTGGTATAGCTCGGCAATGGGCAGTAATTCCTGCAGCAGGGGCTGGTTTTTCAGCAGTTCCTTAAATGGCGCATGAATGTCAGGCAATACCTCCACAAGAAACTCGGTCGCCAGCTGGGTTCGCAGGGCGTGATCCAGGCCGTGAACTTTGCGGGAACCGGGTTTGCCCCCTTCCAGTATGATTTTTGCTACGGTGGGATGGAGATTCTGGTAGTAATGCCAACCCGCTACCCGGGTGATGGCAGGATAGTGGTCAATACGGTCAAGCTCACTTTGCACAAAGTTCGGTGGGGCGGTCAGAAATTTGTTGAGCCATTCGCTCTGGCCGGTTTTCTTATCAGGCAACCGGATAACACAGAAATTATTTACTCTGGGCTCTCGGTGAAAAAGCTTTAAGATGCTGAATAATGGATTGTTTGAGAGTGGGATAGTGGTCATGTAGCGAAAATGCTCGATTAACTGCTCATCATTAAACCGCTGCGGCGATAAGCCATTTTGCAGGTAATCCAGCAATTTTTGCCCATTAGCATTTTTGTTCAGATAAAACTGTTGGTATATTTTTTTGCCGATCAGTTTCCGGCACAGATTTTCAACCCAGTCGGCTCCGGTGGATACCGATTGACGGGCCAAAACTTTTTTCAGATTGTCTATAAACGTAGCCAGAGTATTCGGGATTCCCTCAGGGGACGCCATGTTCCCCGGCTGAATCTCTGTGATGAAGCCATTCGTATAAACCATCTTGTTGCAGCTAATCTGCCAAAGAATCTCGTGGCGGATAATCCTGAATTCATCAAGGGTCAACAAATTCTCCAGACAGAAATACCTGGCTGCCAGTAACAGCCACAGGCTATCGGCTACGTCAACATTGCGCTTTTGAAAGTCAATCCTGGTCCCATGGGCAATCAGAAGACAGACGACTAATGGGTTGTGCGCAGAGTAATAATCACAATGACCTTGCAACAATATTGGGACAAATAACCTGTTAATCAGTGCCTTCCTGCAAATCTGCGCTTGCTTGCCAAGCGTCGGTTTTGTCTCCTGCCAACGATCCCTGTATAAATCCCTATCCAGGAAAATGCAGTTTCCCTGTTTTTTGAAGTCTCTTAAATCACTTGCAGGGAAAAGGGACGTATCAATTAATCTTTCCAATACCTGCACAGGTAGATTGATATTAAGCAACCGGGCATTTTCTATCGCTTCCAGTAATTCGGGTAAGCTACTTAATATGTCCTCGGTCGATAATACTTTTATCAGGTTCGGATTTTTTTCTGCCTCTGCCAGGGGTTTGATACTTTCCGGAATATTGATCAGCAGCTGCAAAAAACGATCAACACCGGACTGCACCAGTACGTTAAACAGCGTGATAGCCTGGCCCATGGTTTGAGCATATTTCGAGAATGTTCTGGCGTTTGCCGAAATCGCCTCTATTTCATGGCGCTGCAGTTTTACCGGTGGGAATAGCACACCCCGCTCGCTATCGTATACCGACAGCCGTAAAGGTTGGCGAAATTCCCCAGGGGCACTGGCGGCATCTCCCAGTTCCAGCCGTAAAATGTTTTGCATCATATCTGCGACCCGGTCAAACGTAGCTTCCCGGTTAAAGTCGAGAAGATATCCGCAGTGCATCAGACCCAAATTGATGCGGCAAATAATTTCCGGGTAGGTTTTTTCGATGTTTTTCCTGCTGGATAACTGATGCAGCAGGTAACCTGTGCTGTCAATACGCCCGGAGGTTATGGTATCAGGGAAGATGGTTTTGCTCTGCCAATATTTTTCTTCCATCTTGATGTTAAGGGTGACGTAATCCGTGATTTTTTTTATCGGTTTGGAATGTGTTTTGTCCGGCTGAAAATCTCCTTGAGCATCGGTAAAGGCATCATGCTTATAGGCCCATGCCAGCTCAACCTCATTCCTCTCTATTGGTCCTAACATGGTCACTACCCATGACTCCCCACTGAATACCTGCTCTTCACCATGTTTAGTTAAGGGGTTGTTGCATTGAGGACTTAATCGGGTAACCGGCTTTGTTTCCCAGCCGAGCCATTTGCCTTTGCGTGCATCAACAGCCCGAACCATTAATCTGCCATCCTTGAATAAGCTGACAATATCATCAGCCGGGCGAGAACCGGGCGCAGGAGTCTGATCAACTGAAGATATAGTCATAAGGTGATTATTAATTTCTGTTTATTCAGTACTTTTGATTCAATAACTATCAAATAGTTCCTCCTCTGCTCCGTGATTTGACACTCTACACCGCTTTTTTAGTAGTTATGCAGTGGTCTGGGAGGCTGACCGGGAATAGACTGCCCTGCGCAGCAACTGCACATGGCTCCTGCATCCATGCAGTTGTGCGGCGGCGACAAACGGGTCTGAAAATCCGCTGGCAGGGAACTGTCAATGCATAACGGCAGCCTGTTTAGGGGCAGGGCCGTTATCGTGGAAGCAGGCGTCATGGTTAAGCTCATCGTGCCGCCTCTTTCTTTGTTGTCGTTGGCCGTTAGGCTGCATTCGATAAACGATCCTTCCTTCATGTTCATCAGACACCACCATAAGCCCTCGTTCATGCAGTATTCGGGCACCGACACAGTCCGGTTGCCGGAATATTTGCTCAAGCTCAGACTGCGGCGGTGTACCGATGGCTGGCAGGATGCCCTTCTGCTGCAACCGCATCATTTCTGACTGCATACCATTGCGGGTGGCAGACGATAGCCTGAACACTGTGTGGTTCTGTTCATTGTTCAGTTTATCCGCGGCAACGATAATTTTTTCTGTCAGGGTCATGTTTTCAGGTAATTCAATCTGTCGCAGTTCCTGTTCATTGTGCAGCCTTCGGTAAGCACCGGCTGAGCCGGTTTGTGGGTCCCAGCAATCGGGGAGGGGCGGGTTGTCCGAGCGTTTGGGGTGATCGGTCAGGCAGGGTTTGATGCCGACTTTTTCGGCCATCACCAACCGGACCAGATCATCCAGATTATCACGCAAGCACTGCTGCGGATCAGACGCCTGTTCAATCAGCAACCGCCGTTGATGGTTATCCACCGGCAAATGGTATTGCGTGGTGAACGGATTGGCGTCTTTGTGGTGCCAGCCTCCGGTAATGCAGGCCAGATGCCTGAAGCTCAGCAGTGCTGCCTGGATCAGCAGGGTAAACTCTGGTTTATTGACCACGCGGAGTAACTCAATGGCTTCCGGGTTAAAGTGGCGGTTCTCTACGGGCTCTGCAGAACCTGGTGTCAGTCGGATCGCGGGAAAATCGTCCCGGCAGGGGATGACCCGGACAATATCGACGATATCACCAAAGCGCAGCACCTGACGAAGCAGTAATTCCCTCGCCGGGCATTGCTGGTCACTGGTGAAGGGAGCCCTGACCGGCTGCATCTTGTTACTGTTTTTATTTTTCAGGGCACTGGTTACTAACCCGATCAGTTCATCCGGGTAATGATGCAAACCCTGCATATCACGCTGGAACAGTTCAGCAGCACGACGCTCTTCTAACTCTTTATGTTCATCTTCGGCAACCGCATCGTGGTACAGCTCGGCAATGGGCAGTAATTCCAGTAGCAGGGGCTGGTTTTTCAGTAGCTCCGCAAATGGAGCATGAACGTGAGGCAATACCTCCACAAGAAACTCGGTCGCCAGCTGTGTACGCAGGGCGTGATCCAGACCATGAACTTTGCGGAAACCGGTTTTTAAGCCTGCGCTCCCGGCCAGTATGAATTTGGCTTTGGTGGGATGGATGTTCTGGTAGTAATGCCGACCCGCTATCCGTGTGATTGCAGGATAGTAATCAACATCCCGGAGTTCACCTGGCGCAAAGTCCGGCGGGGCGGCCAGAAATTCATCCAGCCATTCGCCCGGGCCAACTTCTTTGTCTGGCAACCGGATAACACAGAAATTATGTACCCGTCGTATTTTGTGAGAAATCTCTATATGGCTGCCGGCTTCATACTCTTTCAGCGGTATGGTGCTCATGTAGCGAATATGGTCCATTAACTGTTCATCATTAAATCGCAGCGGTGATAGGCCACTTTGCAGATAGTCCTGCAGTTTGCGCTCATCGACCTGGTCGTCCAGATAGAATTGGTCATATATTTCTTCTCCGATCAGTTCCCGGCACTGATCTTCAACCCAGCTGTCGTCGGTAGTTAGTGATTGTCTGGCTAACAGCGTTTCCAGATTGTCCATAAGCGTATCAAGGTTATTCAGTGTTTTCTCAGGGGGAGCCACTTGCCCCGGATTTATACTGGTGAAGTAATTTTTCGTATGAGTCATCTCGCTGCAGAGAAGCTGCCACAGTAGCTCGTGGCGGAGGATCCTGAGTTCATCCATTGTCAACCAATGCTTTCTACAGAAATACCGGGCTGCCATTAACAGCCAGAGAATATTAATTGTTTGACGGGGGGTGTTTTGAAAGCTGATCCTGGTACCATGGGCAATCAGAAGACAGGTGACTAATGGATTGTAGTCGGCGCTGGTATTACCGTTAAATAATATTGGGACAAACAATCTGTTCGTTAATGCCTTTCTGCAGAGCACCGCTTGCTTGGCAAACATCGATTTCAGCTCCTTTATGCGATCCCTAGGGAGTAAATCCATCTCCAGGTAGAGATATTTATCCTGGTTTCTGAAATATGTTATTTCACCAAGGTAGATAGTTGTCGTGTTCACGATATTTTTCAGGAACTGTACCGGTATATTGACGTTAAGTAGTCGGGCATGTTCTATGGCTGCCAGTAATTCAGGCAGGCTATGTGACTCCAATAGACCCGGAGTTGTTAATATTTTTATGAGTTCCGGATTTTTATCTGTCTCTGCCACGGCTTTGACACTTTCCGGAATATTGGTCAGTAGCTGCAGAAAGCGATCACCACCGGACTTGGACAGCACCTTGAACAGTGTGCTGTCCCAACCCATGGAATGCGCATATTTAGAGAATGCCCTGGCGTTCGCCGAAATCGCCTCCACTTCATGACGCTGCAGTTTCACCGGCTGGAATAGCGCACCCCGTTCTCTATCGAAGACCGACAGCTGCACAGGTTGACGAAATTCCTCAAGGGCGCTGGCATTGTTTTCCAGTTCAAGCAGCAAAATGTTCTGCATCATCCTGGCAACCCGGGCAAAGGTTGATTCTCTGGTAAAATCGAGAAGATACCCGCAGTGCATCAGGCCAAAATTAAGGTGGCAAATAACCTCCGGGTAGGTTGTGTCGGCATTTTTTCTGCGGGACGACTGATGGAACAAATAACCCTTCCAGCCGATGTGTCCGGAGGTGGTGTCCGGAAAGAGCGTTTTATTCTGGCAATATATTTCTTCTAATTTTGTATCAAGCGTTGCCAGGTCAGTGATTTTTTTTAACCGCTCGCTGTGTGTGTCTGAAGGCTGACAATTGCCGGTACTATCTGAAAAAGCATCTCTTTTATAGGCCCATATTAACTTGATAGCATCCACTGGTTGCAACATGGTGACTACCCATGGTGCGGCCCTGAATACCGGTCTTCCCAAATTTTCAGATAAAGGGTTTTTGCAATGGGGACTCAACAGCGTAACTGGTTTTGTTTCCCAGCCGTGCCATTTGCCCTTGCAAGCATCAACAGCCCTTAACATTAATCTGCCATGGTTAAATAAGCTGGTGGGGTCAGGAGCAGTGCGCACACCGGGCGTTGGATGGTCAACTGTGGCAATTGAGATCATAAGATTTTCTAATTCTCTCATTATATGGTCAGTTATCCCCAGTGGTTTGATTCGATAAACCTCAAAGAGTTCCCCCTCCCCCCCTTGATTTTAATCGTCTGGATGCTTTTTCAGTGTTGTTTCAGGTGATTTAAAACCGGTCGAACTATACTGGGCAGGTCTCGTTTAATTTGAGCATTCTTTCTGTGCTTTTTTACGGGCTCTGAAATCTTCCCCCTATTCCTTTTTCAGCTAATCTGTGAAGGTCGATATTTATTGTGAGGTAAGTGCTTATGCCGTTTGTCTCTGTGAAAACGGTCAAGGGGCTGTTTAATGAAATCCAGAAACAGGAAGTGATGGATGGAATCTCTAAGCTGCTGGTGGAGGTTGCAGCAGGTGGTGAAGATCGTTTTCAGCAGGCGGTCTGGGTGGTCATTGAAGAGGAGGAGCCCGGAAACTGGAGTCTTGGGGGGAATAGCCCGGAGCTGGAGGCATCAAGACAAAAGCGGGGAACCGGTAAGCCCTGACGCCAGAAACGATAATTTCATAAGGTTGGTTACTTATTAGTTCCCTTGGTAATTACCCTGCTATAAGATGCAAAAAATAAAAGACAATAAGCATGTGATGGAGTGATTGTGCCGGAAGTCGTGATCAGTGGTACCGGGTTATATACCCCGCCGGGGGCCATCAGTAATGATGAGCTGGTCAATGCATTCAATGCCTGGGTCGACCAGCAGAATGAAAACAACAAAGAGGCCATAGCCGCCGGCGAATTGGAACCGCTGGCCAGAAGCAGTAGTGAGTTTATTGAAAAAGCCTCCGGAATTGTTAGCCGCTACGTGGTTAATCGGGAAGGCGTTCTTGATCCGCAGAGAATGGTTCCACGAATTCCCGAGCGTGGCAATGAGGACATCTCTGTCCAGTGCGAAATGGCACTCCATGCCGCCAGAGGGGCTCTTGCCCAGGCCCGGGTAGAGCCATCCGGCGTGGATATGATTATTGTCGCCTGTTCCAATATGCAGCGCCCTTACCCGGCCATTGCCGTTGAGATCCAGCAGTTTCTCGGTGGCGGTGGTTATGGTTATGACATGAATGTCGCCTGTTCTTCGGCTACCTTTGGTATCCAGGCTGGCGTCGACGCTATTCGCAGCGGGTCTGCAAAACGGGTATTGATGGTGAACCCGGAAATTTGTTCAGGTCATCTGAACTTCCGTGACCGGGACAGTCACTTTATTTTTGGTGATGCCTGTACTGCCGTATTGCTGGAGAGTGAAGACATTGCCAGACGGAAAGATGGCTACCGGGTACTCGGCTGTCACCTGTGGACTCAGTTCTCCAATAATATCCGTAACAACTTTGGCTTTCTGAATCGTGCGGATGAAACCGGTGTCGGCAAGCCCGACAAACTGTTTGTCCAGAATGGCCGGAAAGTCTTTAAAGAAGTTTGCCCCCAGGTGGTGAAGCATATTTCTGATCACCTTGAGTCTCTTGCGCTTACCCCCGGTGATTTGAGCCGTTTATGGCTGCATCAGGCAAACTTGAATATGAACCAATTGGTGGCGCGCAAGCTGCTGGGCCGTGAGCCAGAGCCCCGGGAAGCGCCGGTGATTCTCAATGAGTACGCTAATACCAGTTCAGCCGGTTCGATCATTGCCTTTCATAAACACTCGCTGGATCTGACATCGGGGGATAAAGGTGTCATTTGCTCTTTCGGGGCAGGTTACTCCATCGGTAGCGTGGTGGTTGAAAAGCAGTAATTTTAATATTGGTTCCTGGTACATGGTTACAATGAGTTTGACGGGCTGTAGTGCCTCCGTACTCCGTTCGTCCTGAGCTTGTCGAAGGCCGGAAACTCCGGACTTTGATAGATCGTGCCAAGCACCCTTCGTCCGAGCATCCTGAGCGGAGCCGAAGGACGCTCAGGGTGAACGGAGATTGTACACGTCAAACTCATTGAAACCATGTACCAAGTTCCAGTGATAAGTCCAAACTTGTCACCGGGCTTCCGGCTGTATATGCTTGTCCGCTTTTTATTGAATACGTCAATAAATTTGTCACATTCCAAGCCAGACGATGTCTCTATAATACGATCTCTTGCAGCAGAGAACGGATGGCTGGCAACAGGAGCTTTTCATGCGCGTTATTCTGCTGGGTGCACCGGGCGCCGGTAAAGGGACTCAGGCTCAATTTATCATGGAAGAGTATGGTATCCCCCAGATCTCTACCGGGGATATGCTGCGGGCTGCGATCAAAAACGGTACTGAACTGGGCAACAAGGTCAAGGCCGTCATGGATTCCGGGGCGCTGGTTTCTGACGACATCATCATTGCCCTGGTCAAAGAGCGTATTGTTGAAAGTGATTGCGCCAACGGTTTCCTGTTTGATGGCTTCCCGCGCACCATTCCCCAGGCAGAAGCCCTGCGTGATGCCGGTGTTGCCATTGATCACGTTGTGGAAATCGCGGTTGATGATGAAGAAATCGTCAAGCGCATGAGTGGCCGTCGCGTGCACCCGGAAAGTGGTCGTACTTACCATGTGGTCTTTAATCCACCCAGAGAAGAGGGTAAGGATGATGTGACCGGTGAAGCCCTGGTGCAGCGTGCAGACGATGAAGAAGAGACGGTACGCAAGCGTCTTGGGGTCTACCATGACCAGACTGCGCCATTGGTTGAGTTCTATCAGCAAGTGGGTGGCGATACCCGTTACAGCCGCATTGAAGGTGTCGGCTCTGTTGATGACATCAAACAGCAGGTGCTGGACGCGCTGAAGCCTGTTCTCGCCTGAGTGAGATAGTTGCCTGATGTTGTTGCCTCGGCAATGACTGTTGATCAAAACAAAAGTCGGGGGTGTGAGAAAGCGCCACCGGCTTTTTTGTAATGACTGAAAATACGGTTGTAATGAACTGCCAGTCTTATCAAAATAGCCCCCTGGCCTTGTTGCTGACTCACCAAAACAGTAAAGACTCCCCATGAAACTGCTTGCTCTTGATACCGCAACGGAAGCCTGTTCTGTTGCCCTTAACCTTGATGGCGATGTGATTGAACGCTTTGAGCTGACTCCCCGCCGACACAGCCGTGATCTGCTGCCAATGGTTGAAGACGTTCTGGCTCAGGCCGGCTTAAGCCTTAAGCAGCTGGATGCCCTGGCTTTTGGTCGGGGGCCAGGGGCATTTACCGGCCTCAGGGTGGCGACCGCCATGGTTCAGGGGTTGGCGTTTGCGGTTGATCTGCCGGTGGTTCCGGTCTCGACGCTGGCGGCTCTGGCTCAGCAGGGGCTCAGGGAGCACCAGGCAGCAAAAGTGTTGAGTGCCATTGATGCCAGAATGGATGAGGTCTACTGGGGGGCGTTTTCCGAGTCGGATGGCTTAATGGTGCCGGTTGCTGCGGAAATAGTGACCCTGCCAGAAAACGTTGTAGTACCGGTTATGGATGGGTACTGGTTCGGGATGGGCACTGGTTGGGCATTCAGGCATCGACTGTCGGCCACCGTGGTTGATTGTCAGATTGAAGCCTGGCCCAGGGCCCATGATATAGCCCTGCTGGCTGCTGCCGACTTTAAACGGGGTAAAGGGCTGCCTGCGGAGCAGGCCATGCCGGTGTATCTTCGGGATAAGGTAGCTCTGAAAAAATCAGAACGTTAAGCAAGGACGGATCGTTATGGACACTCTACAGACCATTATCCTGGCGCTGATCCAGGGCATTACCGAATTTCTTCCTATCTCCAGCTCGGGCCACCTGATTTTGCCCGCTCAGTTGCTTGGCTGGACGGACCAGGGGCTGGCATTTGATGTCGCTGTGCACATTGGTACGCTGGCTGCCGTCATTGCCTATTTCTGGCAAGACCTCTTTGCCATTGCCCGTGACTGGCTGGGCTCTCTGGTGGGGAAGGGCGCTACCGTTAACAGCCGTCTTGGCTGGTATCTGATTTTTGCCACATTGCCGGCCGTGGTATTTGGTCTGGCCCTGAAAAAAATGGGGCTGGATGAGGCGATGCGGACCGTTGCGGTTATTGCCGGTACCACCCTGATTTTTGGTGCCCTGCTGGGCTGGGCAGATCTGCAAGGCAAGCGTATTCAACCCCTGGAGCAGATGTCTTTCAGGCAGGCGATGCTGATTGGCTTTGCCCAGGCGCTGGCGCTGATTCCGGGCACATCCCGTTCTGGTATTACCATGACGGCCGCGTTAATGATGGGCTTTACCCGTGATGCGGCTGCCCGGTTCTCGTTCCTGCTGTCCATTCCTGTGATTCTGGGGGCGGGTAGCCTGCTGATGCTGGATCTGGCAGAAAGCACGGTGCCGGTGGACTGGCCGACACTGTCCCTTGGAACCCTGGTGTCGGCTGTCAGTGCCTGGCTCTGTGTGCATTTCTTCCTGGCATTTATCAACCGTATCGGGCTTATGCCATTTGTCATCTACCGGATGGTTCTGGGTGTGGTGCTGCTTGGATTTGTATTCTTATAGAAAGGAATAGTGATCGGCTGAGAATCAGCCGATCATTTAAGTAGTTGGCCAAATGGAATCGTATATTTCTGGCTAAGTGGGCAGTTGCTATGCAAGGCGCAACGTAGGGAGCATAGCC
>NZ_PJPV01000098.1 GCF_002864045.1 Endozoicomonas acroporae
GTGGAAATGTTCCAGTGCCCGTTGTTGTCTGTTCCACCTGGTAACCTGACATGGATCGCTTTCTTTCTTGTTTTCGGCTGTTTGCTGGCCGGTGCCTTCTGGCTTTAGTGGATGTTAACGGGGATGGAGTGTCTGTGGTTACTGAGGAGGAAGGTGACTGCATGGTTTCTTCGGGGATTACCTGTTTCCAGTTGGAGAATCGTCTGTGGATGACAACAATAGAACTATTGACCTAGCCCGCATATTTCATAAACGCTGCTACAGCTCGAATGATTGATTTTTTTTTGAACAAACATAGCCTGTCAGATCGTAGCAGCGTATTTCTCTGCGGTAATATTGTGTCCGCCATGGCTTTTTGTCAAAAAACATACTGATTTACCTGACACCAGGCGCACTGAACCCTCAACCTCTTTCAGCTGATTCAATAAAACGCCTGCCCACTTAAGAGTTGTGTCTCTTATCCCGGTTTGAGGACTGGCAGAGCAGCAAAAGCCTCTGTCACTCGGTATCGGTCATTTATTTAATCGGGCGTAAGCTGTACGTGTTTGCAGACAGTGGCGAGCTTCTGCCATGCTTTCGTCCGACATCGGCCGTAAGGCCGTTGGATGCCCAGCGCCTTTACCTAGGAGCCTGTCCGAGAATAGACTGCCCTACTGCGGTGGCAGCAAATTGGTCTAAAAAGTCAGAAATTTTTAGCAAATAGAACCACTATTCACTAAAAATTTCCGACTTTTTATCCTCAATTTTCTGCCATCCTCGCTACGGGGTCGCCTAGACACCCCTGCTTTCAGAGAGAAATGAAAGTTATCTGGCTCTCTATTATTTCGGCTTGCCTGGGTTCGGTCTGTAAACTGGAAGGTATTCAACTACCTTCATCTTTCACCCGCTATATTAGCGCTTATTTCAGGGCAGGCGTCATCCTGGATTAACGGGATTGTTGGGTATCAGAAGGAGGCTGTTAGTCCCCATCTGGATTCTCAGTCATTATCAATATGGAACATTTTTGCCGGTTAGTTGTCCAACAAAATATATTCCTCTGAATGAAATATTAATGGTGATCTAACATGAAAAGCTCAGCTTCGGTTGGTGAATTACCCTCTTTTCCGCCCTCTCCTTATTGCGTAGGGGACACAAAGGATTCTGCTAGCATGCAAGCGGTTGGTGTAGCTAACATTATGATGCGATATTGCTCAGACTCTAAGGGCGTGCTTAATAAAGACAAGTTATCCGGTCTTCTGGGCATGACAGTCAAGTATATTGCTGAGAATGCCGGAGTGGAGTTGCCATCAATTGTCAGTGGTGGTCCAGCACAAAACTCAGCCAGCAATAACCTGACAAATCCTGACCGTTGGAAATGGAATAATTGGGAGAGTAGGCTTTTCAGTACGGAAGGATTTGGCTTGAATGTATTGTTGCATGTCCGTTATCGCAAACTCATTTTTGACATACTTAGCCCCTATATAGGGGCTGATGAAAGTAAAATTCGTACTCTTTTCCAGCACCCACTATTTGAAGAATCATTGCGGGCAGGGAATTTAAAAACAGATATAACATCTCTCGACTTCAGGGACATTCTTCAAAAACACCAAGGCGCTTCAACTTCAAAAATATTAGCTGAACTGTTTACTATCTGCGCAGGTGGGTCCGAAACGTTTCTTCAGCTTAAGCCCACAGGGTTGATCAAATCAGCCATTGCATTGGGCTATCTGCCGGAAGAAGGCATTAACAAGATTTTTAACTTGACAGCGTAGAGATAAATATATAATTAGCGGTCCGCTGAGAATATTCACAGCCTGAGCATATTCGTCTGAATTAAATACTCGGGGACTTCTGATATGCATCCTTCAGCTTCAGCTGGAAAACCGCCCCTTTTGCCATCTTCAGTTAATCGTGCAAAAAGTACACATAATCCTGATAGCCGTGCAGTTGTTGTTGCAAAGGGTACAAATCCTGACAGCAGTGCAGCTGTTGTATTCGGACAAAGTATTATCCGGTATTGCAGTGACGGTAAGCTTAATCCCAATGGTGAGTTCAATCTTAATAAAGAACAATTATCCAGCCTTCTGGACAGGGTGATCAATTATATTGAGGATCAAACCGGAGTGTTGCCATCGGTTGTCAGTGGTACTGCGGCAAATAAACCAGCCAGCAATAACCCGACAGATCCTGACCTTTGGGACTGGAATCGGTGGGAAAGTGGCCTTGGCATTAAAGATATGCCTTACAGACATCGCAGCGTTATTTGTTTAATACTGGGTGCCAATATAGGCCGTGATGAAGGGAAAATTCTTGCTCTTTTCCGGCACCCAATATTTGAGGATTCATTACGGAATGCAAAGATCCCCACAAATACATTAGAATCTCTCCATGTCAGGAACTTTATTCAATTAAAGGAATGCTCCTCAATATTCGATAAACTGCTCGATTTTTACGGGGATCAAGGCGATATTAAGCCCGCAGGGATCATCAAATCAGCCATTGCATTGGGTTATCTGCCGAGAGTAGACATCGAACGGCTTGTTCAAGTTGGCCGCAGATAAAAATATGAAGAGCGAATGCCTGAAAATATTCATATCCTGAGCATATTTTCAGGCTTGCAGCTCATCATCAACTGGTCATTGACAGCACTTTAGTGACCAGCTTGCCAATACCTGCGGCGGCCTCACTGATATTTTGTGCCAACATATAAGCTGGAGTGGTCACCAGTTTATGGGTCTCATCAATGACGATTTCATCAACTGCACAGGGCTGGTGAGTCACTCCGGTCTGTTCCATTGCCTCGGCAGTTGCTGCATCATTACCAATGGTTGCCCTAACACCTTCTGCAAAAATACGACCAGCCATTGCCGGAGCAATGCAGATCAGGCCAATTGGCTTACCGGCTTCCGAGAACGCCTTAACGGCAACCATCATATCAACCTGCACACGCAGCTCAGCGCCTTTAAACGCAAAATCCGACAGGTTTTTCGCTGCCCCAAAGCCACCCGGGACAATCAGTGCATCAAAGTCAGCGACTTTCAAAGCTGCCAGGGGTTCGATATCCCCCCGTGCTATTCTGGCGGCCTCCACCAGAACATTCCGTTGTTCCTGGCTTTCTTCCCCGGTCAAATGGTTAATGACGTGGTGTTGATTAATATCAGGAGCAAAGCATTTATAGGCTGCTCCCTGCTGTTCGATACTCAGTAGCGTTAGTACAGATTCATGAATTTCAGCACCATCATAGACACCACACCCGGAGAGAATGACGGCGACTTTCTTCTGATGATTTGAACTCATTAGCGTATTCTCCTATCAAAACGTTCATTTATAGATTTCCTGAGAAAAAGAAAAACTCTTTATCAGAGCCTCATTGCAAGTCTCGACTGTTCTATAAAGTAGCTCTTATCTCAGCTCAACAATAAATCATTTTGGAGTCAATAGATGGGGGTGTCCTGGTACATGGTTTCAATGAGTTTGACGGGTTGTCGTGCCTCCGCACTCCGTTCGTCCCAAGCCTGTCGAAGGGCGTGAACTCCGGCCTCATGTATTGTGCCAATCACCCTTCGACAAGCTCAGGGTGAACGGAGATTGTACACGTCAAACTCATTGAAACCATGTATCAGGAGGCTGACCGAGAATAGACTGCCCTATGCGGTAACTGCTCCTGCATTCACATAGTCGTGGCAGAGAATTAAACAAAAAAATCCGTTTTGTGCGACAAATAGAACCTAAATTCACCTCACAAAACGGAATCTTCACCTTCAATTTTTTGTCTCCCCTTCCTCAGGGGGCACCCGGATGGATGAGCGCTATTTTTTCAGGCACTCTCATCGACTTCCATTGCCTCTTCACCCGTCAGGTCGGCAGGATTCGACACCTCCTCTGCATCCATCAGGTCGGCAGGATTCGGTGCCTCTTCGGCATCCGCCCGGTTGGCAGGACTCAGTGCCTTGTCCATCAACATGATTGACCAGGCTTGGCCAGTGGCTCCTCCACCATAAACGATTATCTCCTTCTTCTCCTTGGATTCCCTGGATTTCTCGGATTCCCCGGATTCCCCAGATTTCTCGGACTCCCCGGATTTTACGGATTTCACGGATTCATACGTGTTATACCATTCATGTAATCCATTGCGACGTTCACCTGCCTCGTGCAACTCCAACAACAGCTCTTTAACCTCTGGAGTACTCTCCATGTGATTGGTCAGAGCATCAATTATCCGGTATTCGATCTGCGGCCATACCAGGAAACCTTTGCTTTTAATCAGCATGTCCTTTTCGTCATTGTTAGCCATATTGATGGGAGAGAACACCTTCAGGCCAGCTTTCGTCAGTTGTGATCTGATTAGATTTACCACCGCCGGGTGATCTTCCGGTTGAATCAGCCCGTTTTCAATAGCCAGTGCCAGCCCCTGCAAGTTGACTTCCTTACCCTCCAGAAAATCCTTGTTGGCATTAACCAGCGGGGAGATATATTCCATGGGTTTGTTCATGGACTCGCGGCCTGTGGGATTATCCGAATGGACAAAGTCCCTCGGGTCAAATTTGTCGTCCTGGTTATAGAGGAAGGTTTCTTTAATTAACTGTTTGAACTTCGCCAGTTCATCGCTGACGGCCTGCGGATCATCATCAAGCAAGGCGGAAATAAAGCCGGAAACGGGTGTTGTCCCGGATGGGAAATGTTTACTCAGTTCGATCTTAAGCTGGGGGCCGATCTCTTCCAGATGATGGGCCAGTCCGGTGAAGCCCTGATAGAGAAAACAGGCATTACTGCACAGCAGTTTCTGATACATCCAGGTGTCGAGCATATCACGGTTATCGCCACCCTGAGGCAAGCCATTGGCCGGGTCCAGTACTTGTTTGTCAAGGTAAGCCATGGCATGGGCAAGGTTGGGAACCAGTTTCCGGACGTCGTCCTTTTGCTCCTGAGTGCCGGCAAGTTCCAGCAGTTTGGTCATGGAGCGAATAAAGTGAATTTCACTGTCGGTGGTGCCCGGCGTTAATGTGCCGAGGGTATCGGTCAGTAAGCCCCTCAAGGTATGGGTCGGATTGGGTACACCCGGGTCACCCGTATCTTTCGCCATTAGGTAGTTAGCATAAAGCTGGTTGAGTATGGTCTTCAGTTCTTCCGGTGCGATGGTTTTCAGGGACTCCGAATCCAGAGTGGGCATGCTGATCTCGGGGAATTTTTCTTTCATATAGTCACGCAGATCGTAGTACCAGCCATGCCCGGTGTCTCCCCCCAACACCCGGTGATAGACAAATTCGCTCAAATACGGGTCTGGAATCACTACCTGAGGAATCAGTCCACTGTCGAACTGCTTGCTGGCAATGGATGCCAAAGAGTCTGTCAGCTGTTTGAAGGCCTCAGGGCGGGCGACGTCTTGTTTGCTCAGGGTATCGATCATAATACCGTAATCACGCATCCATATTGTTTGCCCATAGCGATCCCCAAGGGATGCAGGTAGCCCCCGGCTGATCAGGGATTGCTTCAGGGTCTGGACGAGTCGCAGTTTATCTTCACCGCTCTGCTTACTGATGAAATCGTTCACGGCGTTCTTGACTGCCTGAGCCAGTCCCTGCTTACGGGTCAGGCGATCCTCGGTATATGCCCGCCAGTAGTCCCTGACGCCTTGGTCTTTCAATTCCTCTATCACCCTCTGGCGCAGGCCTGCAACCTGTGGCTCCGGCACCGCGTCTTTTGCGTCACAACCATCTCTGTGACCAAATATCATCAAGTTGAAAGCTTCTTTCTGTTTTGCATTGAGGGTGTGATAATGGGATTTGAAATCGTAAACATCTGCATCCGGACCCAATTCTTTGCGGATCTCGTCCGTCATCATGCTAATGCGCTCTTTATTGACCCGAACAGGGATCTCTTCGGACTCTCCGTAGTAAGATTTGCCGTCGATTTCAATGCAAGCGCCGGCAACGTCGACAAGTCCGTCAGGTTTGACCCGCAGGCCATTTTCAAAACTGATATAGACTCTGGGCAATACCTGCTCAATAGAAGCATCCTGAAGCAGATTTCGCTCGGCCATCATTTCCTTGACCACATCAATTCTGCTGGTGGCACCAAATTTGATGTCGTCGCCCACCGGCTGGGTAGGCGTTAGCAGTCGTTCTATGGGAGGTTTGATGTAAACAGTTCTCTGATTCGAACCGAAGAATTTTTTAAGAACGTCATCACCGGCATCCACTTTCTCCTTGTTTTTTGTGGTGTGCACCAACAGGTATTGGTTACCACCAAACAAGCCCAAAGCTTCGATACTCATAATTACTATCCTCTCGTTACGTTGTGAAAAGTTTTATGGACGTACCGACAACTCTGACAAGTAGAAAAGTGATTTTGTTCCCAGTACCAGTGAAGAAATAGAAGTACGTAAATACCAGTTGTAATTAATTATTAGTACATCGTCTGGTAAAATTTCTGGCCGGAGATGTTCTGGTCAACACTCCGGTGGCAACTGGTACTGAATTTTCAGTTCAGGATTTTTTCGGGTTGCCGACTGTGAAATTTCTGAATCACGGTAACTTTTTTATTGATAAAAACCGACAACAGTTGTCACTGATGTCAAGACAAATGGAGTGAAAACAGCGGCGGTGCTATGATAAGGAGCTGTCTGGAAATAACTTCCCTATTTTCATTGCCTGACTCCGTTCGGACTGAGCTTGTCGAAGTTCGGTGGTACGACCCTTCGATCAAGATCAGCACTCAGGGTGAACGGAAATCGGGAACTTATTAAAAGACAATTCCTAAGCGCTGATCCTTACGGACCTACCCTTCAGGTCAAGTTGATCAGGCAGGTCAAAGCCACAAACAACCACGGTAAGCCACTTTATCCATGCAACTTTTTTTTACACAACTTAAACAAATCCTGCAAAACCTATGATGCCAGGCACCGGAATGTACAGTTTTACAACAGCAATGGCTGTCCTGGTGCTTGGAGGCACACTTATTTTCTGGCTCATGCGTAACAGAAATCGGTCAAAACGCCACCGGCCCACATTTGAGGTAACGGGCGACCCGCAGAAAACCGTTATCCCCCGGGATAAACATCCGGTTTCCCGTCGCTACATCAACGACAATGCGCTCAAAGTTATTAACCGGTTAACCAGCCAGGGCTATGAAGCTTATCTGGTGGGGGGGTGTATCCGCGATCTGTATCTTGATCTTCACCCCAAGGACTTTGATGTCGCGACCAATGCCAGTCCTGAAGATGTCCGCAGGCTGTTTCGTAATTCCAGACTGATTGGCCGACGTTTCAAACTGGTTCATGTGCTGTTTGGTCGTGAAATGATTGAGGTAGCCACTTTCCGAGCCAACCATGAACAGCACCATGGTCAGGAAAAGTCCCGCCACTCGGAATCCGGAAGAATTCTCCGGGATAATGTTTATGGCACCATAGAAGACGATGCCATGCGCCGGGACTTTACCGTTAATGCCCTTTACTACGATGGTCGTGACTTCAGTGTGGTGGATTTCTGCAACGGGGTTGATGACATTCGCACCGGTACCCTGCGACTGATTGGCGACCCGGTTACCCGTTACCATGAAGACCCGGTTCGAATGCTCAGGGCCATACGGTTTGCAGCCAAACTCAACTTCACGATGGCACCGGAAACCGAGCAACCCATTCGGGATCTTGGGCAGTTGTTGCACGATATTCCAGCTGCACGATTGTTTGATGAGGTTCTGAAGCTGCTGCAGTCCGGTCAGGGTGTACGTACGTTTGAATTACTGCAGGAATACCAGTTGTTTGGTCCACTGTTTCCAGCCACAGCGCATTGCTTGCACGAACAGGACAGACTTGCCGGTCACCTGATTATTGAAGCATTGAAAAGTACCGACAAACGAGTCAGACAGAATCGTCCTGTGACACCAGCGTTCCTGTTCGCCGCACTTTTATGGGCACCCATGAGGCGAATGGCCAGAGAGCTTATGGACCAGGGTATTCCGCCTGTTCCGGCATTCCAGCAGGCTTCCATGACGGTGATCACGAACCAGTGTCACCACACCGCGATTCCCCGCCGGTTCTCCATGGTGGTTCGTGATATCTGGGATCTGCAGATTCGACTGGAACGCAGACAACCCAAACTGATTGAAACCTTGCTGGAACACCCCAAATTTCGTGCTGCCTATGACTTCCTGGTACTCCGGGAGCAAGCCGGTGAAAACCTGTCGGCGGCCGGTCAATGGTGGACAGAAATACAGGAGCTGGATGAACATGGTCGTCATGCCATGATCCGGTCGCTTACCAGCCATGGCGGGCAGAAAAAGCAGGGCAATAAACGCAGACGGCGCAGGCGCAAGCCTCGCAGTGGTGATGCCTCGTCAGCACATCAGTCCGGAGAGTCCTGATGGCAGAAACCGCCTATGTGGCACTGGGTAGTAACCTTGAGCAACCAGACCTGCAGTTGCAACGTGCCGTGGATGACATTGACAGTATGCCTCAAATAACGGTTGCTGCCTGTTCCAGGCTCTACCGGAGTGACCCGGTTGGCCCCCCCGGCCAGCCCGATTACTGCAATGCGGTGGTGGCTGTGAATACCACATTGGCACCGCTCAGGCTGCTGGATGCCCTGCAGTCGATAGAAAACGCCCATGGTCGTGTGCGCTCGGTACGCTGGGGACCGAGGACTCTGGATCTGGATATCATTCTGTTTGGCAACCGGTGCATTGAGTCAGAACGACTGACCGTTCCTCACTATCAGATGCAGGTTCGCAATTTTGTGCTGTGCCCTCTGCTGGATGTTGCACCGGATCTTGAACTTCCGGATGGTACTCTGTTGCAGGCAATGGTGGATGAACTAGGGTACCAGGGGCTGAATGTTATTGCTGACCGTTATCCATGGTTTTAACAGCTTGGCTTTGCAAACCCGTACTCTGGAAACAGTGCAGCCTGACTATTGCGCCAGGCCCTTAACTGACAAGCATTCACACTTCTCGTATAATCCGCGACAGCAACTAATCAAGGTCTTTACCCATGGCTAAAGTCACCCTAAGTATCCTGTCCGAGATGAAAAAAACGGGTGAGAAATTCACCTGCCTGACGGCCTACGATTCCACCCAGGCTCACCTGGCCAGCAGTCAGGGCGTGGCAGTGATACTGGTTGGTGACTCCCTTGGCAATGTCTGTCAGGGACACACCAGTACGGTTCCTGTTACTGTGGACGACATGTGTTATCACACCCGCTGTGTCAGTACCAAAGCGGGTGACTCCCTGTTAATGGCCGACCTGCCGTTCGCTTCCTACACCAATGAGCAACAGGCGCTGACCAACGCAACCCGTCTTATGCAGGCGGGTGCTGAAATGGTCAAGCTGGAAGGTGAGGCCTGGCTGGCACCCATTGTTACCCGCCTGCGTGAGCAGGGAATCCCTTCCTGCGTCCACCTTGGCCTGACACCACAGTCAGTGCATGTTCTGGGTGGCTACAAAGTTCAGGGTCGGGATGAAGCCCGCGCCAATGCCATGATTAAAGCCGCCATCGGGTTGGAAAAGGCCGGTGCCGCCATTCTGGTGCTGGAGTGCGTACCTTCGGTGCTGGCCCGGGAAATCACCCGTGCCGTTCAGATTCCGGTGATTGGAATTGGTGCCGGTGCTGACACGGACGGCCAGGTGCTGGTGATCTACGACATGCTGAATATGACCGCCGGACGCAAACCCAAATTCGTGAAAAACTTTATGGCTGAAGGTGGTTCTGCCCAGGATGCTGTCGCTGCCTACGTTAAAGACGTCAAGAACGGCACATTTCCGGGTCCGGAACACGGATTCGACTAAACGGAAAGTATCCATCATGCAAACTGTACACTCTATTGCTGAAGTTCAGGATATCGTTGGCACCCGTAAATCGGCCGGGTTGCGCATTGGCTTTGTACCGACCATGGGTAACCTGCACGGTGGGCACCTGACCCTGGTGGAAAAAGCCAAACAAAGCTGCGACTTTGTGGTGGTGAGTATCTATGTAAACCCCTTGCAGTTTGGCCCCAACGAGGACTATGACTCCTATCCACGAACCATGGAGCAGGACCAGCAGCTGCTGATGGATCACGGTGTTGATTTGCTCTATGCCGCCAGCACCCATGAAATCTATCCGGAAGGCAGCGAAAACCATACCCATGTGAGTGTCGATATCCTTGACGGTATGCACTGCGGGAATACCCGACCCGGTTTCTTCCGGGGCATTGCCACGGTGGTCGCCAAGCTGTTCAACATTGTGCGCCCGGATATCGCGGTATTTGGCGAGAAAGATTTCCAGCAGCTGACCATCATTCGCAAAATGGTGCAAGATATGGTGATGCCGGTTGAGATTCTTGGTGCCTCAATCGCCCGTGAGCCAACCGGTCTGGCCATGAGTTCTCGCAATGGTTATCTGACCCCACAAGAGCGCGGAGAAATAGCACCCGCTCTTTATCGCTGCCTGACACAAGCCAGAGACGCGATTCTGGCGGGCGAAACCGACTTTGACCTGCTGCGCAGAAATGCGTTTGCCCACATGGCCCAGGCCGGGTTCAAGCCGGATTACTTTAATATCTGCAATCCACAAACCCTGCTGCCCGCAACGCATAATGAGCAGTCACTGGTCATTCTTGCTGCTGGCTATTTAGGCAAAGCCCGATTGATTGATAATATTTACTTCAATCGATCATCTTAAGGTAGATATCAAACTACACTTCTGTCATTCCAGTAGACGACCAAACACTATGGTCAGGCTTTGAACTGCTCTACCGTCTCCAATTACAGAGACGATGGCCACAGTACCAGGCATGACCTTTATCTGGCCCGGGTTCTGTCATATTTGCCGCACCAACAGCGCTAAGGAGTTGTCTGGAAATAACTTCCCTATTTTCATTGCCTGACTCCGTTCGGACTGAGTGCTGAGCTTGTCGAAGTATCGAAGTTCGGTGGCACGACCCTTCGATACTTCGACAAGCACAGCACTCAGGGTGAACGGAAATCGGGAACTTATTAAAAGACAATTCCTAAGCGGCTGTCCGGGAATTGCATTTTCATAGCAAAAAAAGCCCGATGTAATTCAAACTATTCTTACCACTGCCATAAAACTGGCTACTGTTATCACTTTCCTATTAACGCTTTTTTTACCGATGTAGAAAAAACAGTTGCGTGTCAGAAATACTCCAACATCACTGACCTGTTTGCTTCTTTGTGT
>NZ_PJPV01000099.1 GCF_002864045.1 Endozoicomonas acroporae
TGGTTGTTCGGCCACGGCTTCCGTGGTCATGGGCAGTTCACCTCTTGCTGGGCCGGGGGAGCCTGTCGGACTTAAGACTGTCCTACTGCGGTTGCGATAAATTGGTCTAAAAATTCCTGCTTCTTCGTCAAATAGCCCCGCTATTCTCCTCAGAAGCAGAAATTTTTATCCTCAATTTCTCGCAATCCTCGCTACGGACGCTTAAGTCCGACAGGCTCCTGGGAGGTTAGATGGCTTATTTACTGATCAGTTCCATCATGCATGCTAGAGGTGGTGTCTGTCCAGAGAGGAACTATACCAACTCTCGGTCAGCCTCCTAACGATAGTGCAGTCCCATGGCATCGCGGACTTCCTTCAGGGTGTCCTGGGCTTCATCGCGGGCTTTCTCGCACCCTTCGGTAATAATGCTCTTGACCACATCCTGGTTATTTTCCAGTTCCAGGGCTTCAATCCGTATCGGTTCCAGCTCGGCCTGGATCGCTTCTATGACCGGTTTTTTGCAGTCCAGGCAACCGATGCTGGCACTGGTACAGCCACTGTGTACCCAGTCCTGACGTTGCTGGTCAGAATAGAGTCGGTGGAACTGCCATACCGGGCATTTTATGGGGTCGCCCGGATCATTCCGGCGAATACGGGCTGGGTCCGTGGGCATTTTCCGGATCTTGGTGTCCACCTCATCAGCACTCTCTCTGAGGCTGATGGTGTTGTTGCAGGACTTGGACATTTTCTGTCCATCCAGCCCCGGCGTTCTGGCTTGCGGTGTCAGCAATGCCTGTGGCTCTGGCAGAATAACCTTGCCGGTGCCTTCCAGATAACCGAAGAGGCGTTCCTGGTCACCCAGGGTAATATTGTTCTGTTCTTTCAGCAGGGCCCTGGCTGTTTCCAGGGCTTGTTCATCGCCTTTTTCCAGATAGCTTTTGCGAAGCTTCCGATATATTTCACTCTGCTTTCTGCCCATTTTCCGGATGGCCATTTCGGCATTTTGTTCAAAATCGGGTTCACGGCCATAGAGATGGTTAAAACGGCGGGCAATTTCCCGGGTAATCTCCACATGGGCTTCCTGATCCGCGCCCACAGGCACACTGCCTGCCCGATAGGCCAGAATGTCAGCACTTTGCAGGAGGGGATATCCCAGAAAGCCATAGGTAGAAAGGTCTTTCTCTCTGAGTTTTTCCTGCTGGTCTTTGTACGTTGGAACCCGTTCCAGCCATGACAGCGGTGTCATCATGGAAAGCAGCAGGTGAAGTTCGGCATGCTCCGGTACCCGGGACTGAATAAAAATGGTGGAAGAGCCAGGGTTCACACCAACGGCGAGCCAGTCAGTGACCATATCCAGCATGTGTTGCTGAAGGTGCTGGGTATCTTCATAGTGAGTGGTCAATGCATGCCAGTCTGCCACAAAGAAAAAACAGTCGTATTCGTGTTGCAGTGCCAGCCAGTTTTTTAAAACACCGTGATAATGGCCAAGATGCAATCGGCCAGTGGGTCGCATGCCAGATAAAACACGCGACTGAGGGTCTACAGCGCTCAAAGGGCTCTCCCAAATTAGTCCTGAGAGGACAGGGTACGACAGTTTTAATCCAGGGGAAAGAGGGGCGAGACAGTATTCCCTGCCGCGAATTACTGGCTTTAGTGGCCAATAATGTGATGGGTCTTTTTGTCAGTATCAAAAGACGGGATGCTCCCCTGAACAAGGCATTGATAAAGCGTTTTTCCCGGTCAGCCTCCTGGTACATGGTTTCAATGAGTTTGACGTGTACAATCTCCGTTCACCCTGAGCGGAGTCGAAGGGTGCTTGGCACGATCTATCAGAGTCCGGAGTTTCCGCCTTTAGGCCCTATGGGTCCTTCGACAAGCTCAGGACGAACGGAGTGCGGAGGCACGACAACCCGCCAAACTCATTGAAACCATTTACTAGTGCCTCCGGTTCTGAAGAGGGTATCGTTCCGGGTATTTGATGATGTCAGTGGCGATATCAAGAAATTCTGATTGAATGCCCTCATCTTCAAGAATCTTGATGGCAATATGCTGTTCAGAAAAACCGGACTTTAAAAGGTAGTCATAGACCAGTTTGCCGTCGCTGGTGATGTCTGCGTGAACATGCATGTTCTGGAATATTCCGGGGTACTCATCAGCCAGCAATGTGGGTCTGGGGTAGTGGGTTGTACAGATATTAATGCAGTTCCGGTTGTTGGAAATGATTTTCAGATAGCCATAAGTGCCAGCCTCACCTTCTATCGGATTGGTGCTGCTGAAAATCTCATCCATCAGTGTCAGGCTGAACTGGGACTCTGCCATGTTTTCAATATGGTCCATCAGTTCAATAGCTCTCACCGATTCTGCCTTGAAGGTTGACAGCCCGGCAGCCACCTCTGAGCTGATATCCATATGGGTATGGATCAGTGAAAACGGGGTTATTTCAACATGGTGCGCTGGTGCAATTCCAAAGGTTTGAGCCAGCAGGACGGCAATGGCAATGCCTTCCATATTGGTTGATTTTCCGGCGGCATTAGGGCCTGTAATGATGGTGTTCAACGGTAATTGCGCGCCTATTTCAATACTGTTTGGCACGGCTACAGCGGGTGATAAATGTGGATTCCAGAATCGGTCAAGTCTCAAGTAGGGTGAAGCGTATTCCGGAATGTATTTTGCGAAGGTAATTGGGTTGCTTTCTCTTTGCTGACCCTGGCTTACCAGTCTGGCAATGGTCAGCCAGGCATCCACTTCACCCACGGCCTTGAGGATGTATAACATAGAGCTTTTGTACTTTTGCATCAGTTCTAATGCCATGTGGTAGCACCCCATATGAGAGGTGTAGTAGTGCCAGGTGGAACGGACAGGGCTTTCAGGAGGCTCTTTCAGTAGCGCGAGCATTTCCCGGAACTCTTTCGAGTAATCCAGCCTGGCAAGCTCCGGGTAGGATAACAGCACTTCATGAAACGGTGGATGGTTCTCAAGGGTCATCCAGAGTTTTCTGGCTTCAAATAAGGCAAGACCCGGGCGTCTGCTACGTTCCATTACGTAGGTGTAATAATTCCTCTCTCTTTTGGCACTTCGTTGTGTCAGGTAAAGAGTCAGGCCATAAAGTGTCAAGCCGCTGACCAGATGCAATGGATGTGATGAATTGTAATAAAGGTAGGTAGGCATAAACCCGAGACCCAGCAAATTAAGGCTTTCAATAAAACGACGGGAGGCTTCTTTTTCATTGCTGGTTTTCGGGTTCATACCAAACTGAGTGGTAGCATCCAGGCTCTGGAAAAGTCCTTTATAGACAGTATCGGAGGGGTCAAGCAGAGATATAATGCCATCCTCATTGGCGGAGAACCGTTGTAAATGATTCTCCAGCCTGGCCATGATTATTGGATTATCGATCAGGTATTGAATGGTGGATTGTCTTTTTTTCAGTACGTTGATATCGGTTGTCGGAGTAATCAGCATATTGGCTAACATGATTTCTCCGGATACGGTAATCGGGGTTCCAAGGCTTTTCAGAATGCTGTGGTCGGGTGACTGCGTTGGTCCATTTAATAAATCCAGGTCTTTAACGGCGTAATGTGTCAGAATTTTGTTTGTGGAACTGGCCTGGTCGACGGTTTGTTGGGTGAGTGATTTTAATACGATTTTTCTTTTTTCTCCGGGTGTAAGAATAATATCAGGAAGTTCACCTTTAACTTCTTTTGATTCAATTTTTTCATTAGAGTCCGGGTAGGCTTGAGAAAAGTGTTGCTGTGATGTTTGATAGGTGTTTTTTATACCAAGTCCAGCCTGAATATCTAAAGGGTGTATAAGAAATCCAAAGATTATTATGAATAATTTATTTTGGTATCTTTTGGTTTCCGGTTTTTTGACTGCTGATATTGGCATGGTTTGATAAATGCTTCGTTAATTGATTGATTTCGGCTATTCACTAATTAGTTCTTGATTGTTGGATGCGATTGTTGGATGCAGTATGGTATTCAGGCTTTTGAATCAGAATAACAATCCTAGACGATTTTTCTGAATAGTAGAAACATAGTTTTTGCTGTTAATTCCACATCATGGCATGTCATGGATAGTTGTGTGAACTAACAGCTGATACTTGCTTTACCGCAAGAAAAACTAATCAATCATAAAAGGCTCAGGATTACCTTTGCCGACCCTGAGAAGTTCCGGGACATCTTCCATCAGGCTGACCACCGTCGTCGGCTCCATGCCACAGAATCCGCCATCAATAATCAGGTCCAGCTGGGGTTCCAGCGTCATGCGGATATCGTAAGGATCCATCATGGGGAACTCTTCACCAGGCAAGTGGAGTGTTGAACTCATAATGGGGCAGCCCAGCTCGCTGAGCAGTGACTGCACAATGGCGCCTTCAGGTACACGGATGCCGATGGTCTTCCTCTTAGGGTGCATCAACCGTCGAGGCACTTCCCTGGACCCTTTCAGAATAAAGGTATAGGGACCCGGTGTGTGATTTTTCAGCATTCGATATTGCGTATTATTCACCTGGGCATAGGTCGCCAGTTCGGAGAGGTCTCTGCAGACCAGGGTAAAATTATGCTTTTCATCCAGCCTGCGTATTTTCCGGATGCGCTCAACCGCCTTTTTATCGCCAATGTGACAACCCAGGGCATAGGCTGAGTCGGTAGGGTAGGCGATCACACCACCATCGCGAATAATATCAACAGCCTGACGGATCAGGCGCAGTTGCGGGTTGTCGGGGTGAATCTGAAAGAACTGGCTCATGGCAATCGTCAGCATCAGGGTTATTCACTCTACCTATGGCCCGGTGTGTGGGTGGTGACAAGCAAAAAAGTTTGTCGGCCATAATTCAGAGCGATGAAGGGGTAGAGCCTTCAGCAAAAAAGGGTCTTAAGCTAAAAAGAGCCTTTAGCTAAAAAAATAGCCTTCAGCCGAAAGAGTAATGCTTCAGCGAAAGAGCACGGTGGTGATTGCGCAAAAGCGGTGGCGAATCATAACACTGAGGTCAACAGGAAAGAAGAGCTGGCCAGTGGGACTCGCCGGGATTCAGAATGCACTTCAGCGGGGCTCACATGTCTGTTTGTGATCACTCACGGGTGTTACTGATGAATCAGACAACACGGCGATGATGACAACTTCTTCCCCGGCCACAGCAGGCGCTATGTCCAGATATCCCAAACCGGTTTCAGGTTGGCAGGGAGAGCGGGAGGCAGTCGACCAATATCAACCCATGGGTAGTCCGGGTTATGAAAATCGCTGCCCTGTGATGCCATCAGGTTAAACTCCCGGCAGTAGCGTGCCATTTGCTCTACTTGACTGTGTGGATGGTTAGAGCCCTGAACCTCCATGGCGTGCCCCCCTGCCAGGGTAAAGTCTTTGATCAGAGCCCGGAGTTTGGTGGCGGTCATCCGGTATTTTCCGGGGTGGGCAAGAACGGCCGTTCCTCCCAGTGCCCGGATCCAGGCAACGCCCTGGCTCATCTTTGGCCAGAAGGCTTTAAGGTTGCCAATTTTGCTGTTATCTAGGTACTTGCGAAACGCAGCATCCATATCATGGCATCGTGCTTCACTGATCAGCCAGCGGGCAAAGTGTGGTCGCCCAATCTGCACGTCGTCCGGTTTCAGCATAAAGCCATGATGGCTGTTTTGCTGTTGTTCAACCGCAACCTCAAGGACTTTGCGGAAAATCTGATCGGCGCTCCAGTCAGGCAAACGGCGGGCCAGTCGTTCGGCAATATGATGTGAGCGTTTTCTGCGGGACTCGCCCTGGGCTTTTATGACCAGCTCCAGGTCCTGGTGATCAAGGGAGAAATTCAAACCGACAATATGAATTTCAGCACCGGACCAGGTAGTGGAGAGCTCAATGCCGGTGATTAATCGAATATCCCCCTCAGGCTGGTGGTCTCTGAGGAAGTAGTGGGCAGCAACGGTGTCATGATCGGTAATGGCCAGGGTATGGACCTGTCGTTCCTGAGCCCGGAGGTAGAGTTCAACTGGGTCAAGAGTTCCATCGGAAGCGGTGGTGTGGCTGTGTAAATCAATGGAAATCAAAATTGCCTCTTACCCTGAAATTCAATTAGTTTATTATGTAGTTTGACTGTTATTGCCAGCAGGCTCAAACTCCCTGACCGTTATTCAATAACGGGGTGATAAGTTGCTGCCTCCTATTCTACTCTGATTGGCCAAATATGAAGCAAATAATTGACTTTATTCCTCTGATTCTTTTCTTTGTCGTCTATAAAATGGACCCGAGAACGGTCAGTCTGGGGGCAAATGACTTTGAACTGGGTGGACCGTTCAGCGCAACTCTGGTGCTGATGGTTGCTTCCATTCTGGTGTACGGCAGCCTGTATCTGAAAAACCGTGCGCTGGAAAAAAGCCATGTGGTTACTCTCGCGGCGGTTATGTTGTTTGGGGGCATGACACTGACGTTTCACGATGAAGCCTTTTTGAAGTGGAAAACCCCAATCGTCAACTGGATCTTTGCGGTTGCTTTTCTGGGCAGTCAGTTTATTGGTGAAAAGACCCTGCTGGAACGGATGATGGGACACGCCCTGACACTGCCGGACAATATCTGGCTCAAGATGAACATCAGCTGGGTAATATTTTTTATTCTTCTGGGGGCGGCCAACCTTTTTGTGGCATTTACCTTCCACGATATCTGGGTGGACTTCAAAGTGTTCGGCAGCCTTATTTTGACATTCCTGTTTGTGATTGGTCAGTTTCTGGTGATTTCAAAACATATTCAGACTGAGGAGAAATAAATGCTCTACGCTATTTTCAGTGAAGATGTCGATAATAGCCTGCCATTGCGAATGAAGGCGCGCGCCGCTCACCTTGAGCGGCTTCAGCAATTAAAGGATAAAGGGCAGCTGGTGCTGGCCGGTCCCTGTCCTGCCATAGACAGCAATGATCCGGGAGAGGCTGGTTTTACCGGGAGTCTGGTGGTTGCCGAATTTGCCAGCTTAACCGAAGCCCAGGCCTGGGCAGATGCAGATCCCTATATTGAGGCTGGCGTTTATCGACAAGTTATCGTTAAGCCATTTAAAAAAGTTCTGCCGTGATTTGAGATGCTGATACCTGTGAAAATGCAAAAACATTGGCTGGCTGTTCTGTTCGGGTTGTTATGGATCGGGCAGGTCTGTGCTGAGACACGATATATCACTGATATTACCTATGTGCCCATGCGCAGCGGACCCGGTAATGAATACCGGATTCTGCACCGTGGACTGAAGACCGGCACTTCGCTGGTCCTGCTGGAAGAAAATTCTGGCAAGGGCTTCAGTAAAGTGAAATACGGTGATCAGGAAGGTTATGTACCGACACAATATCTGATGACCAACCCACCGGCTTTTCGCCAGTTACCCGCGGCCCTGGATCGGGCCAGTAAAATGGCTGAGGACAATAAAGCGCTGGAAAAACGCCTGATTGAACGAGATGGTCAGCTGCAAGAGGTAACCTCCGAACTCAGCAAGGCGGATAATAAACTGGATCGCCAGCAGGTAGAGCTGAAACGACTTCAGGATATTTCTGCTGAGCCCCTGGCGATAGATCGTCGTAACCAGCAGCTGGTTGAGGAAAACGAACGGCTGAAAAACCAGTTGCAGGTGCTGCAGGCGGAAAATCGTCAGCTGCTCAGAGACACCAGCCTGCGCTGGTATCTCTTTGGTGGTGGTACAATATTGCTGGGTATTCTGCTTGGTTTGTTCCTGCCGATGTTGAAAATCCGCAAGAAAGAGAGCGCCTGGGTTTAGGGTTTATCTCAGGGTTTATAGAGGTGAGGTTAGGAATTGTCCTTAAATAATTCCGACATTTTAAACTCGGTCTCCGTTCATCCTGAGCGCCCTTCGACTCCGTTCAGGATGAACGGTCGAAGGGTGACTGGCACGATATCGAGGCCGGAGTACACGCCCTTCGACAGGCTCAGGACGAACGGAGTTTCGAGGCTCAGAAATGTCGGAATTATTTCGGGCCAATTCCTTAGAAGAATCTGACCTCCCTCAACGGTCGTTGTGGCCAAGATCTCTTTCAGGGGCAATCACGTCCCTGACTTTCTGTTTGATTTCCTTAGGTTGAGGAAAACCGCCGTTCTTTTTCCGTTCCCAGATCTCTTCGCCATTGAGCCTGATGATGAAGATACCGCCTGTTCCCGGCTTTAACCGAACTTCCCCTATATCAGTACTAAAGGTACTTAGCAGCTCCTGTGCCAGCCAGGCAGAACGCAACAGCCATTGGCATTGACTGCAGTACTCTATCTCAATAATGGGCTTTTCTGTCATGGCACCCTCGCTTAAAATTCGCCGCTGATTTTTCAACGCTTGATAAGTTGTGGCCTCATCTTCATGGAGAGTGCCCTTTTTATCAAGGTTCTTTTATTAAGAAAGGTACAGTGCATGGATTGGATGGTTGATCCAGCAATAGAAAGCTATTGCCAGACGATGACGTCCGGTGAGTCTCCGCTTCTGGCCGAGCTGGCTCAGGCCACGGTGGACAGAACCCGTTACCCCGTTAACCTCTCCGGTCGGCTGGTAGGGCAGACCCTGAAAATGCTGGTTAAGATCAGCCGCAGTAAAACCGTGCTGGAAATTGGTATGTTTACCGGCTACGCAGCGCTATCCATGGCAGAAGGTTTGCCCGATGATGGCGTGGTGTATGCCTGTGAAACCAACCCACGGTCCATTGCCATTGGACAAGAGTTTTTTGACCGGTCTCCCCATGGTCATAAAGTCAAAGTGCTCTTTGGCAGGGCGCTGGATACTATCCCGGAATTAACAGCGGAAAAACTGGACCTGGTGTTTCTTGATGCAGACAAGAAGAAGTACCGCGATTATCTGGAACTGGTACTGCCCATGCTGAACCCTCACGGGCTTGTGGTGATTGATGATGCCCTCTGGAAAGGGAAGGTGCTTGACCCTCAGGAGGAGCGTGATCGGGTGATTGCCGATCTGAATCGTTACATTTATCAGCACCCAAACCTTGAGAGTGTGCTGCTGCCCATCCGGCATGGTTTAAATATTGTGCGAAAAGTCTGACCTTCTGCCTTTCTGCCATTTATCCACTATTATCCATTACTCGCAAATGAGTATTTAAGAAGGGGGCGTTCATGATTATCTATGAAGTCAATTGTCTGGTGGATAATGAAATTGTGGATGAGTTCAGGGCCTGGCTAAAGCCACATGTTGATGCCGTGCTGAAGGCAGAAGGGTTTCACAGTGCGGAAATACTGAAGCTGACGGTCGATGATCAGCTGACGGCACGACCTTATTCAACGGGTTTTTCCATTCGCTATCGAGTGTCCGGGCAGGGTGCGCTGGATCACTACCTGACACATCTTGCCCCTGCACTTCGCCAGGAAGGCATTGATACGTTTGGTCATCAGTTCACAGCATATCGTCGTGTATTAAAGGAAGACGCCTGATCGTCACAACCGGGGATCATTCTTAAAAGCAAGCCAGTTACCTGAGAGCCTGAAAAGCTTAGCGCTAGGAGGCTGTCCGAGAATAGACTGCCCTACTGCGGTGGCAGCAAATTGGTCTAAAAAGTCAGAAATTTTTAGTAAATAGAACCACTATTCACTAAAAATTTCCGACTTTTTATCCTCAATTTTCTGCCATCCTCGCTACGGGCGCTATTCTCGGACAGCCTCCTAGAACTCATCTCACAGCTGCCAATCACTGTCGAGGGCTATGGTATTTTCCCGAAGCAACAGTATCTCATCCATGACATTGGCTTCGGGGCCGGACTGTTCAAACCAGCAGCCTAAAGCATGGAACATCTTGCTGCCTTCAGAAAAACTGTGCAGACACTCCAGAACCTGTTCCTCATGGATTTCCTGTCCATCTACAGGTTGTTTCGTGATGCAGCAGTGCGCCATGAAGAAGAAATGCAGGCGTAAAGTCTGAACTGAACTTCTCAGGGTTTTGATGGATTGCAATACCTGCTCTGCTGACACTTTCTGGTGATTGATTGGCAGCTCATAATACATAGCCATGAATGTCAATACACATTCCAGTCGAAGTTCCTCTGCACCTTTGACCGATACGCTGTTCAAGATTTGCCAGGCCTCTTGCAGCAAACCCCGGGCTTCACCGGTTTCATGGTCCCGCTGAGATTGTTGCAGCCTTAGCATCAGATACCTGGTTTGCCTTGCAGAATGATTACCGGGTACTTCATTAAACGCTGCCAATACTTCCTGGTCATCCGGACAGGCGCTGTCCAATTCCCTGGCATTCAATGCCAGCTGAGCATAAAAAATGGCTTTTTGAAGTAACCAGCCGCCGCATTCACAAACCTTAACCACCGCATCCGGTGTGACCGGCTGACCATTCAACAGCATGCCCTTCAGGCAACAATGCGCTTTGAAGCGCGCCAGCTCCAGCACAGCCCCGGTTGCCTCATAACCCTTAACTACCGCATCCGGTGAGACCTGCTGACCATTCAAGGTCAGGCCCCTCAGGCAACATTCTTCCTTAAAACGCACTAATCTCAGTTTGCCCTCGGGGCTGTCCGGGAACCCCCTGGCCACTTCGTCCGTTGTAATCAGCTTGCCATTTAATGTCAGGCCTCTCAGACAACATTCCTCTTTGAAGCGCGCCAGCTCCAGTACTGCTGAAACTGCCTGATAAGCAGAGACCACCGCTTTCGTTGAGACCTGTTGGCCGCCCAATGGCAGGCCCCTCAGGCAACATTCCGCTTTAAAGCGCGCCAGCTCCAGTGTCGCTCTGGCTGCCTGAAACCCCTTAACCACCTCTTTCGGGGTAACCTGCTGGCCATTTAATAGCAGCCCCTTCAGGCAGCATTGTTCCTTAAAGCGTGCCAGCTCCAGTGTTGCCTTGACTGCCAGATAACCCCTGACCACCTCATTCGATGTAACCTGCTGACCATTCAATGCAATGCCCCTCAGGTAACAGTATTGCTTAAAACGCGCTATTCCCAGTTTGCCTTCCGGACTATCCGGGAAATCCCTGACCACCTCATCCGGAGTGACCGGCTGGCCATTTAACGCCAGGCCCTTCAGGCAACATTGTTGCTTAAAGCGCGCCAGCTCCAGTATTGCCCTGGCTGCCTGATAATTCTTAACCACGGCATCCGGTGCGACGGGCTGGCCATTCAACGTCAGGCCCCTCAGGCAACATTCCGCTGTAAAGCGCGCCAGCTCCAGTTTTGCCCTGGCTGCCTGATAATCCCTGACCACAGCATCCGGTGAGACCTGCTGGCCGTTCAACGTCAGGCCCTTCAGGCAACATTCCGCTTTGAAGCGTCCCTGCTCCAGTGTTGCATTGACTGCCTGAAAACCCCTTAACACTTCATCCGGGTTGACGAACTGGCCATTCAACACCAGGCGCTTCAGGCAACATTCTGCTTTAAAGCGTGCCTTGCCAAGTTGGCCTTCCCGACTGTCCGGGAAAGCCTTAACCACTGCATCCGGTATGACCTGCTGACCATTCAACGGCAGTCGCATCAGGCAACAGTGTTGCTTAAAGTGGGCGAGCTCCAGTGTTGCGTTGGCTGCCTGATAATTCCTGGCCACCATATCTGTTGTGACTTCCCAACCATTCAGTGGCAGGTTCTGCAGGCAACACTCCGCTATGAAGCGTGCTATCCCCAGCCTGCCTTCCGGACTATCCGGGTAACTCTGAACGACCTCGTCCGGTGTGACCGGCTGTCCATTCAGCGCAAGGCCCTTCAGGCAACATTTTTGCTTGAAGCGTGCCAGGTCCAGTGTTGCGTTGGCGGCCTGATAATCCTTAACCACTGCATCCGGTGTGACTTGCTGGCCATTCAACAGCAGCCCCCTGAGGCACCATTGTTCCTTAAAGCGCGCCAGCTCCAGTGTTGCCATGGCAGCCTGACAACCTCTAACCACTGCCTCCGGTGTGATCCGCCGACCATGCAACGACAACTCCCTCAGGCAACATTCCGATTTGAAGCGTGCCAGCTCCAGTGTTGCCCCGGCGGCTTGATAATTCCTGAACACTGCTTCCGTCGTGACCTGCTGGCCATTTAACTGCAGGTGATTCAGGCAGCATTCTTCCTTGAACCTTGCTAACGCCAGTTTGCCTTCCGGACTATCCGGGAAATACTTAACCACCATATCCGGCGTGACATTCTGGCCCTTCACCGGCATGCCCCTATGGAGACAGTGCTGCATAAAGCGCGCCAAGGCTAATTTGCACTTATTGTTCCGATCCGGTTTACGGTTGAATTCTTGAATGACCTGATCCGGGGTAACTTTTCTATTGCCATGGAGAATATTCTGCAAGCACAGTTTTTGCAGGAAGAAGCCAGGTCGAAGGGACGTTGTATCATTCCCATAGGCGTTAAGCACAACAGCCGGGGTGACTTTACGACCCTGAAATGGTTGTTTTTCCCAAAAGGCATCTTCAACACATTTGCTATCGACATGGAGAGGCGTCGTACTTCTCTGAGACTGATGGTTTGATACTCGTTTACCGTTAAATGCACTTCGGGAGCGGTGAGGAGTCCCGCTTGAACCAGCTCGTCGATCAATCGATCCCGAAGGGTAGAAAGGTGGTGCTGTCGCTCTCAGAATGAAACCTTTCACGCATGGAATGGAAATTCCGGAATTTGACCTCAAAACAATTAATAGGTTCCATTGATGGTTTCCTTCTATCAATGAAGTACAGATTCCGCTTATTCATCAAACTCATTGGAATGTGATGTATCAGCCGAATGAGACAGCAGGAAGGCAGGAATGCGCCTTCCTTTACTACCTGAAGTTTGTGTCCGGAAGCTCATCAATCACCGGGCGTCGTTCCTGCAGGCTCAAAATAACGGTAAAATGTCAGTGATCTGCCATCGCGGATAAAGCTGCTCAGATAGCCCGATTTAAAGACGGGGTAGACTGCCGCCTTGCCAGTGATATACCAGACGGGCATTGACGTTTTTGCCGCCAGATACAGCGGCAGCGTTTCACCGGTTGCCTGGAATTCCATAGAACCTGCCGGTTTATTGATCATAACATCCTCTACGGTTGTCAGTCCGACGGTACTGAGTGCCAGCAGTGGAATACGGTCCTGATCTGTCATCCCTCCGGTAGTTACTGCATCTGCATAGGCCTGGTCACTGAGCTGTCGCAGCTGATCCAGGGTAATACTGCCCAGACAGGCCATATTGCTGCCACGTCCCACCGAGACAAAATGACCCACCTGGCAATGATTCAGCATGGCCTGATAGTTTTCCTCCGGGGATGCATTTTGAGTGGTCTTGATCAGACGGTTTTTGATGCCTTCTTCAACCTGGTGAGCGGAATATCTGGGAAGCCATTTGCCAAAAGGCTGAATGAGCTTCAGGACGAAAGTGGAAGCGTCCATCCCCCTTTCGCCGTCAGGGCCAATGGTTCCTTCGCCAAAGGCAAAGTAACGGTTCTCATTGTGTTCCGGCGCAACATAGTCTGACGGGTATTTTAACAGGGTATTACTCAGCTGCTTCAGATAGTTCTGGTAACTCAGGGGAAGTGGCACTTGTATCACCTGGTTATCCAGTTTCCCCGCAGGATCAACCGATAATTCCACCGGGGACAGTTGGGCAGAATAAAGCCGTAACTCTGACGATTCTATCTGCCGGGATGCCGGAGGTTGATGGTTCCGCGCAGCGAAAAAGTACCTGCCACTCAGGCTGTACACCGGGGTGCCTAAAGGCAACCGCTGGTTTATGTCCTGACTTCTGACCCGGCTGGTGACGGTCAGTTTCAGTTGGTGATCAGGATCCCGGGATGAAACGGGAAGTTCACCCGCCAGCGAGTCATCGACAAAGGCGATATGCCTTGCCTTGGTGAACTTGAGGCCAAACTCCGGACGCCACAGGGCTACCCAGCTATCTTCGGCAGACTCCAGACCGGCTGAGTCAATAGTCGTTAACTGACCAAGCACAAAGACCGGGGTATTTCTCAGAATAAGCGTACTGGATGATTTCTGGTTAGCGGCAACATTGGAAGCCTGAGCCAGATTATTGGTAAAAAATACATCACTGGGGAAAAACTGCGCATCAGCATCGGCGATGGTTATGGCCCGGGCTCTGGGGTGAAACCTCTGAAGATATTGAGTCTGCTGAACCCGCTCTAACAGCTGCTGGCGTTCAGCTTCGGTAATCAGATGGCCAGAGGCATCAAAATTATTGCTGATAGCGCCAATGACCACTCTGGCAGCCGTCTGGGTGATAGAGCCGTACTGCTGTTGGTAAGTGGCAAGGGCTTCGTCCACTTTCTGTTTGTTCCAGGGAGCGAGCAGCCACTCCTGCAGATTATTGTCGCCGATTTCCCATCGGACTGTTGCATCCCGGGGGTTGATTCCCTGCATTTCTGCGATGGTATGGACATCTTGCAGCCCTTTATAAACAGCGCCCTGTTGGTCAGCCTCAGGATAAGCGGCGGCGAGTGCGGTTATCCCGCAAAGGAGAGTGAAAATCAGCCATCTTGTTATTGCCATCGGTACTTCCTCAGTGAATCCAGCGTTTCATGAAGCCTCAGACAATATAGACAGATAAATGGGGAAAGGGTTGCAAATGACGCGGAGAAAGTGACTGCCCCCGGGAATATGGGGAGCAGGGGACCGGTTAAATCGACCAGCTCAGGTCAATATCCCTGGACTGGCCAGACTGATAGAGCCTGGTTCGGGCTCGGTGCTGGCAATCAACTTACGCCTTTGGGGAAGGAGGGGATGTCTTCCCGGGGAAAGGCGACCAACTGAATATCAATCAGCTCCCGCATCTCTTCTCTCAGTTTCAGCAGAGCCTGCAAAGCGGTGAGCGATGGGTCAGTGGTATCCACATGGCTGCGAACGTGCTGAACCCCCCGGGCAATATACCACTCCAGGGCTTTTGCGGCACGGTTTTCAACATCGTCACGGGTCAGCGTTTTTTTCCGTTCCGGCCAGTTGTGAATGCCTTCAAACAAAGTGCCGCTGCAGTTCCATACTGGCTCTCCGGCGGTCAGAGCGGTGTCCAGATGTACATGTCGGTCGATAAATGGCGGCAGGACCAGCCATCCAGTACCGTCGATGACCTCTACTCCTTCGTTCCGGGCAGTATTTCGGATCGTGGCAGCAAGCGTGATGACAGTGAACGTGCCATTATCCATGCCAATATCAAACAGGCCCTCTTGCTAGTGCAGGCGGACGTTTTCATGTCTCAAAGAAACAGGTTGAGGGCCTGATAGCCGGATATTCATGCTAATAGAACGGTTATTTGAAGTCAGTCAATGATAAACCGAAGCTGGTTGCGGAAATTACCGTGGGATGGAACCTGTTGTTAATTGCCCGAATTCCCTTTATGGTTGCACGCGCATTCCTGTTTAAATGCACACAATAATAGAAAAAAAGGAGTAATTACTGTGGAGCATCTGCTGGCAGACTATCCCGTTATCACTGAGATACCCCTAGCCCGGATATTTCATAAACGTGCTCCCGATCTCGCTTGTCCTTTGCCGCTCTAAGGGAGTTTTGCTCAGTCGACCGTACTCCCCGGTACGGCGCTCCTTCACAAAATCCCTTAGAGCGACAAAGTCCTTCGCGATATTCGGGGCAGTTTATGAAATATCCGGGCTAGCCTGGGGGGATATGGATGCCCTTCAGCATGTCAATAATGCAGAAAATTGAAGCGGGCGGGATAGCAAGTAGCTAACTTCATCGAACAGGTGCTTTTCTGCAGAAAAGAGCCACTGCTCAGTCTGTTTGGAACTAGGTCATAGAGAAGGCCCGGGTGACGAATGTTTTTATGTTCGCAGGGCAATATCGGGGATATTGGCAATGAACTAATGTTACTGTTCATTGTCCAAACTCTGGCGAGAAAATTATTGCTATACAGGCTGGACTGTTGCCTGGTCTGGTCAGTGGGCTGGAACAGACAAGTTCCCTGTTTAACCCGCATCGTTATTGTATTTGTTTTATCAGAAGACAGACTAATTGGGTGCAACGCCGGGAGCGACGGTGCAGTTTTTCATCATGTGTGGCTTCATTCACATGACAGTTAATTCATACTTATTTCACTTCAGGGATAGCACACACATAGATACTTAAGACAGACATATAGACGAAGGGGTCAAAATGGATGCGTCAACTGCACTATCAGCATCGAAGTCAGCAGCTCTTGCATGTGAGTTCTGTTCACAATCAAAGGCTAATGACTCCGGGTTCTTCTGTCATCGTAAAATAAAACAATACCCTCAATGCCGGGCTGAGAATCTGGTTCCTTCGGGCCACTTAAACAAAGGTCCTTTTCTGAAATATGTCCTTGAACCATTGTCCCGTCTTGAGTTCGTTGCACCGTTTATGCGGCGTATTTCCGGATTATCGAATTCAATGCCTGAACGAGTGACTTTCAGTGATCAGGGGATAAACCAGGCGAGTTCGGATAATGCTGTTACGCCTCGGGCCGCTGGTGAGCAAGAGACAATCACCGACACTGAATATCTGCAATTTTTATCTGAAATCAAGCCTGGTCGGGAGACTGATAGCCATCTGGATAAGCCACTGTCTGACTGGTGTGGCGTGAATGCTGAGAATATATCAGCTGCTATTAAAAAAGCCTGCCAATCAGGTCAACTATCAGAGTCACTGAGAGGGTGTATCAGCGAACAGGGTATTTTCGAGCAGCCATTGCAAGCCAGGGATTTTCAACATAATAAGATACCCGTTTCGGTCAAGGCTGAATTTCATCTAAAGGGGATGACGGCAACCCATGGAATGAAAGGGGAGGGCGTTGAGCAAACGGTAACCACAAGGTTTCTCGATATACTTGGGGCTTCTGATGAATTCTGCCTGCTGCAAACCAACACCCAGCATGCACTGGGTGCCGGTGCCAGTGGTATCAATCCTAAAGATGGTCCTTTGGCTAATACCTATCTGGGGAAAAATGGCCGTCCTAAAATTCCCGGTGGTTCCACCTCTGGTGGTGCTGTCGCGGTCAGCAGTGGTCTGGTGCCCATTGCCATCGGCAGTGATGGTGGTGGTTCGGTCCGCATACCCGCGGCAGCAACGGGCGTTGACGGGGGTAAGTGTGGCAAGGCAGAAGGTCGTGCTGAATCGATTCTTGATCAGACTGGGGGAGCCTACAAAGGTAACCCGGAGTCAATGGTAGAGTCAGGAATTTTAGGACGTAACGTTGGCGATATGGCAAAGGCGCTTCTGGCGTCCAGCAGTGTCAGACCGGATAAACGCTGTCTGAATTACCAGGAGTTGGGTGTGGCCATTGATCTGGATGCCTTGGGAATCGCCAGTCCGTCTGTTACTGAAAAATGCAAAGAGGCCATTGGCTGCTGGCAGAGCAAATATGGCAAGGCCAGAAATGTGCAGGAAGTCCATCTTATGGATCTTGAGAATAATCCCGGGAATGCCAAGTCACTGGCCCTGTCCCATGTGGTACTTTTTGGCTCTGAAGAACTGCAAGCCTTTAATTCAACCGCGTTATCGGATGATCAACGGAGCCAGGCCGATCCGGAACTCAAGCTGAATATGAATTTGGCCAAATCGTTTACTGATCGGATGAAGCGCGTTGCCAGAGAAAACCGTGAGCAATTCAAACAGCACCTTAAATCACTCAAAGATCGAGGCGTTGACGTTATTCTGATGCCCACGATTCCCGAAGTGAGCAGAGATATTATCAGGGGCGAGAAACAATACGGTATGGCTGACTTACGGAGTTCATTGCAGTTGAGTCAGCTCACCAGTCTGGCCAACTTGCTTGATGTGCCTGCAATTACTCTGCCTGTAGGCCATGATAAAGTTCATGGTATGCCCGTCGGACTAACCCTGATGAGTACTTCGGAAGATGACTGCAACCTTTACCATTTTATGCCGTTGGCAAAAGAGTTTGAAAATGTAACCCGGGAGCGAAATGAACTGAGAATGAAAAAACCGGACATCTATTTTGGTGACTATCTGCACCGGGAAAGTTAGCGGTTTATTTCCTCTTCAGCAGGACCAGAACAGAACCGGTGCCACCTTCGGAAGGCGGGGAAGAACAAAATGCCAGAACATCCGGTATCTGTTTTAACCAGTGATTGGTATGGCTCTTTAACGTCGATTGTCGTTCTTTGCTGCGGTGAGACTTACCATGAATGATGCGTACACAGGTCAGCCCACGGTAGCGGGAAACCTGAATGAACTCATGGATAAGATCTCTGGCTTCATCAATCTTATAGCCATGCAGATCCACTTGAAACTGAACCGGGATCGTCCCCTGACGCAGTTGCCTGAGCCTTGTGGTCTGGATTCCGGGCTGAGAGTATTCAATAAACTGTTCAGGATCGACAGGCTCAATCCAGGCGTCAGAGAGTGCAGCACCAGAGGATGGCTTGTCCAGCTCGGCAGCCTTGCGGCGAGCCCTTAGAGTGCTTTCCGGAATATCTGAATTCGTTTTGCGATGGATGCCAGAATGCGTCTTGTTGCCTTTTTTGCCAACCAATGGTCGTACATCCCTCATGGCTTCCTGAAAGCTTTGCTCGTCATCTCGCTCTGGCATAAAAATGGCTACTTATCACTGAGTGCGGTGGTTAACAGTTAACCGGAAAGGTATTGTACTAATTGTGCAAGTATCATCAAACCACTTGAGAGTACTTTCTGGTTGAGATGTTTTGTTAAAGTGATTCATTGAATTATCGGACTATTGAAGTTAGCACAAATAACAATGAACCTTATCTTGACGGCCATTTGATTGGATGGCGTGCCGCCCAAAAAACGAAAACCGGCACGGAGGGATACCGTCGCACAGTTGAAATAAAAAGCAACGAGCGCAACAAGCCCTGCTAGTAAGAGATTTCTAAATGGACTTGAATTCAAGTTGAAACCAAATTTTATTTTTTTGCTTTCTTTGATTCTATTATAAAGGTTGCAGCTTGCTTACCAGCGACTTTTGCTTGTTCTACATCACCGAAAATCTTGAAGGCCTTTTGGTAAGCCTTCTGGTAAGCCTTCTGGTAAGCCTTCCCTATTTCGGACTGTGCCCAGGCTCGTTTGGCAGCCTTCCCTTTCTCGGACTGTCCGTAAGCCTTCCCTTTCTCGGACTGTGCCCAAGCTCGTTTGGCAGCCTTCCCTTTCTCGGACTGTTCGTAAGCTCGTCTGGCAGCCTTCCCTTTCTCGGACTGACTGTAAGTTCGTTTGGTAGCCTTCCCTTTCTCGGACAGTCTGTAAGCTTTTTGGGTAGCCTTATACTTCTCGGACTTACGGTAAGCTTTCTGATAAGTCTTCTGGTAAATCCTCTGGTAAGCCTTCCGTTGCTCGGACTGTTCTGAAGCCTTCCCTTTCTTGGACTGATCGTGGGCTGCTGCGGGTGTAGGGTGTAGGGGTTCACCAGAACCGGACAATTCAGGTGCTTTAAACTCAATAATTTTCGTTATGGCTTTCTTTTGTGTGTCTTTATTCAACGGACCAACAACAGCAATTGGACGTGATGATGGCTGAGAAAAATCAGCTAACAAATTTTCCTGGGGTAATTGCTGAGCTATTTGTTGAGAGTTTGTTGAGGTTAAATCTGTGGATGCAAAATCATTATCAACAGATTCACTGGCTGAATCACAACCTGAAATTTCATCAAGGTCTTCTGGTGATAATTCAGGAGGCACTAATTCGTTTTCAGTGGATGGTAAAAGAGAAATTGAAAAATCATTAATCGAACGTGGAGAAGATGGTGTGTTCTGACTTATTACTACCTCATTTAAATATCCGTGACGGAATGGACCCAGTATCTGCGCAGAATAGCCGACCATCCTTGGCTGTAAACTGGTAATACAACAAGGTGGTATAAAAGGTGTCTCTGCAGAATCCTGTAGACAGGAATCAACAGAAACGAACTTTGACTCTAAGTTAAGTCTATTCATTGAACTATTGAAATATTGAATTACATCTTAAGACCACTCTTTTTTATTAAAGTTTCTCCGTTACATCAGCCAGCTCGTCTCGACGTTTATATATTTACTGTCGTATTGATAGATTTCAATGTTAGAAATCTTATAAAAGTTCAACAGCACTTTCACCATAGTGTGGAAAACAGTCGAAAGGATCATTGAAGTCAAGCGGGCATGTAAACTTGATGGTTCCTTCTGTAAGGACTTTTAGAGAGCCTTCATCGAAAGGAGGGTATTTATATCTATATGCGACGTTTTCTTACGGGAACATCCTTGTCACAACCTTTAACCCGCATATTGCATAACCCTATTTATTAGCAAGCTAAAAAGAGCTATGCGAGATTTGACAGGGCTGAAACAGCTGACTTTAACTCGAGGCTCTTTTCGGATTCCAGACTGCTATGTAACCAGCAAATTGACCAAGGGCTGAAGGATGCTCTTACCTCTTCGACCAAGGCTCTTTTCGGATTCCAGACTGTTGAACTATCCTTTGCTGGAAAAGTAGCAGCAGCAGGGTTATTCATGAATATAGGACGAATTTCCGATCTCATCAGCAATGAAACCTGTTATGAAATGATCCGCGAGAACCGATGGCCTGATGATATTGTTCGCTGCCCGCACTGTGATTCTGACCATATCAAAAAGAATGGACACGACAATGTACAAATAGAGTGCCAGCATTATTACTG